>JAURZO010000039.1 GCA_030653405.1 Zwartia sp. | reverse complement strand
GCAATCACTTTGCCGGGGATACGAACCTCACCACCTCGGTTGAGTGTCACAACACCGAAAGGGGCGCCGGTTTTAAAGCATGCCTTGATCATATCGAGGTAGCGCACCTCGAATATCTTGAGTGCCAGCAGTCCATCAGGGAACAGCGTTGAGCCTAGTGGAAATAATGGGATATTCATACGAAATGCTCTTTTTAGAAAGCGGTCTGAGACATAGCTCTGTTATAGCGCGGATTTGCCTCTCAGCGCTTTAGTCTCAGCGTGTTTGCGCTTAGTGTCCAGTCGACGTTGACGCGAACCGAACGTTGGTTTGGTGGCATGTCTGGCTTTGGGTGGTCGGGCAACGCTATTGACGAGCACATGCAGTCGCTCAAAGGCATCTGCGCGATTGAGTTCCTGACTTCGATGGGACTGTGCTTTGATGACAATCGCCCCGTCCCGCGTGATACGAGAGTCTTTTAAGGCCAACAGCCTGACCTTAACGTCAGCGGGGAGACTCGAGTTTGGGATATGAAAGCGCAAGTGAATGGCACTTGAGACTTTATTGACGTTTTGTCCCCCGGCACCTTGAGCACGCATGGCGGAAACTTCAACTTCTGATTCTGGGATGCGGAGTGTGGTGAGCATTGGGATTTTTGTCGATAGACCTGTACACTAGTTTATCGTCTATTCAATAGGAAACTATCGTGGCTAAAGGTCAGCAAAAAACCAACAAAGAAACAAAGAAACCGAAGAAAGATACTTCGACCCCTAAGCCCGTTTCCGGGCTGAGCGAGCCAGTCCGCGCAACGGTCGTCAATACGGTTTACACCAAGCTCAAACAAAAAGATCGTTGATCGACAAAAAATCGCTCATCGTCTGTCAACCTGCGCTGACCGCGTCAGGCAGGTTGAAGGGTGACATTACGTCACGTTTATTAATCTACACTCAGGTTTTTAGCAATGATTTGGCGCATTGACTGGCCGTTTCATTATTGAGTTTTTCTGTGCCAGGCATTTGGCCCCAGCCGCCTTTTTCAATAAAG
Source organism: Zwartia sp. (assembly GCA_030653405.1). Lineage (GTDB taxonomy): Bacteria > Pseudomonadota > Gammaproteobacteria > Burkholderiales > Burkholderiaceae_B > Zwartia. The sequence goes on along the minus strand of JAURZO010000039.1, from coordinate 21,231 downwards.
GTATAGCGTGCCCATTCATCTGTCTTTTTCAAGGCAGCGAGATTGGCGTCGAAATTGCTGTCTCGTTTAAACATTTCAGTGCAGACTGGAACGAGTGCTGTGACTGTTGCAGCGGATCCTCGTGCGGCGCTGAGCGATTCTACTTTTCCAGATGTGTGCCAATCGGCAAAGCCAAAGCCAAGAGCTGTTGCAACAATAGCACCCGCTACGGCACCCCACAATGCAGGTTCAGTTTGAATAGGTAATTTCATTTTGTGCCTTTTTAATGGGTAGGCCGTCCCATGACGGATGTATTCACTCTAACCCTTATGGGTCGATCGCGGGGTTTTAATTGCCGGCATGCCGATTAAGAGAAATTGTTGGCATTAAAATTAGTCATTCAACTCTACTTGAGGTTTGGTGTGGCAAAAAATTTTGCTCCTGCGAGTCGTTCAGTGTCTGCAGTGGATGCGATGAAGGCGCATAGTCGATTTCAAGACGGGTTGGCATTGCATCAGCACGGGCAACTCAAAGAGGCGCAAACATTCTATGAGCGCGCACTTAAATGGCAGCCTAATCATTTTGATGCTCTGCACATGCTGGCCTTGATCGCTTATCAAACACAACAGCTTGACCGAGCTGAGACTCTTTTTCTCAAAGTTTTAAAGCTCGATCCAGATGTCCCGCACGCACTGAATAATTTCGGTAATGTGCTTCAGGATCTCGGAAAGTTTAAATCTGCACTCGTCCGTTTTGATCGTGCTCTTGAGCTCGAGCCAAATTATGTCGAGGCCCATAATAATCGTGGCGATCTTTTACAAAACATGGGACGCTGGGAGGAGGCGCTCGAGAGTTACAGTCGTGCCATCACCTTGTCGCCCCAGTATGCTGTCGCGTATTACAACCGCGGTAATGCGCTCAACGCGCTCGGGCGTCTGGACGAGGCTTTGCAGAGCTATGATGCCGCGATTGCGCTGGCACCTGAGGATGCTAATGCCTATGCCAATCGCGGCAATGCTCTTTCGAGTTTAAAAAAATACCGTGAGGCCGCGCAGAGTTTTGATCGGGCAATCGAGCTGACGCCCCATGCGCCTTATCTGTCCGGCACGCGTTTGCACGTCAATATGCAGATGTGTGATTGGCGTTTGTATGACCGTCACCTGACTGAGGTTCTTGACGCCGTGCGCGCAGACCAGCCTGCGTGTTTGCCGTTTCCCTTGCTTGCCCTGACTTCTGATCCGCTTTTGCAACAGCGCGCTGCCCAGGTCTGGATAAGGTCTAAACATCCTGTCCCGAAAGTATCAGCGCCATTTTCAAAGCGGCAGTCTAAACCGCGCATTCGGATTGGCTATTTCTCCGCTGATTTTTTCAACCATCCGGTCGCACACCTCATCGCTGGCTTATTCGAAGCGCACGATCGCTCAACATTTGAAGTGTTTGCTTTTTCTTCCGGTCCGGATACGCGTGATGACATGCGATTGCGACTGGAAAAAGGCTTTGAGCATTTTATCGATGTGAAAACAGAGTCTGATGCGCAGGTTGTGGCGCGCGCCAGAGAGCTTGAGCTAGACATCGCTGTGGATCTGAGTGGGCTCACCACAGGGTGTCGGCCGGGAATTTTCTCAGCAAGAGTCGCACCGATACAGATTAATTATCTTGGATACCCAGGGACAATGGGTGCGGCGTTCATGGATTACATTCTCGCAGACAGCACTGTCATTACGTCTGAGACTGAGGCGTTTTTTAATGAGAAAGTCATTTATTTGCCGCATAGTTACCAGCCTAATGATCGCAAGAGAGCCGTGTCTCCCCACCGCTTTACGCGTGCCGAGCTTAGCTTGCCAGAGCAGGCTTTTATCTTTTGTTGCTTTAATAACAACTACAAAATTACGCCCGAGACCTTTAGCCAGTGGATGACGATTTTGCATGCAGTGCCGGATAGTATTTTATGGTTATTGCAGGCCAGCACTGAAACGGCGGATAACCTGCGCCGAGAGGCGCAAGCAAGGGGAGTGGCGCCGGAGCGTTTGATTTTTGCTCCCAAAGTTCCGATGGATCAACATCTGGCTCGACAGAGGTGTGCGGATTTATTTTTGGATTCATTGCCCTATAACGCTCATACGACCGCGAGCGATGCCTTGTGGGCGGGGTTGCCCGTGTTGACTTGCACAGAGCCCGCCTTTGCGAGCAGAGTGGCGGCGAGCTTACTCAAGGCAGTCGGGTTGCCCGAACTCGTGACCCATGAACGCTCTGAGTTTGAAGCTAAAGCGATTGCACTCGCCATGGATCGTGCTCAACTTGACGCCGTACGCGCCAAGCTCGAACGCAATCGTCTACAAGCGCCGCTCTTTGACATTGAGCGTTTTGCCCGGGGTGTGGAGCGAGCTTTTACGCTAGTTCATGAGAGGCAACAGGCCGGTCAGCCTGTCGCCTCATTGCGGGTGACTGAAGAGTCGGTGCTTTAGACTGCTTCAGGGAACGGGAGTGTTTTGCCTTCGGGAATGGGCTCTTCACCTAAGCTCAGCAGCATCGCAATCGTGACGTAAGTGCCACTCACGGCAATCAGATCGACAAGTTGCTGCTCGCCGAGCACTGTTTTGGCATGCTGAAACAACGCTTCACTGATCTTGTGATCTTTGCTCATGTTCATACATACGTCGTAGACGGCATCCTCATCGGGTTGCATATTGCGCGGACGAATATTGGCTTTAAGGTCGTCCGCGACATGTGCGGGCAACCCATTGCGCAACGCGATTGGATAGTGCGCCACCCACTCAACTTGCGAGGACCACAGGCGCGCTTGAATCAAAATTGCAAACTCGCTTAAGCGCATTGGCAATGAATTATTAAAGCGTAAATAATCGAGCAGGCGCTTCATGCGATCAGCAAAAACGGGGCTGCGCAACATGACGTTGTAGGGTCCGGCCAAACCCAGACTGGAAATGTCCAGAATTTCCTGCGCGAGACCTTTTGACTCAGCGGGAAGTGTTTCAAGCGTCACTTGAGGGAATCTTTTTTGTTTTGTGTTTGACATGTGTCATCCGAATGTGAAAGTAGGCGGTTTAATATTGTTTATGTTTTATAGCTTAACTTTTTGAAAAGAGCATTAGACCTCTGGTCGCATTGTGTGCCATGCGGTATCCCGTTGGTAGGCATCTGCGATTTTTAAAATCGTACTTTCAGCAAAGGGACGCCCGACAAGCTGGAATGCCAGAGGCATTTTTTTACTTGAAAATCCTGCCGGTACACTCATCGCAGGTAAACCCAGATAGTTGATCGCACGGTTTGTGTAGGTGAGTTGACCAATGGACTGAAGCACTTGGTCGATGTCGCCCGTTGTGGTGTCCGCAATTGTTGGGGTGTGAAAGCGGGCTACTGGCACATGTAATGCATCACAGTTTTCAAAGCTTGTCTGTAAAAATTCCTTGATATAACGATCTCTGGCGCGCAGCGCATCAACGTAGGCAATGCCCGAGTGATCAAACCCGGGCTTGATACGGGCGCGGACTTGATCGCTGTAGTCTTGTGGTCTTTGCTTGAACCACGCCTGATGTACTTGAGCCGCTTCAACCGTCAAAACAATTGCAGTCATCTCATGAATGCGTTGCATATCAGGTACGTTCACCTCCACCAGCGTCGCACCGCGACTGCGCAAGACTTCCAGGCTCACAGTCAGGGCGGCAGCCATTTCTGGGTCCAGATTTTCGCGATAAAACGCCTGTGGCACACCAATACGCATGCCTTTGAGATCACCGTTCAGACTTTGCTCGTAATCTTCGTTAGGGTGCGTCGTGCACCACGCATCGGCAGGATTGGGGCGGCTGACATGCGTCAAAATGCGTGCGCAGTCACGTGCTGTTTGTGCAAGCGGACCGACACAGTCCAGCGTATGTGACAACGGGAATACACCCTCAATACTCACCCGTTTTGCGGTGGGCTTGATCCCCGTGATGCCGCACATAAATGCAGGTTGGCGGATCGAACCTCCTGTGTCGCTGCCCAGCGAGCCAAAAACGATACGAGCAGCCACCGCAATCCCCGAGCCGCTTGAGGAACCACCCGGCGGGTATTCAGGATTCCAGGGGTTGAGTCCATGTCCATAATGTCCATTGAAACCCGTTGGGCTCATCGCGAACTCAGCCATATGCAGCGCACCGAGGTTGACTTGTCCGGCGGCATCGAGTTCGCGGATGACCCAGGCATTTTTTTGAGCGATATTCCCCTTAAGAATCTTCGAGCCGACATGCATCTCTTTGTTGGCGACTTCGATTAAGTCTTTGTGAGCGAGGGGCACGCCATGAAGCGGACCGAGCGTGATACCTGTCGCTTGGAGTGCATCGAGCGCCTGTGCCCGGGCAAGCGCCTCTTCTCTGTCAATGCGGAACACGGCATTAAATTTTCGACCAATGGTTTCAAGTCGGTTGAGCGACCAGTCAGTGAGTTCGCGTGAGGAAAACGTTTTTTTGGCTATCCCGTCTGCCGCACTGACGAGATTGAGTTGCTCGAAGTTGCTCATAATCATTCGTTCCTGATGAAGCTTGAGAAGAGGGCTTGTGAATGCAATTGATGAGCATAACAAACCTAGAAGGGAAGATCCGTTTGATGTTGTGGTGCAGCGGCATTCTCTAACTCAAGGGGGGAGAGGCCGCCTGCCCGCACGCCCAGAAGTCGAATCTTCTGGTTGAGAGGCACGCGACGCAAGCACTCAGTCGCGGCACGTCGGATACTGGCCGCATCAAACACAGAGTGGGTGAGCGTTATATCGCGTGTGATCACTTGAAAATCAGTAAATTTGATCTTAATGCCAATTGTTTTGCTGACATATCCCTTTTTGACGAGATCGTCAGCAACACGGTGACAGAGGTTGGTGAAAATTTCGGACAGCTTGGCGCGATCTTGCTTGACATGCAGATCACGCTCAAAGGTTGTTTCTCGGCTCAGCGACTTTGGTTCTGAATAGGTGATGACAGGGCGGTCATCGACCCCTTGAGCGACCTGGTGCAGCCACGTTCCAGTGGATCGACCGAATTGAGCCATCAGCAACTCTGGTGAGGCCGCCGCGAGCTCTCCGATCGTGTGAATGCCAAGCGAGGTCAGCTTTTCGCTGGCCTTGGGGCCAATGCCATTGATTTTCTTGGCAGGCAAAGGCCAGATACGCGTTTGGATATCCGAAGGGTTCAAAATCGTCAGGCCATTCGGTTTTTCAAGGTCTGAACAGATTTTAGATAGAAGTTTGTTTGGGCTGATGCCGATAGAACAGCTCAGTGCCGTTGCCTCGAACACCGCATTTTTGATGCGTTGGGCAAGCGCTGCGGTGTCTTCGTCGATGTCGGTTAAGTCGATGTAAATTTCATCGATGCCGCGATCTTCGATCAGAGGCGCCAGGGCCGCGACCGCGCCTTTAAACAAACCGGAATAGTGCCGATAGGCATCAAAATTGGCGGGTAGCAAGATGGCATCGGGCGCAAGCGCGGCTGATTTCATCAAACCCATCCCTGAAAAGACCCCTAGCGCGCGGGCTTCGTAGGTCGATGTCGTAATAACGCCTCGGCCCATATAGTCGCGCAGACGCGCAAATGTCCTATTGCCCTGGGCATCAATGCCTGGCGCTACTGTGCTTCGACCGCCCACGACAACGGGCTGTCCCTTAAGTTCGGGATAGCTAAGCAATTCGACTGATGCGAAAAATGCATCCATATCGAGATGAGCGATTCTGCGGCCGCGCGTCATTTTTCCAGTGTATTGGAATTGTGAGGTTTGACTCTAGTGAATGTTTTAAACTAATCAAGTTGAAACTCGCACATTCTTTTTAAGAATGCGCTTTACCTGATCAAGCGACTCACCATGAATCCCGTATCTTCTGACACCTCGACCGAAAATCTGCATGTTGCTGCCTTTCTTGCGATGCCCACCCCTCAGCAGCTGCACCAGCAGTTGCCCTTGACCGAATCAGCGGCTCACGTCATCACTGAGGGTCGTGAGGCACTCAATAAAATTTTGCGAGGTGAGGATCAGCGTCGATTTGTAGTCGTTGGCCCATGCTCCATTCATGATCCCGTCGCGGGTATGGATTACGCACGAAGGCTCAAAGCTTTAGCTGATGAGGTATCGGATGTTTTGCTCATTGTCATGCGTGTGTATTTTGAAAAACCTCGGACAACGGTCGGTTGGAAAGGCTATATCAACGATCCACACATGGATGATTCGTTTCGTATTGACGAAGGTATGCTGCTCGCCCGTCAGTTCTTGCTAGAGGTCAACGAGCTCGGTTTGCCTGCTGGTTCGGAGGCGCTCGATCCGATTTCGCCGCAGTATCTGGGTGATCTGATTGCCTGGAATGCGATTGGTGCGCGCACAACTGAGTCACAAACCCATCGTGAGATGTCTTCCGGTCTGTCCTCGCCCGTTGGTTTTAAAAATGCGACGAATGGCGACGTCACGGTTGCCGTTAATGCGATTTTGTCCGCTGCCCGCCCTCATAGGTTCTTAGGTATCAGTGCCCAGGGTCAGGTATCGATCGTGCACACGACAGGGAACCCTTATGGCCATCTGGTCTTGCGTGGGGGAGATGGACGACCCAACTACGACACGGTGTCGATTTCGCTTGCCGAAGATGCGATGAAAAAGGCCAAAATCAGACCCAATATCGTTGTGGACTGTTCCCATGCGAATAGTTATAAAAAGCCGGAGCTTCAGCCTCTGGTGATGTCCGACGTGGTGAGCCAGATTGTGGCGGGTAACCGTTCAATCGTGGGGATGATGATCGAATCCAATCTGGTGGCGGGGAACCAGCCCATTCAGGCGGATCACGCCAAGATGACTTACGGGTGCTCAGTGACAGACGGCTGTGTCGATTGGGCAAGCACAGAGCAGATGCTCCGTGAGGCGGCTAAGCGTCTTCGCCCTGTGTTGTTTTAAAAATAACGGGCGTCAGCGAAAAGCTGGCGCCTCAAGTAAAGCCATACAGTCTGGCTGGATTGTGCACCAAGATCTTTTCCAGGGTGCTGGCCTGTTCGGTCCAAAGGCTTAAACGATCAAGCATCCGGGCATCGTCGGGCTTTATTTTTTCCGTGGGGTGGGGCCAATCGCTTCCCCAGACGAGACGATCCGCAGCAATGTCGACCCAATGGCGCGCCACGGCATCGACGTCACTAAAATGATCTGCTTCACCGACCTGGCTGTCTAAATACGCGCCGGACAGCTTGATCCAGGTATTGCCTTTGTCAAGCAATCGTTCAAAAAGCTCAACGGCAGGATGTGCCAGGCCAACAGGCTGAGGCAGACGTCCCATATGGTCAATCACAATAGGACATGGCAGTCGCTCAAGCATCTGCGCATGTTCAACAAACTGATCCGCGGTCCAGTGCAGTTGCAGATGCCAACCTAATGAATGAATCCGACGGGCGAGTGGCTCGATCATGTCAAAGCTCGCGGCGGCATTTTTGGGCGTATACAAGGAAAAACGAAGGCCGCGTACGCCCGCTCGATCGAGTTCTTTAAGTGTCAGATCCGTTGCATCAGTGCGCAGCACGGCGACGCCCCTTGCATTGTTTAAGCCTAATTGCGCAATCGCATCGACAGTGACGCGATTGTCAGTGCCATAGCTGCGTGGTGTCACGATGACAGCGCGCGTTGTGCCAAGTCGTTGTTGCAGCAAACGATATTCAGACACCGTTGCTTTGTCTAAGGCCGTTGCGGCATCAACCGTTTGAGGAAATTTTTCATCATAAATGTGCAGGTGTGCATCGCAAGCATTCATGGGTACCTGCAACGCTGGACGCGCGCATCCTGCGCTGTTCGGTACAACAAGACGAGTATTCATCATGATTTCTTCTTGTGGCGTCCAATGCGCTGCGCTTCTTGCTTAATGAGTTCCGTGTGTTGCCCGAGCGTTGGTGCGGCAAAGGGTTCAGGTCCCGGTGTTCGTCCGAAGCGAATGGAGCGCTTGAGCCCTCGATAGGGGCCGACAACGGGGTGTTGATAGGTTGTGATCAGATCCTGACTTTCTACCTGAGGGTGATCGAACATATCCTCAATCTGTCGAGCAGCAGCGCATGGGACTTCTTCACCAAATAATGTTTCCCACTCCAGCGCTGTCTTGCTTGCTAATGCGGCGTGCAGCCGCGCTACGATTTCTTTCTGGTTAAGCGCCCGCTTACGCACGGAGTCAAAACGTTCCATGCCGATAAAGTCGGTCATGCCAGTTTTTTCGCATAGTGCGTGCCAAAAGTGGGGAGTATTGGCGGATATATATAAAAAGCCTTCCTTTGTAGGATGCAAGCCTGTGATGCCGCCCGAGCGCATATCACGACCGACATCCCTACCTTCGTTTTCCGCCCAAATCAGACGACCGGACTGCAATGCCATCGCAGCCGATAACAGAGAGACTCCGACAAACTGTCCTTCGCCTGAACGCTCACGTTCAAAAAGAGCGGAGGACACGGCACCCGAAACCAGCGCAGACGTGTAAAAGTCAACGATCGACCCATACAACAGCTCTGGAGGCCCATCTTTTTTTCCTTGCAGGACAGCCATCCCCGTCATCGTCTGTAACACCTGATCAAAACCCGCTTTGTCCTTCATTGGGCCCGACTCGCCGTAGCCGCTTACAGCACAATAAATGAGCCGTGGATTAAGTGCTTGCAACTGCTCATATCCAATGCCAATGCGGGGTGCAACTGTCGGTCTGAAGTTGTGCACCAACACATCAGCGTCTTTGATTAAAGTCAGCAGTGTGGCAAGATCTTCGGGATTTTTAATATCCAGTACTGCGGAGAGCTTGCTCCGGTTGACCCCAAGGAATGCTCGGCTCTCCGTCTCGAGAGTGGAGGGATATTTGCGCAGATTATCGCCAATCGGCGGCTCGATTTTGATAATCTCCGCGCCCTGATCCGCCAACAGCGAGCACCCGTAAGGTCCCGCAATGTAGGCTGACATGTCTATCACCCGAATCCCTGATAAAGGGCCGCGAGGACCTTGACGTTGAGGGAGTATCGATTCGTTTTGTGCGGCGGTGTGCTTATTCATGCAAAAACTATTCCGCTTGAATATTTGCAGCTTGCGCAACACGCTGCCAACGAGCGAGTTCATTTGAAATATAGGTGCCAAACTCGGTCGGCGTCATCGTCGCGGGGATTGCGCCTTGTTTCAGGAAAAATTCTTTCATTTCATTGGAAGAAATGATTTTGTTGATGGTTGTGTTCAACTTTTGCACGACATCCGTCGGTGTCCCAGCCGGCGCCATGACACCCCACCACAAGTCCACAGCACCCGCACCGTAGCCGTAATCATCGAGCGAAGGGATCTCAGGCGCAATCTCGGATCGCTTGGCTGTCGTGACAGCCAGGGCACGGATCTTTTCGTTTTTCACATGATTTAACAGCGAGGGCGCACTGGCGATAATCATGTCGATCTGACCGCTCATCAGATCATTCACCGCAGGTCCCATCCCTTTGTATGGGACGTGGGTCATCTTGATTTTGGCGACATCGGACAAGATCTCGGTCGCGAACTGGTTAATACTCCCAACACCCGAGGTGCCGAAGTTCAGTTTGCCAGGATTCGCGCGGGCAAAAGTGACGAGCTCTGGCAGCGTTTTAAATGGAGTGCCATTGCCCACGGTGACCAAAAGCGGGCCACGAGCAAGCATGGAAACAGGTGCAAAACTCTTGACGGCGTCATATTGCAAGTTCTTGCGCACAGCCGCGCCGGTTGTAAACGTCGAGGAGAGGACAACAAGGGTATATCCATCGGCGGGGGCTTTGGCAACCAGCACGTTTGCCAGGATACCGCCCGAAGCGGGTTTATTTTCAACAACCACTGACACGCCGAGTGCATCCTGCATGTGTCTGCCAATAGTGCGCGCGAACGTGTCGTTCGATCCGCCTGGCGCGCTACCGACGAGCAAGGTGATCGGTTTGGTTGGAAAGTTCGTTTGTGCCATCACCGCTGCAGGCAGCAGACTCGCTAAGCACAGTAATTTGAAGATTTTTTTCATGAGGACGTTGGGCCTTTTTATATGGAAATGAATACAGAAATTAAATGAGCCCGAGTCGTTTGGCTCGTGCGACGAGCGCCTGAGCGCTTTTGAAAAAGGGGGGGTCGATCATTTTTCCATCGACCACATAAGCGCCGATGCCTTGTGCATCAGCCTCTTTCGCCGCTTCGAGGATGCGCAAGGCGTGGGCAATTGATTCTTTGTCTGGGCGAAAGGCTTCGTTCGCCATCGCGACTTGGCTTGGATGGATGCAGCTTTTCCCTGCGTACCCCAGTCGTGCCGCAAAGCCAGCCTCTTCTTGGAATCCCTCTGTATTTTTGATGTCTGCAAACGCGGCATCATAAGCCTCGACACCCGCTTCAGCAGCGGCGAGTTTGACTTGCATCATGGCGTATTTGACCGCAAAGGCCTCGGAGCGTGATACGGCGATCGGTTCAAAAAGATCCGCCAAACCCAGTTGCAGGCCCGCCACACGGGGGTGTGCTGAAGCCAGCGCGTGCGCAGTGCGCAATGCTTTCGCAGTCTCGATATTAAGCAAAATCCGAATAGGATGTTGACCATCGAGGTTGACACCATTTTCGCGTTCCGCCCGCTCGATGAGCGCCACCGCGTGCTGAATCGCCTCTGGACTCTCGGGCTTGGGTATGTTGATCATGTTCAGGCCCGAGCGCACGACCTGCGCAATATCATCTTCGAAATGAGGCGTGTCCATGCCATTAACGCGCACAATGATGGTCTTTTCGCTCTTGCTCACGGCTACAGACGCCATCCAATGACTCAGCGTGATTCGCGCTGCAGCTTTCTTTGGTTCGGCCACCGCATCTTCGAGATCGAAGGATAATCCGTCTGCAGCACTTGCCAGGGCTTTGTCAAATAGTTCGGGGCGTGACCCTGGTACAAATAGTTTGCTTCTCATTTTGTGATTTTCATGCGCGATGTAAAAAGGATTCAAATCTTGATTTTGCATCAATATTGAAGCGGGCGTGAGCTTGCAAGCCTTGCCTCGTCCGACTCTTATAGAATAGATCTGCTCATTGTTCTAGTTGTTGTATTGTCTTGCTTGTTTCGCGGCACTTTACAGCTAAAGATATGTTGCGTTGCAATAACAAATTCTCTGTAACAGTAAGCCGCCACGGAGTAGGATCGAGCCGACGTTCAATACAAAACACCCTAAGAGAAACACCCTAAGAAAAGTCGATACGTTATTTCAAGGAATTCCGACATGTTTTTGTATAAGTTGAAAAAACTGGTGCTGACTAGTGCAGTGATTGGCGTGACAGGAGGTGTTTCTAGTGCCGCTTTCGCTCAAGCTGGCGCGGTGGCAACATACCCAAATAAACCAATCAAATTAATGGTGGGTTTTTCGCCAGGAGGCGGTACTGATGCCGCTGCGCGCACGATCGCGATCAAACTCAGCGAGATTCTGGGTCAAACGGTTGTCGTGGATAACAAGCCCGGAGCGGGCGGCAATATCGCTGCAGACCTTGTGGCTAAAGCGCCTGGGGATGGTTACACCATTGGACTGGCCAATATCGGTTCGCTAGCGGTCAATCCTCATATGCCGAATGGCACGACCTATGACCCATTGAAAGATTTTGCAATGCTGGGTAATGGCGTGAGTTTCGGTAATGTGCTCGTTGTGCGTGCCGACTCCAACATCAAAACGTTTGCGGATTATCTTGTCGCAGCTAAAAACAAAGATAACCCTTTGTTTTACGGTTCCTCGGGATTTGGCAGTGCGGGGCATTTGTCTGGCGAGTTACTCAAACAGCGGGCGGACACCACTGCGCAGCACATCAATTACAAAGGGGGAGGCCCCGCGATGAACGGCTTGTTGGGCGGTGAGATTCAGGCTATCTTCGCGAGCGCACCGACCGCCATTCCTTTGGTCAAAGCAGGCAAATTACGCGCGCTGGCGGTCACGAGTGACAAACGCGCGGAGTCCTTGCCTGATGTGCCTACCATTGCCGAGCTTGGTTTCCCCGGCTATTTGGCGACCAACTGGTATAGCTTCATCGCTCCGGCAAGTACGCCACCGGCGATCGTTAAAAAGCTCAACGAGTCGATTGTGGCGGCGATTCGCGATCAGGCAACTCTGACACGCCTGAGTGCTCAGGCGATGGATCCAGATCCATCCACCCCTCAGGAAATGCGAGATTTTGTCACCAAGGAGTACGACACTTGGGGCAAAGTCGTACGGACCCTCAAATTTTAATTTTTCGAGAAGCATCTTGGGATCGACGATTGTTGAAAAAATTCTGGCCAGACATGCGGGTCGGGAGTCAGTGAGCGCGGGTGAAGTGGTCGTGGCGGAGGTCGACTATGCGATGGTGACTGATACCCGCGCGGTCAATACGATCAAGATGATTGATCGTTTTGGTGATCAGCCACTCCAATTCGCAAAGAAAACATCGCTTGTACTGGATCATTATTCGCCGCCGCCCAATCAAGAGGCCGCTGATATTCACAGCGCGATGCGCGCCTTTGCAGCGCAACGCGGGACCGGACTCTACGATATCGGCGATGGTATCTGTCACCAAGTATTGCCCGAAGGTGGGCACCTGACTTGCGGCGATCTGGTGGTGGGTACGGATACTCACTCGGTGACGTATGGGGCATTCAATGCCTTTGGAACCGGGATTGAGGGTACGGACGTCTCTGCGGTGATGATGAGCAGCAAGTTGTGGTTTCGGGTGCCGCAGACGGTTCGCATTGATTTGCAGGGCACGCTTGCTCCCGGGGTCTGGGCTAAAGACATTACGTTAGCGATGCTAGGGAAATTTGGTGCCGAGGGACTGAATTACCTCGCGATCGAGTATGTCGGTGAAGCGGTCAGAGCGATGGAGATCGACGATCGGATGACACTATGTAATCATGCCGCTGAACTTGGTGCTAAGGCGGCGATCCTCGAGGCAGATGAAAAAACCTTCGCCTGGTTGGCGGCTCATGGTGCTCGGCCACCCAAGCCTACTTTTGCAGATGCCGACGCGATCTATTCTCAACATTTTGCGATCGATGTTGAGAACCTGTCCCCCCAGCTGGCGCGCAAGCATGAGGTGGATGACATTGTCGGTGTGGATCAGATTGATCGGCAAAAAATTCAGTTTGCCCTGATTGGGACCTGTACCAACGGCAGACTGGATGACATCCGGCAAGCCGCAGCCATTCTTAAAGGGCGCAAGCTCGCCCCGGGCGTTCGGATGATTGTGACGCCCGCTTCGCGTCAAATCTATCTTGCCGCTCTGCGTGAAGGCCTGATCGAGATTTTGACTACCGCGGGCGCTTCGTTTGAATCCGCTGGTTGTGGCACCTGTGTTGGGATTACTAATCGCCTTGTACCGGGCGATGGTGATACCGTGATTTCGACCGCGAATCGAAACTTCAAAGGACGTCTCACGAACAAAAATGCGGATATCTGGCTTGGATCGGCTGCGACCGTCGCAGCCTCTGCTTTAACTGGTTACATCACCGATCCGAGACTGGTTGAGGGTGGCACATGGAGGTCTGTCGCATGAGCGCACGCATCACAGGATCAGCTTTTTTACTGGGCGATGATGTCAATACCGATATCAATTGTTCAAACAAGTATTTGCCTGGCAAAGATGTGGCCTATGTTGCCCAGCACGCGTTCGAACAGCTGTCTCCCGGGATCGCGACAAGAATCTGCGCGAGTGGGGGGGCGATCTTGGTGGCTGGAGAGCATTTCGGCATTAATTCTTCGCGTGAGCAGGCAACGCATGTCCTGCATCAGATGAATGTCCGCGCAATTGTGGCCAGGTCTTTTGGACGACAGTTTTTTCGAAATGCCATCAATAACGGACTGGCAGTTTTTGAGTGCGATACCTCAGCGATCAAAGAAGGTCAGCCGCTCGAGCTTGATTTGGCTGGCGGTCATTTATTAAGCGCCGGAAAAATACTACAGACAACGCACCCTTTGCCTGCTGAAATTCTTGCCATTCTTTCGATGGGCGGCTTAGTGCCGTTTTTACAAAAATATCCTGATTGGAATTTTGCATGACGATGATTTCCGCCTCTCAGAAACGACGTGCTTTAAGACAACTGTTGCTGGGCACTCTCGCGATACGTGCGCCAGGTATTTACGATGGCTATGGGGCGCGTTTAGTCGAGCAAGCTGGCTTTCAAGCCGCCTATATGACGGGCAATGGGGTATCTGCGACGCTGCTTGGCCGTCCTGATGTGGGGTTGGTGGACTTGACGATGATGACCGATCACGCACGTCGTGTCGCTGCTTGCGTCTCGATCCCTTTGATTTGTGATGCGGACACGGGCTATGGCAATGTGGTGAATGTGCGTCGCGCGATCATGGAGTTTGAGGCGGCTGGCGTTGCGGCGATTCACATGGAGGATCAGATTTCTCCCAAGCGTTGTGCTCAGATGCCCGGCGATCGGACCGTGCTTGATTTTGATGAGGCGGTTGCAAAGGTCGCGGCAGCGAGTGCGGCGCGCTCTGATCCCGACTTTGTATTGATTGCCCGCACTGACTCGGCCGGAGCGCTGGGCTTGGCGGAGGCGATTCGTCGTACGCAGGCCTTTGCTCAGGTCGGTGCAGATGCGGTTTTTGTCGAATTGAAATCCAATCCAAACATCCTTAAAGACATTTTGGCGATCAAAGCTGGCGTATCGGTGCCCGTTGTCGTCAATGTCGACAGTGCTCCGGATTTGCGTAAGCTGCACGCCTCTGAGCTCAAACAGGCCGGTGTGGATTTAGCTATCTATCCTGGCATGGCGCGCGGCGTATTTGGGCACGCCTTGACGGCGGCCCTTTCACACTTGCAAAGTGTCGGCAATATGACGGGTTACGAAGACAAGATGTTCACCTCCGCGCAATACAACGAGGCACTTGGTTTGAGCGAAGTAGAAGCCTGGGAAAAGCGTTTCGATCAAACCCTTTGACTCTGAGGCACCCGGCAGACTGGAATCAATCTAGAAACTTGGCGAAGATTGACGCGGGTTCTCGTTCGCTAATGAGAGAGTTTTCAATCTTTGTCATGTCTGCATAGCCAAGCGCCAAACCACACATGATTACTTCACTCTCTGGAATGCCTGTAACCGCGCGAATCGTCTTATGAAAGCGGTTAAATGCAGCTTGCGCACAGGTATCGAGTCCGCGTCCTCGCGCCGCAATCATCAGGCTTTGCAAGAAACAGCCGAAGTCGAGCCAGGAGCCGGTGTTCATCGTGCGATCAATCGTAAAGAACATGCCAACAGGTGCATCAAAAAACGTATAGTTTCGCGCATGTTGAGCGTTCATCCCGGCTTTGTCTTCGCGACCAAGACCCAACAGCTTATACAGATCAAGACCGACCTTGCGGCGACGCTCAATATAGGGTGAGTCCCATTGAGTCGGGTAGTATTTGTAATCTTCTGTTAACGCTTCAAACTGAGCCTTGTCTTGATAAACCTTCAGGATTTCAGCAGATACCCGTTGCTTCATTTCTCCTGACATGACGTAAACTTTCCAGGGTTGGGTGTTGGATCCTGACGGTGCCCGCGCCGCAACTTCGAGCATGCTCTCGATGTCCTCTCTGGAAATGGGTGTTTCAAGAAATGCGCGCATCGAATGGCGGGATGTAATCGCGTCATCAACAATTTTCTGTTCAGTACTTTGAATCATTATTTTTGATCTCGTGTATCTAGTAGGGTCTCAGTCAGCAAGGATTGTGTCAGTTTGCAGTGAGTGTCTCGATGCTAATGTATTACATGGCGCTAAGTTTTGCAGCCGCCGCATTTTGCGTTATTTGCGTAAACCGCATGAACTCATACAATCAAGCAAGCAAGAGCTGCTGACTTCACTTTGGACACCACTATGCAGACTGAATCAATTGAAGCGTTTCGTGACAGTGCCCAAGATTTGCTGGGACGGCAGGACACAACAGCGAGGGTGCGACGCTTACGCGGCAATGTTTCAGGCTTTGAACGGAAAGTTTGGCAAGAGCTGGCCAATGCGGGTTGGCTAGGGATATTGGTTCCCGAAGAGGATGGCGGACTCGGTCTGGGGGTTCGAGAAATGGCCGCGATTGCAGAAGAGGTTGGGCAGTCTCTATTGCCCGAGCCTCTCATTCCCACCGCAGTTCAGGTGGCAACAGTATTGCATCGCTGCCCAGTCGGCGCATTACGCCAGGATCTACTCGAAAAACTAGTGTCTGGCGAGTTAGTGGCGGGTCTGGCTTGGCAGGAGTCACTCGGACAATTGATGTGCGCATCTCAACCCATCGCAACACGTTGCCTGCAGTCGGAACCGTCTACGCAAGCGTATCTCACGCTCGATGGCACAAAACAATTCGTGACGCCCGGATCAGGTGCCGATGGATGGTTGGTGGTTGCACACGATGGCGCAACGGCTTTATTGCTATGGTTGCCCGCACAAACACCGGGCGTCAGACTGAATGATATCCGTTGTGTCGATGGCTCGATCATGACGACACTGAGTCTGCAGCAAGTCCAAGTCCCTTCGTCGCACGTGCTTGCCGTGGGTGCAAACGTATGCGATTTCGTCGATGAGGCCAACGATCTCGCCCGTATTATTCAGGCGGCAGAGCTTTTGGGCATCATGCGTAAAGCATTGGCCACGACGATTGATTATTTAGGGACACGCAAACAGTTTGGAAAGCCGATCGGCAGTTTTCAGGCGCTTAAACACCGCACGGTAGACGGCTATATTCAAGTCGAGCTCGCTAGCGCTTGTCTGCAAGATGTCTTGCGACAATTGGAGGATGGCGGACGTTTGAGCGTTTTGGCGAGTCGGGCTAAATCTCGCTGCGCGCACGCGGCACTGCTTGTGACTCGCATGGCGATCCAATTTCACGGTGCCATGGGTTTTACCGACGAGTGTGATGTAGGCCTTTACTTTAAGCGTGCCTTGTATTGCTCGTCGTGGCTCGGCAACCAAAATCGGCATCGTCAGCGGTATCTCAAAGAGTCTGTTCCGGAGATAGCGGAACAGGATCTCGATGAGGCGGTTGAGTTCCCCCTTGATGCGGACTGGGATGCGATGTCAGAGCCAACGTTCAGGAAAATGTTGCGAAGCTTTTATCGCAAAAAATATCCCGAACACATGCGCAACGTGCCACGACGTTTGCATTGGCACGAGATTAAAAATTGGTACGCAACGTTGTCTGCACAAGGTTGGGTCGCTCCTTCCTGGCCAAAGAAATTCGGCGGAATGGGGCTTTCACCGGAAAAAATGATCGCCTACGTTGAGGAACAAGAACAGTATGGCGTGGCACGTGCGCCTGATATGGGCATTGTGATGATTGGACCGCTCCTCATCCAACGGGGTAGTTCTGAGCAGCAAAAGAGATTTCTCCCTAAAATTATCGCGGGTGAGCACGTCTGGTGTCAGGGGTATTCCGAACCCGGTGCAGGTTCAGATCTGGCCGCATTGCAAACCGAAGCCGTTCGAGAGGGCGATGTCTTTGTGGTGAATGGTCAAAAAATATGGACGACACTTGCCCAGGATGCGACGCACATGTTTGCGCTTGTGCGTACGGATCGTTCAGCTAAAAAGCAAGCCGGCATCAGTTTTTTGCTCATTGATCTCAGCACTCCTGGTATTACGATCCGCACGATTAAGGACATCGTCGGATACGAAGAGTTCTGCGAGGTATTTTTCGACAACGTGCGTGTGCCTGTCGATAATCTGGTGGGTGAAATCAATCAGGGCTGGACGATTGCAAAAGCTCTGCTGGGTTTTGAGCGCATTTTTCTGGGTAGTCCAAAACAGTCCCGTTACGCGCTGAGTCAGTTGACACTTCTCGCCGAGAAGCTCGGACTGATGGATGATCCGGTCTTCGCTGCGCGCTATGCGGAGTTGTTGCTCGATGTCGCTGATCAGGTCTCGGCCTATACGCATTATGCAGACATGGTCAAACGCGGCGAGCCTCTGCCACCCAGCGTGTCTTTGCTCAAAATCTGGGGCACCGATACTTATCAGAGGATCTGCACGGTGATGGTCGAGGCTGCCCAAGAGCATGGCGCCACAGGAGAAACGACTGATATCGTCAAGGGTGGCATGAATGTGCCGGCTATTATGCTGAATTCGATTCCCGCGACGATTTATGGCGGGAGCACCGAGGTGCAAAAAGAGATCATCGCTAAACACGTTTTGAGGTTGCCTGATTGATACGCAGGCTCACACAGTTAAAGGATAAAGGGGTAGAGGTTTTGGAAACAATCAAGTTTGAACTGCACGAAGGTGTTGGGACGCTCACGCTCAACCGCCCAACTCGCAAAAATGCCATTGATGCCGTGATGCGCGAGGAACTCAAGGCGCTCGTGCCTACACTGCCGCAGATGCGGGACTTGCGCGCACTGATTCTGACAGGCGCTGGTGGTAGCTTTAGTGCGGGTGGAGATATCAGTGTGATGGGGGCGGGCACACTTGCACCTGAAGAAGGCCGGCATCGCATGAGACACGACTACCTGTCTTGGATCGAAACCTTGTTGCGTCTCGAAGTCCCTGTGATTTCTGCGGTTGAGGGCCCGGCATTTGGTGCCGGCTTTAGCCTTGCTTTGACTGCCGATATTGTGTTGTCCGCACCCTCTGGTCGTTTTTGCATGTCATTCATGCGGCTTGGATTGGTGCCGGATTGCGCCGCGTTCTATACCTTGCCCCGAATTGTTGGCACGCAGCGTGCCAAAGAGTTGGCATTCTCTGCCCGAGAGCTGAGTGCGGAACAGGCGCGGGATCTGGGGATCGTGCTTGAGATTGTGCCCGAGGGACGAGTTCTTGAGCGTGCGCAACAGATGGCGAAATGTTTTGCGCTGGCGGCGCCTGCAGCTCTCGCGATGACAAAGCGTGCGCTTAATGTGTCCATGAATAGCTCACTCGATGCGATGATGGACATTGAGGCGGACGCACAGGCAGTCGCCCGCACAAGCCAATGGCACACTGATGCTGTGCAAAGATTTTTAAACAAGAAACCTTCGGCGTTTCAGTGGCCAGGTAGTCTTGATTAATGTTGTTTCAGACATCGCGACAAGCGGGATGTATTCCGTTGGTGCTTGTGTTGGGAGAAGAGGGCGCAGGGAAAACACGCTTTTTAAATCTTCTGCTCAAGCACCCCGTGATGGCAGGCTCTGTTGTTGTGGGCCCCACCCATGCGCAAGGAGAGCTTTTGGAGGGCGCGCCCTACATTGCCTTGCCTGATGTCACGACAAGTGCGCAGGAAAGTTGCCTCTGCTGTGGTATGCATAGCGGCCTTGGAGATGTGCTGCGGAAGCTTTTTTTCGAAGCACTCTCTGAGCGAAGTCGAACCCTGAATCGAGTGTTCATCGAGTCGCGTGGCGTCGAAACTGGGCAATTGGCCTTTACCTTACGACACACGCCTTTTCTTGGCCAACGCTATTTTCATCAGCGCACATTCCGTTTGATTTCTGCTTCACGCCTGCTTGTCGATGGGGCAAAAGCCCTTGTGGGCCTTGAGCCTGAACATGGTCGAGAAAACCAAGTTTTAATTATTTCGCGACAAGAGTCGCTTCCCTCAAATTGCCTCGTCACCAAAGAACAGCTTAGCCGTGTTGTACAAGACGTTTTACAACACTTGCCCTATCAGCAGGTGTTGTATTTAGATGCTGAGTCCATCGCATCTGGACTCGGACTCGGCTGATTCTGCAAAAGTCTGCGCAAAAAGCTTGAGAATAGTGGGTGCGATACGGTAGAATCAACGAATATGTAGAGGTTTTAGTTCTATGTATTCAGATAACTTAAAATTTATCTGTAAATTTAACTGTCTAAGTCTTTGATATGATTCAATATTCAAAGTCTTGATTGTCCGGCACGGTGCCTGTCTCGTCACCAATTTCTCAGATTTCTCAGTGTGACTGAAGACTACAGCCATATGCGCTGTGCCAAAAGTGGCAGTATTGACTGCCACAACGAAATCGTGATGCTCCAATAGCAACGTTTCAGTGACTGTTTGTTGTCACAGTGCGACAGGATCCTTGCATCTGACCGAAAAGCGCTAAGCGCCTCACCTAGGTGGGTAGTGCCAGTCGGCCTAACTAACAATATTTTTGTTGAATGATAGATATCGCTAGTTCTGTGCGTTTTCTTTTACGTGTGTGTTTCGCGCGTCTGTTGCCTTTTGTTCGATTCACAAACCTGTGCCCTAACAAAACGGCCCCGCAGAAAATAGTTCTGTTGAAAATAGCGTTGGTGATCAAAGCGCTGCAGATCAATGCGTTAAAGATCGATGCGCTGCAGATCAATGCGTTAAAGATCAATGCGTTAAAGATCAATGCGCCAGCAAACAGAGTAATGGAAGAATCGTGGTCAGAAAATAAAACTGGCCGAGCGCATAAAGCGATCGACCAGTTGTATTTGGTTGCGGGGGCAGGATTTGAACCTACGACCTTCGGGTTATGAGCCCGACGAGCTGCCAGACTGCTCCACCCCGCGTCTGAAGAATGAAGTATAGCGTATATCCCGTTTCGGGACAAGTTGCCTTAAGGCGAGCATAGGAAACAGAACCTCCATGAATGATCGGCAAGACATGCAAAGTGCGTTGAGTGAGGCAATTGAGACCCGTGAATCAAGCGAGTCACAAGCGCTGCAAGCCAAGCAGGCCGTGGGTGACGAGGCATTGATTGAAGCCACTTCGACTCAAGAAATCCATGTTGACGCGCTGGATACAGAAGCGCTGTCAACGGAAGCATTGAAAACAGAATCGACGGAAAATGAACTGACGGATATTGAAGTGCAGCCCGCTGCAGACGCGCCCGACCATGAAGCCGGACTGACGTTGGTTGATTTGATGTCTACTGATGATGCGATTGATATCAACCAATTTAAACGCGTCATTGAAACTGCGTTATTGTGTGCGTCGAGTCCGATGCCGCTTGCTGAGTTGCGTAAGTTGTTCGAAAACGACTCGTTGTCGCCCAAGTTTGTGACTGAAGTGCTGGAGTCCATTCAGCAGGATTGGCTCGATCGTGGCATGGAGCTCGTGGAGCTTGCTTCAGGTTGGCGCTTTCAAAGCCGAGCCTCAATGCAGCGATATCTTGAAAAACTGAGTCCCGAGCGCGTACCAAAGTATTCTCGAGCCGTGATGGAGACGCTAGCCATCATCGCTTGGCGGCAGCCTGTCACACGCGGTGACATTGAAGATATTCGCGGAGTGACGGTTTCGTCTCAAATTGTCAAAACGCTCGAGGATCGTGGCTGGGTCGAGGTCATTGGTCATCGTGATGGCCCAGGTCGGCCCGGTTTGCTCGGAACTACCAAACAGTTCCTG
>JAURZO010000036.1 GCA_030653405.1 Zwartia sp. | reverse complement strand
CGGTTTGCCTGGAGATCCGCTATTTGCCCGTCCCACTCGGACAGGCTGTCACCGGTGAAATGTTGTTGACACAGTCCGTGCACGGGTTTCTCAGCGAAATCGTGGGCTTTCGGGTGCCGACCATTGTTGTAAAGGTTTCGGCGATCATTGCAGATGCGACGCTGGCAAACCGACTTGACGTGCCCAAGGGCAACGCACTGATCGTGCGTGACAATATTTTTCTAGATCCAAAAGGTCAGATCATGATTTGCGGCAAGTCTTATTTTCGTGGTGATATCGAGACGGAATATGTGCTGGGGCCGGACTTGCGAAAACCTGCTGGTCAGGCAAGTGCGAGGCAAAAAACTGACGGTAAGAAGGCGACTGACGCCAAGAAATCCGCCAGTAAAAATCTGCGAAGTCATTAATTGGTTAATACAAACGAATATTCGTAAACGGAGACGACACCATGCTGTTTGCACCCCCCAAGGAAATAGAGACCCGTGTTTTTTCAAGTATGCCCGACCATTTGCGGATGAAAAATCGCAAGTCGGGCTGGAGTTTTGGCAAGGGCAGCGATCACCTGCATTCTTTCATAGAAGGGCCATCTTTTGATCGCGCCGGTAATCTCTATGTGACGGATATTCCGTATGGACGTGTGCTCAAGATCACGCCCGACAAGGAATGGTCGGTCGTCACTGAATATGATGGCTGGCCCAATGGTCTCAAAATTCACAAGGATGGCCGGTTTTTTATCGCGGATCATCGCTACGGGATCATGCAGTTTGATCCGGCGAGTGGCAAGGTCACGCCAGTGCTGGACAATATACGGCGCGAGGGGCTCAAGGGCACCAATGACCTGATTTTTGCGAGCAATGGTGATTTGTATTTTACGGATCAAGGGCAGACTGGGATGCAGGATCCGAGCGGTCGTGTGTATCGCCTGCGCCCGGATGGACAAGTCGATCTGTTGATCTCCAATGTCCCGAGTCCGAATGGACTGGCGCTGAGTCCCAATCAGCAAGTTTTGTATGTGGCGGCGACGCGCGCCAATCAAATCTGGCGCATGCCCTTGCATCCCGATGGCACCACCTCCAAAGTGGGTGCGTATATCCAGCTCTCGGGTGGCTCAGCCGGTCCAGATGGTATCGCTTCGGACGCGACGGGTGGCCTCGCCGTGGCGCACTGCGGTCTCGGTACGGTGTGGATTTTTAATAAGCTGGGCGAGCCGCTGTACCGCCTGCGTTCGTGCGAAGGGTTGTCGACCACGAATATTGCGTATGGCGGCGCGGAGAATAAGACGCTGTTTATTACCGAGTCAGATACAGGGAGTGTGCTGATGGCGGAGTTGCCGGAGGCTGGGCTGGGGATGTTTGGGCAGGAGTGAGGGGAGTGGAAAGTAGTGTCTGTCTTTTTGTGGTCTTAGGGTTACATTTTTAGTCATTTATTTCTCATTTTGAGTCACTAGGGCTACATGAAACTTGAGGTGCGGGTATGCCTGCTGATTGCGAAATTGCGACTTTTATATGGTTAATTATCGAATAGTCGCGACTTTTTTATAATTCACTATAAATTAGTCGAACGAAACGCTATCTCGACGATTTAATTTTTAAGACGGGCAGTTGCGGCAACCGCAATTACGTCAAGGTGTGCTCATCACGGATGCGGCAACGTGGCTCGCTGAGCTTGCTGCATAGGTTAAAGTATAAATAATGGTGTATTTGGAACCTGAGTCTCCCTCAAGTTGATCTTCACTCAACGCAGACCTCTAAGCCTTTTAAAGAAGACCCCCCACATATGCGTAAAGGCATTATTTTGGCAGGCGGTGCCGGTACGCGATTGCACCCTGCGACACTCGCGGTCTCAAAGCAGCTTTTGCCGGTTTATGACAAACCGATGATTTACTACCCGCTGAGCACGCTGATGCTGGCAGGGATGCGGGAGATATTACTGATCTCCACACCTCAAGACACGCCGCGTTTTCAGCAGCTGCTGGGTGATGGCAGTCAATGGGGGATCGAGCTTCGCTATGCCGTTCAGCCGAGTCCTGATGGATTGGCGCAGGCGTTTATTATCGGACGGGATTTCGTCGATAACCAACCCTCTGCGCTGATCCTCGGGGATAACTTGTTTTACGGGCATGACTTTACGCAGCAACTACAGACAGCGGCAAAGGCAAGCCATGACATTGCCGGGGGCGAGACGGGCGCGACGGTGTTTGCGTATGCAGTCAATGATCCCGAGCGTTATGGCGTGGTGGAGTTTGACGCGGAGCGTCGTGCGATCAGTATTGAGGAAAAGCCCGCAAAACCCAAGTCCCGTTATGCGGTGACAGGGCTGTATTTTTATGACAATCAGGTCTGCGATATTGCCGCTTCGATCCCGCCGTCTGCGCGGGGCGAGCTGGAGATTACGGATGTGAATCGTCGCTATCTCGAGCAGGGACAGCTCAATGTCGAGATTATGGGGCGTGGCATGGCGTGGCTGGATACCGGTACGCATGATTCGTTGCTTGAGGCCAGCCAGTTTGTCGCGACCCTTGAAAAACGTCAGGGCTTAAAAGTCTCGTGTCCCGAGGAGATCGCTTGGCGACAAGGCTGGATGAGTGACGAGCAGCTGGAAAAGGCTGCGCAAGCGCTTGGCAAGAGTGGCTATGGCAGTTATCTGCAAAGGCTTTTGCGCGACAAAGTGTTCTGATGAAGAAAATCGAAACTGAGATATCTGATGTGTTTTTGTTAGAACCGCGCGTGTTTGGTGACGACCGAGGTTTTTTTTACGAAAGCTGGAATAAAAAGACACTCGAGAGCGTTGGGTTGAAGGTGGATTTTGTCCAGGACAACCACAGCAAGTCCCAG
>JAURZO010000031.1 GCA_030653405.1 Zwartia sp. | reverse complement strand
TCTGGTCGTCAACTTTGCCATAATTGTCGTGATCCTTTGCCAGATGGTGCGCTGGACAGCCCGCTCTTTGAAAAAGGGGTGAGTTGCCCGCGTTGTTTTCACAAAGGCGATGAAGAGCACAAAAAACGCGCACGCGAGCGTCAGAAACAATATGAACTGGCAAAAGCGCGTCGACAGCTACATATTGGCGCTAAGATAGCGACGCACAAATAGAGTTCTGCGCAAAAACCAATGACATTTTTGAGACTTCAATGAAATTTAAATCCCCTGTGATTGCGCTAACTGCAGCGCTATTGTTTGGCGCTCTTGGTAGTCCAGTTGTCGCGCAAGAGTTTCCTCCTGCCAAAGCGGTGACCCTTTATGTCGGCTTTCCACCTGGTGGAGCCAATGATATTGCCGCACGGATTATCGGCAAAAAGTTGTCCGAAAACATCGGCCAAAAAATTGTGGTCGACAATAAACCCGGTGCGGGTGGAAACATCGTCACGAACGTCGTCGCGACCGGTCCGACTGATGGATCCGTGATCTTGCTGGGGTCGATTGGTCCCTTGTCGATCGCATCGCATCTGATGAAAATTCCTTATGATCCGGTTAAGGATCTCGCACCTCTCGCGATGGGCGGTAGTTTCCCCAACGTGCTGTTGGTATCGCCTGAGTCTGGCATCAAGTCGCTCAAGGACCTGGTTGATCTTGCCAAGAAAGAACCGGGCAAGCTCACTTTTGCCTCGACCGGTGCTGGCTCGGCCTCACATCTGCAGGGTGAGTTGTTTAATCAGCGTGCGGGTGTGGACATCGTGCACATCCCCTACAAGGGTGGTGGTGCTGCGACGGTCGATGTCATTGGCAATCGCGTGACCGTGTATTACTCGGCATTGCCCTCCGCCGCGCCTCATATTCGCTCTGGCAAGTTGATTCCATTGGCTGTGACGAGTGAGCAGCGCGCTGACATTTTTCCTGACATCCCAACCATTGCCGAGTCAGGCTATCCTGGGTTTGATGCCAGAAACTGGTATGCGTTTGTGGCTTCCGCCAAAACGCCTCCCGCGATCTTAGATCGCTGGAATCAGGAAATCGTTAAGGTGATTACCGATAAAGAAGTCAAGGCTGCTTTGCTGGCTCAAGGCTTGACGCTTGAACCCGGTACCCGGGATGATCTGGCCAAGTACATTGCCAAAGAGTCGGAGACCTGGGGCAAAATCATCAAGGATCGCAACATTACGATCCAGCAGTAACAGTTTGAGGTGATTCGTATAAAGTAAAAAGGGCGATGCTACTCAAAGCATCGCCCTTTTTTCTAAAAAACAGCCAATACTCAGTCTTCGATCTGTCCAAAACGAACCGTCGTCGAACCCACTTTGACATTCGACGTCGAAGGCATGACGAGCACCGTGTTGTCGTAGGGCACGCGGATCGTCAGATCACCATCGGTGGCGACGATATCGCCTTTCTTGGGCACGACTTCCAGACCTTTGTAGTCTTTGTTGAAGCGGAACCCGGTTGATTTAGCCACCACCGCTTCCGTGACGCGCACGATTCGTTGACGCGGTGATAAAGGCAGACGAAGTGCGGGTTGGACAAAAGCATCGTCGATCATGCCAAACAAGCGTAAAAATCTCAGCAAAGTGTCATTGGCAACATCTGCTGCCAGTTTTTCCCAATGCTGACCACATTCGATTAAAAGTCCCGTGCGAGGATCGTCTGGTTTTCCAAACCCGCCTCGCTCAATCATGCGCAGGCCGGCTGGGTGGCCGGTATCAATCAGCAGATACTCAGGCAGTCCGATGCGTTTGGTGAGCGCGGCACTCTTTTCGCCGCCTTGACCTGTCGCACCGCAGACCATGATCGGTGCACACGGTTCGGACATCGAGTGGATGTCCAGCAAATAGTCAGCGGCATCTACAAAGGGCTGCAAGACACGCGCACGTCTGAGCTCGGCAGAGTCTCTGGAGCCAAACAGGACATCATCGCCCCAGACGCGATTGAAATCCTCATCCACATAACGGCTTGCACTAGGGCGTTCAGGATCCCAGCGCGAGTAAGCCAGTGTGTTGGCAAACGCGATGGTCAGTCGGCCGACTTTCGGTTTGACTTGTTGGCGTAAGAACCAATCCACGGCAATCGCGCCACAGAATTCGTTGCCATGCGTCAGTGCTTGAACCATGACGTGCGGGCCGGCTTTGCCGGAGTCAAAACTCCAGACGTATGGCACACCGGTATTGGAAGTTTCCCAAGCACTGATGTCGGGTGCTTGGATTTCAATTGGATAAGGCTGTTTCATATTGTTACTTTGAAAAGACTAATTAGGATCGTTCAGATGACAGGCCGAGTGACGTCCTGGGCTGATCTCGCGCAAGGCAGGCGCCTCGACGGAGCAGCGTGGCATGGCCTTGGGACAGCGCGGATGAAAATGACAGCCTGACGGTGGCGCAAGCGGTGAGGGGATCTCGCCACGAATCGGAACGAAGCTGCGATGCTTACGGTCGATACGGGGAATTTCTTGCAAGAGCGCTTGTGTGTAGGGGTGGTTGGGCTGCGCAAAAAGCTCCTCTGTGGGCGCAATTTCGGCCACTCGCCCCAGATACATCACGACAACGCGATTGGACAAATGCCTGACGACACCTAAATCGTGGCTGATGAACAAATAGGTCAGGCCAAGTTCATCGCGCAGATCCATGAACAGATTTAACACCTGCGCCTGGATCGAAACATCCAAGGCCGCCACGGCTTCATCGCACACCAAAAACTCTGGCTTGACCGCTAACGCGCGTGCGATACCAATACGCGCGCGCTGACCACCCGAAAACTGATGGGGGTAGCGCTGCATATAGGAAGGATCCAGGCCCACACGCTTGAGCAGTGTGGCCGTATAGTCGTGCATCTGCGCGCTGTCCACCAGTCCATGCACGCGAGGCGCCTCGCCAACGATATCTACCACGCGCATGCGTGGATTCAGAGAGGCAAAAGGATCCTGAAAAATGAGTTGTACCGGGCGACGCACGCCACCTTGACTCTCGAGCGGCTGGCCGCGATAGCGAACAGTACCTTCAGAGGGTGTGTGCAAGCCACAGCCCAGACGGCCCAAGGTGGATTTGCCACAGCCAGATTCACCCACCAGCCCGACGACTTCGCCCTGGTTAATCGTAAATGTGACGTTATCCACGGCGTGCACAGTCTGCGCTTGGACTTTGGAGCCAAACACGCGCGCGACTTTTTCAAAAATATCGAGCTTGCGTCCGAAGCGTTTGGAAACATGGTCAAAGGCAAGTAATTCGGTCACGCTACGCTCTCCGTTGACGCAGTGGAAGGCTGCTGAACGATGGGATTCCAGCACCGCGTGCTGCGTGAGCCGATCATCACCATGCCGGGCATGATTGAACAGGCGGGCAGCACTCTGGTGCAGCGGGCTTCAAACGCACAGCCCGCACCAAGTTGCATGATGGACGGCGCAGAGCCGGGGATTTGACGCAGGCGCTGCCCCGGGGTGGTGGTGGCTGGCACGGAGTCCAGCAAGCCACGGGTATAAGGGTGGGTCGGGTTGCTCAGGACGTCGTCGGCCGCGCCATGCTCAACGATACGTCCCGCATACATCACGGCAATGTTGTCGGCCAAGCCTGCGACCACCGCCAGATCATGCGTAATCCAGATTAAGGCGGTGCCAGACTGGCTCACGAGTTGTTGCATTTCATACAGAATCTGGCCTTGCACGGTCACATCCAGCGCGGTGGTCGGTTCGTCCGCGATAATCAAGTCTGGCTTGTGCAACATCGCAATGGCGATCGCGACGCGTTGACGCATCCCGCCTGAAAACTGATGAGGATATTGACCTAGCCGCTCACTGGGCGAGGCGATGCCGACTTTGCCGAGCACTTCAACGGAACGCTCACGAGCAACGGCACGGCTGACAGACTCATGCGCCAGCACGGTTTCGACCATTTGAGTCTCGACCGTCAAGACGGGATTGAGCGTCATCATCGGATCTTGAAAAATCATGGCAATCCGACGACCTCGCAAGCGACGAAGAGTTTCCTCGTCTGCGCCCACAAGCTCCTGTCCATCAAAAATGATGCTGCCTCCAGCAATTTTGCCTGGTGCATCCACTAAGCCCATGATGGAAAAGCCCGTCACGGATTTGCCCGAACCGGACTCACCCACCAAGCCCAAAACTTCTCCTCGCTTGAGTTCAAGCGAGACATCTGCGACCGCGGGCAAGATGCCATCTCTTGTCAAGAACTCGGTACGGAGCCCTTTTACCGTCAGGAGCGCGCTCATCGTGACAACCTCGGATTCAAAATGTCGCGCAGTTGATCGCCCACGAGATTGATCGCGAGAATCGTGATTAACAACGCAATGCCGGGATAAACGCTGATCCAGTATTTGCCCGACATTAAATATTCGTAGCCATTAGAGATGAGTAACCCAAGCGAGGGCTCAGTCGCGGGCAACCCAAGACCGAGAAAGGACAGGGTGGCTTCCAGGGCGATCGCATGCGCGACCTGAACCGTACCCACCACGATCAGAGGGGCCATTGCGTTGGGCAGCAGGTGTCGCAAGACAATGCGCGAACCCTTCAAACCAAGAGAGCGCGCCGCCTCGACATATTCTTTGCCGCGTTCAACCAAGGCAGCCGAGCGCGCAGTCCGGGCATAGTAGGCCCACTGCACACTGACCAGCGCGATGATGATTTTATCGACGCCTTTGCCAAGCACGGCAAGCAAAACCAGTGCGACAAGAATCGCTGGAAAGCCGAGTTGAATATCAACCAGACGCATGATGATTTGTTCGAAACGACCGCCGAGGTGAGCCGCCAAAACGCCCATCACGCTGCCGATGACCAGCGCGATGATGCCGCTGGTGAGCCCGACATAGAGCGAGACGCGCAGACCGTAAAAGATCGCCGAAACCATATCGCGACCTTGTCCATCAGTGCCGAGTAGATAGGTCTGACCGTTCAGGCCTTTTTCGCCTGGCGCCAGTCGTGCATCCATCAAGTCCAGGCTCGCCAAGTCGTATGGGTTTTGCGGAGAAATCCAAGGCGCGAAGAGCGCGGTAAACATCACCACCACCAGCATGACTAGACCAACCATCGCAACCGGACTTTCCGCAAACTGCGTACAGATTCGCTTAAAGGGCGTTTGTACCTTGGCCATGGGCACTGTCGTTGAAGGAGTGCTCATCCGTGTTGCTCCGAAATACGTACTCTTGGGTCGAGCATTGAGTAAAGAATATCAACCACCAAATTAATAATGATGTACATGGCGACGACCACCAGCAGGTAGGCGACCACGACGGGACGATCGAGCTGGAAAATTGAATCAATCACGAGCTTGCCCATCCCGGGCCAGGCAAAAATTGTTTCCGTCACAATGGCATAGGCAATCACTGAGCCGAGCTCAAGGCCAATCACGGTGACGAGAGGGATCAGAATATTCTTCAACAAATGCACGCCGACGACGCGCGTTGATTTCAACCCCTTGGCGCGTGCGAACTTGATGTAATCCAACAGACTTTGTTCACGCGTTTGCGCGCGGGTGAGTCGGATGATGAGGGCGAGTTTGAGCAGTGCCAGATTGAGTGCCGGTAGGAAGGCATATTTGAGACC
This sequence comes from Zwartia sp., assembly GCA_030653405.1. Classification (GTDB taxonomy): domain Bacteria; phylum Pseudomonadota; class Gammaproteobacteria; order Burkholderiales; family Burkholderiaceae_B; genus Zwartia. The sequence goes on along the minus strand of JAURZO010000031.1, from coordinate 728 downwards.
TTCCCAGCTAAAAATCGAGAGCTGCAATCCAAAGACATCAGTGGTGGGTCCACGCCCTGTAGAGGGAAGCCAGCCGAGGTGGACGGCGAACAACATGATAAGTAACAAGCCAACCCAGAATGTCGGTAATGAAAAGCCCACAATCGAGCTCGTCATGATGAGTCTGGAAAATGGAGAGTTTGGCCTCAGCCCCGCGTAGAGCCCGAGTGGGATGCCGAGAAATACTGAAATCACCATCGCCAGAACTGCTAGCTCCATCGTGGCCGGCATTCTTTCGAAAATAATGTCTAGTGCTGGGCGGGCATAGACAAAAGAGTTGCCCAAATTACCAGTGACGGCACCTTTTAGAAAAATGAAATATTGTTCGACGACCGGCTTGTCGAGACCGAGTGCGACGCGCGCGCGTTCTTTTTCAATTTGATCGGCTTCTGGATGAACGAGAATCTCAACAGGATCCCCAACCAGATAAAGCCCACCGAACACCAACATTGACGTGATAAACAACACCAACAAGGACTGTGCCAAACGACGTAGGATAAAAGCGGTCACTGGTTAAAAGTCCTTAGTTGGTAGTTGTTTGAAGTCAGATAAAAATTACTTGGCGCGCTTAGTGAAATACGCGAGGGTGTACTGATCCGCGCGGCCACCGTATTGGATGCCTTTGCGTGAAGCCCATGTGCTGACCTCGTAGTGCAGAGGAATCAGACCCATCAACTCAATCGCTTTTT
>JAURZO010000030.1 GCA_030653405.1 Zwartia sp. | reverse complement strand
TTCAGTGAGCGCTTGTTGTGACCTCGGCTCAAGCGAAGGATTGAAGAAGACTCGCCCCACTTGCTAGAGTCGTGCAAGTACTTCAGGATTAATGCGGTTTGTGACAACAATTTTATTAGACATGGTTTCAGACATTATTTGAGTGATTTGCGCAGCGCACCGCCAATACCATCTACGACAACGACGCAGGCGAGGATAGTCAGCAAAATCGCCGAGACTTCGTCGTATTTAATTAAGCGCAACGCCGCCATGAGCTCAAAGCCAATACCTCCGGCACCCACAATACCCAGTACGGCCGAGGCGCGGAAGTGGTATTCCCAGCGGTAAATCGTGATGTCGGTGAGTTGAGGCAGGACCTGAGGCAACACGGCATGCGTGATCACTTGAAAGCCATTACCGCCGGCAGCACGTGCGGCTTCAAGTGGCTTTGGATCAACGTGCTCAATGGCTTCTGCGTAAAACTTTCCAACCATCCCGACTGAGTGAAGTGCGAGCGCCAGCACACCGGGCAGTGCGCCAAAACCCACTGCGGCAACGAAGAGAATCCCAAGAATAATCTCCGGAACTGAACGCATTGCAGCAAGAACGATACGGACCAGACGAGCTAACAATGGAAAGGGCGTGGTGTTGGGTGCTGCTAGCAAAGCCAATGGCAATGAGAGGCAGACCGCCAAAGCGGTACCGGCAATCGACATGGCCAGCGTATCGAGCAGCGGCTTGAGCCAGTGTCGCCAGCGTGTGAAATCAGGCGGTACCATTTCAGAGGCAAGCTGCGCGATCGCAGGACCACCCTCGATAAAACGCGTGGGATCAAAGAAACCTGTGATCCATAAGGCAACGAGACAGAGCGCGATAATGCCGAGCACTATGCGTTTCTGACGCTGAGCCGAGCTTTGTGCTTGGCTCAGAATCACCGAGTAGTGTGGTGTGGGTGTGGTTGCGATGGTCTGCATTACTTCATCTTGCCGATGTCGAGCTTCAGGACTGTAGCGGTATCGCGCAACACATCGTAGGCTTTGTCATCCGTGGCGACAAAAGCTTCTACACGGAAGGACTTGAGCACTTCCTTGTCTTTCATATTTAAGAACGCCCCACGCACGGATTCCTTGAGTGCGGGTGTCAGGTTGCCCTGCATCACGATTGGATAGTTGGGGATGGGCTCAGACAGACCAATTTGTACAATTTTTGTGGGGTCGATGATTTTTTTGGCGATTAAAGAGTCCAGAATTGGTTTGGAGAGTGCACCAGCGGGGACTTGTCCAGCTTGAACAGCACGTGCGACGGCGTCATGTGTCCCCAAGAAAACGGGCTTGTAATCTTTTTCACCATCGAGTTGTGCGGTTTTGAGTAAATAGGCTCGAGGCGCGAGATGACTGGACGTCGAGGCTTGGTCACCAAAAGCAAAAGGTTTGCCTTTAATGTTTGCAAGTGCCTTGACGTCTCCTGATGCATTCGCAATCAACACTGAGTTGTACGTGGGGGCACCACGTTCGACACCGACGGCAAAAGGCTCAATTGCAGGTGCGCGTGACTTGGCAAGCACATATGAAAATGGACCAAAGTAGGCGACTTCGATGCGACCGAAGCGCATCGCTTCGATCATGGACGAGTAGTCCGTTGTCACAATAATTTCAATTTTTTTGTTGAGCGTATTTTCAAGATAGGCTTTGAGTGGCTGTGCGTTTTGGATCAGGGTGGCGGCGTTTTCATCAGGCAATAGGGCAACGCGCAACGTTGAGGGATCGCGACCCTGGGCATAGGACTGATTGGCCATCATGCACATCAGCACAACACCAGCGGATAAAAAGGTACGACGGCTCATCATTAAACTCCGGATAAAGATAGTTCTTGGAAAGAGGGCTTCACACTCGAGGAATATTCAGGCGTTGAGTGGGAAGTGTTTATGTGTTGGTAGAGTGCTTCAGCACGTTCGGGTGTCAACATCTCGGGCATGCCATCAAAGACAACGGCACCGCCTTTAAGACCAATGATGCGATCGGCAAACTGTCTGGCGAGATCGACCTGGTGCAAACTCACGACGGCGGTCAGTCCATCAGACTTGCAAATGTCATGCATTGATTGCAGCAAACGCACGGAGGTGTTGGGGTCCAGGCTTGCGACAGGTTCGTCTGCAAGCAGGATCTTTGGTTGTTGGATTAAGGCGCGCGCCATACCGACCCGTTGTTGTTGACCACCCGACAGTTGATCGGCACGGGTGAGTGCGCGATCCAGTAAACCAACGCGCTCGATCACGGCCAGTGCTTGCTCTTTTTCTGCGCGTGTCCATGAGGTAAACATACGCCATCCCGCGTGGTATCCCAAGCGACCGAGCAATACATTGTTCAGCACGCTGAGGCGACCAATCAGATGATGTTGTTGAAACACCATGCCTGTTTGACGGCGATGACGCTTGAGTGTGATGGCGTTGGCGAGATCACCAAGACCTTCTATGAGAACGGAGCCTTTAGAAGGCTGAACGAGCCCATTAAGGGAGCGTAACAAGGTCGACTTGCCTGCGCCTGAGGTCCCAAGCAATACAACGAAGGAACCTTGCGTGATGTTTAAGCTTGTGCTGTGCAATGCCTTATAGCCATTCGGGTAAGTGACTTCAAGCGCTTTGATTTGAATGGAGGTGGGCGAGACGGAAGCACGCGTACTCGATGTTGAATTCTCTGTTTTCATTTTTTTCTGTTGGTGGACGCTTGGGTAAAGCGCACACGTTTAAATGAAGTGGATGACGGACGAAGTATGGTTGACTCAGATGACAGTTCTGTGTCAAATGTTGAGAGAAAAATTCGCCTAAATCACAATCAAATCGGATTGAGTGATGTCGTCTACACGTCGCGAACGCGCGCAACGTGTACAGGGAAAAGATTGAATAGAGCGCGTCTCATGTTCGCGCCCTCTGATGCATGATGTGCGGTCAATGGATGGCGCGATATTGAGGCTGTTGGGTTGGCACCTAAGTCAGCAAAGGAATATTCAATCATTGTTGGCTCGGCGAGCGTCGCGGTGATGTGCATACTCGCAAGAAGTCCAGGACCAAAATATGGACAGTGTGGTGCGATCGTAACGCTATGTTTGCGCACTTGAGCCAAACTCTCAAAGTCTTCAAGAGGCCATATGGGCTCTTCGAACCACAAGAGATCATAGGGCCGAACTTGCTCGGCAACCTTGAGTGCTTCGTCGACAGTCCAGTGACAATTGACGTCAAGCATCAGGCCGATCTCTGGACCGATTGGATGTCGTGCGTCTTTGATGATTTTTCCAACTTGCCAATTTCTTTTGAAATCCATTCGTCAAAGGTTGGAACGTTAGACAGAAGATCGCTGCGTTGCTGACTCGTGATGGCGAGTGCGCGCAGACGACTTGCGTCGATCATCGATTTCGCGCCGGTTTGTGTTGAGAAAATCGCGGTAACTTGACCGCCCACCAGTTGAGTGACGACTTCGCCCGTACCTTTGAAGGGTACGTGAAGCATGGGCACGCCTGCATGTGCTCTAAACTGTTCAGCTGCAAGGTGCACGCCGGTTCCTTGTTCAGCAGATCCAAAAGTGACTTTGTCGGGATTCGCCTTGGCTTAAGCTAAATATAGTCATGGTGTCTCCGATCGTGAAGTTAGTTTTTTTTCTAATGCTAATGCATACGCATGACTTGTGCTTGTCACACTGAAAAGCTTGGACTACAGTAAAGGAAGCTAGTTGACTTTCCTATAAAAATAAACAGGAGACTTTGATGATCAGCATGCAAACCTTGGGTCGTAGTAGCGCTTTGTTATTATTTTCTGCAACGCTGGGTCTTGCTCATGCTCAGACCTTTCCCGATAAGCCAATCACTATGATTGTTTCGTACGCGGCGGGAGCAACGACCGATATTTCAGCGCGTGCGCTGGCAGCAGGTGCGGAAAAGATTCTCGGTGTCGCGATCACGGTGGAGAATAAAGGTGGAGGAGGTGGAACGGTGTCTACCGGTCTGCTGGCTTCTAAAAAGCCTGATGGCTACACCGTCCTTGTTGGCTCAACGGCTGCCATTACCAGTCGTCCCATGATCATGAAGGTCGCTTACGATCCGAGCAATGTGGTCGGTATGTTGCAGTACAGCTATTTTCACAATGGTTCAATCGTTGTGAATAGCAACTCGCCTTGGAAAACAATTGACCAGTTCATCGCACATGCCAAAGTCACGTCTGGCATGACGTATGCCGTGGCGGGTGCGGGTGGTATCCCGGTCGGTTCTCAGCAGATGGGTGTCGCGGCACTCATGAAATGCAAGGGCCTTGAGTTCAAAATGATCCCGACCCAAGGTGGATCAAAGGCCAACACGATGTTGATGGGTAATCATGTTGATTTCACTGCCGGCTCTGGCTCACACTTGCCGCTTGTGGCAGATGGTGTGTTTCGTGAGCTTGTTATTTTTCAACGCGAGAAAGATCAAAACTTTCCAAATGTCCCGAGGTTGAAAGACATTGGTTGCGACTGGGAGTATCCGCCAGATGTTGGCATCTTCGTGGCAGTTCCTAAGGGGTTGCCTCCAGCAGTTTTCAAGAAACTTGAGGATACGTTTACACAGGTCGTAAAGTCGGAAGAATTTAAGGCGATGCTCAAACGGAATTATTTACCGTTTGATTTTAAGGACAGCAAGGCACTGGCTGTGCAGCTGAAAGCCGAAACTGAATGGTACAAAAAATATTTTGCAAGTATTGGTGTCGCAGTCAAAAACTGAGGTTGGACTAAAGTTTGACTCACGAGCTGCTCGATTATTGTGGGCAGCTCGTTGGCTGACCGTTTAAGCCTTGTTGCTGTGTTTGAAAGGAAATCAGCGTCGGCTTCGCGGGTGTTGATGTGTCGATTTTGAAGATAAAGATGGTGTCAAAATCATCGCCATGCCACTCGGGTATTTTTTGATTGCTGCCCAGTCGTTGTACGAGCTGATTCGCAATTTCTACAATGATGTGATGCTCCCAGGCAGCGATTGCTAGTCCTTGTTGGCGACTTAAAAATAGATTGACCATCGATGTCGGATCGTTCCAGCCAAACTCGGTATTGACTGGCAAGCCGTTTCTGATCGCATACGGCTCGATCGTGGCAAGTGGCCGAACATAATTCCAAGCCAACGTACCCTTGGTCATCTTGACTGCAGGGTTTGGTGCGAGCACGATGTCCGCCTTGCCAAAGCGCGAGGTCAGCAATGGACCTAATTTTAGTGCTCTGTTTAGCCCCTTGCACTCTAGTTGGCCAAGATCAGCGGCTGGTTTTTCAGCGTGTCTGACCATCACGATGGTGAGTTCAGCACGAGCGTTTGTGAAAAAGACGGCTCCTAAGATGAGTAGTAACGATAACCAACGTGTACTGATCGAGACCATCTTTTCCACCTGTTTAAAAATGAATTGTTTGGTTGGTGAGCGCGTTTTCGCAGATTAATCAAATAATGCCGGTTTAAATTCCGTGAAGCGGGGCAATCTTTTTCACAGCCGGAATTTCTAACATGCGTTTGTAATGCTCAGTGAGTTTCGGAAAGCGTGTCATATCCACGCCATCGCCTTTCATCCAGCCTGTCATCGTAAACAAATAAGGATCGGCGGCGGTGAATTGTTCGCCCATTACCCAAGGTCCGCGCAATATTTCGCGTTCGATGAGCTCTGCGCAGTCAGTCATGTTTTGAGCGACTTTTGCCTTCATCGTATTTTGAGCCTCAAGATCGTCAGACCAGCGACGACCTCGTGCACCGTGCGCATGATGCACATGCACGGTTGAGCAAAACCAACTGTTGATTGACTGCAGCTGCGCCAAAGCAAAGGGATCATCGAGCGGCGCTAACTTGGTATCGGGGTAAGTCTGTGCGAGATACAGGAGCAGAGCAGGTGTCTCAGTCAGGATTCCGCGATCGGTGACAAGAGCAGGTACCCGACCTTTGGGGTTGATGGCAAGGTATTCGGGAGCGTTTTGGTCATTTTCACGCAGATTGAGTCGATGAGCCTCGTAGTCCGCACCGATGTGCTCCAGCACAATGTGCGTGGCCAGGGAACAGCTTTGGGGAGAATAATAAAACTGCAAGGACATGGTCTCGACTCCTTAAGTGTGTTTTTAGTCTGTTGTTTGTTCTTTGAGCCATCGTTTCAGGCCAGTGTCTGTTTTAACGCTAGTGAGCTCTTCATTCAAGCGTCTGAGTTCGAGCAGCATGTCGCGTTTTCTGCTGTTGAGGTGATGCTTAAGGGAAGCTTCATGGATAGTCATCGAAGCGGGTAGTAAAAATTCTGCTGTAGCCTGGAGCTCCATATCGCGGATCTCCCGGTGAAGAGCAGTGAGGCGTTCACGCATCAGATCGGTGAGCGCGACAAGCTTTTTACGAGCGAGTGCCGAGGTCAGGGTCGCTTCTGGGAGTTGCGCTTTGGTTTGCAACTCCAGCAAGGCCAGCAAGTCGCGTCGCTCATACGCAGTATTGGCTTCGCTCATGAGTTGTGTTTTGTATGTGCGGACCTCGTCATTGCTCTCGCGGTCTGGATGAAGCGCGCTGGCGAGCTTACGATAGAGGCTACGCAGCGCGCTTTCTACATCATCGGCGGCTTGTTGGTCTGCAGCCGAGAGTTTGCTCTTTTTCGCGCGCCGCGCGGCTCGATTGCGGGCGCGTGCCTCGGCTTCTTTGCGCATAAAGTCAAACTTGGCATGCAAGACATCGTCCAGATTTTCAAAAACCTGGTCTTCTCCAAACTCTGCGCCCATAGCCTCTTTGAGATAGGCCTCGGCTTCAGCCGCTTGTGCACGCTCGATATCCGCGAGCGATTCTTCGCTATGGACATCGTGCAGGGCACGCATGACGCGATCGCCTCGGAGCGCAAACTCCATGGCAATGCTACAGATCAGACGGCGAATCAGTCGCTCTTGTCGTGCAGTCAGACCTTCGCCCTTGAGACGCTGATCCAGCCACAACACCATCGCACGGCGCAGGCTATCTTGCTTCTTTTGCAAGACAGGCACCGTACTTGCGTAGAGACGGCGATGTTGATCAATGACGGTTTTGAGCGTCTCGAGCTTGGTTGAGAGAGTCTTGCCTTGCTCGAGCAGGGTGTCAAACTGTGCTTGTTCCAGTGAGTCAGGTGCCTCGTCTTGCTCGGCAGTGCTCAGGGCCTGGAGTTCGGTACTGGTGGTGGGGGTGTGATTATTCAAAAGGCTGCAATGGGAGTGTTTCTGTGGGGCGATCGAGAGGGAGAAAAACACTCCCTCTCAGATTTTGCACAGTTTAGCCGTTCTAGAGACTAAACCGGGATGTCCCTCATATTTCGCTTGCGTCGCAGCACCTGACTGATCAGAACTACGATGAAACCGCTAAAACCTATCAGATCTGCCCAGTTGTCTGGATAGGTGAGCGCAACGCCTGCGATCACCATAATGGTGCGTTCAAGCATATGGGTTTTTTCAAGAAACCATCCTTGTAAGCCACCAGCCAGACACACAATACCAATGGCAGCAGTAAAGGTGATCCAAGCGATTTGGAGCCAGTCGGCGTTTGCCAGTGCCTTGGTAGAGCCCATCAGCAACAGACTTGTACCTTCGTCACCGAGCACAAACATGAAGGGCACCAAGATCGCAGGGGCAACATATTTCCATGTTTGCAGTGTGGTTTTGTACGGGTCGCCTTTACAAATCGCTGCCGCGGCAAAGGGCGATAGCGCCGTCGGGGGAGAGACCTCCGACAATACGGCGTAATAAAAGATGAACATGTGCGCAGCAAAATCTGGGACTCCCAGATTGATCAAGGCGGGTGCGGCGATCACTGCACAAATGATGTAGGAGGCCGTGACAGGCACAGCAAGTCCAACGATCCAAACAACCAGGCCTGTGAAGATCGCTGTCAACAATAAAGACCCCCCTGCGTACTCAATCACGATCGAACTAAATTTCAAGCCGAGTCCGGTGAGCGTCACGGTCCCAACGATCAACCCCGCGCCTGCGCAAGTTACAGCAATCGACAAGACCCCAGTCGAACCATTGGCGAGCGCTTTGATCAGGTTTGATTGATAGAAGCCTTTGATAAATGGTTCACGCCCACGCAGCCAATCATAGGAAATGATTGCAGTGTCGCGCCGCAACATACTCGTTGCGGCAGAGACAATCGTTGCCCAAAAGACTGACATGATGGGGGAAAAGCCGATCATCATGAATACAACAATTGAGATCAGCGAAAAGAAGTGAAACCAGTATTTCTTGGTGAGTGACCAAGCGCTCTCGGCGGCTTCGAAAGACATTGCTTTCATGCCGTATTTACGAACGTCGATCTCCACCATGATGAACAAGCCAAGGTAGAAAAGGACCGTCGGAATACATGCCATTAATAGGACGTCTAGGTATGAAATTTTCAAAAAGTCGGCAATCAAAAAGGCGGCTGCACCCAGTACTGGTGGCGAGATGATCGCACCCAGGCCACCTGCGGCAAGCAGACCGCCCGCGGCATTCTTGTCGTAACCGACTTTGTCGAGCATGGGTGCTGCGACTGAGCCTACGGTCACAGTGGTCGCTACGCCTGAGCCAGAAGGGCCACCGAGCAGAAAAGAGGACAGCACGATGGTCCGACCGACGCCAGAGGATTTGCCACCCATCGCAGCAAAGGAAAAGTCGATGAAGAACTTGCCGGCACCCGTGAATTGCAAGAATGCGCCGAAGATCGTAAACAAAATGATGAGCGTGGCGGAGACATCAAGCGCTGTGCCGTAAATGCCTTCCAGAGTCATATACATGAAGCCAACGAAGCGACCAATGTCATAACCTTTGTGTGTCCATGGGGCAGGCAGGTAGTTGCCGAGCAAGGCATAGAGGATGAACAGAATCGTCACGGTTACGAGGATCATGCCGTTGGTGCGACGTAAGCCCTCAAGGATCATCACAATCAGGCCGATGCCGATCGCGATATCGAGGGGCAGGGGCTCCGTGTTACGGTCGGTGAAGTCGTCGCCACCATTCAGAATATAAAACGCAACGAAGATCGAAAAACACGCGATGAGGATGTCCCACCACATCAGTCTGTTCTTAAATCGCGCCGTCAGTGGAAAGGTCAGGAAAACTAAAAATAGAACGATCGCCAAGTGGATGGTCCGCAGGACTTGCGTGGGGACGATTTCATAGGCGGCGTACAAGTGAAAGATCGACATGCCAACTGCGCAAGCAGTGAGGAATATCGCGAGCCAACCACGGTAGTCATTTGCGTCGCCTTCTTCCTGACGAATGAGTTCGTCGAGTTTTTGTTGAGTGGCGCGATCAATGGACGACTCTGTCATAGCTTTACCCAGTCTCTATTTATAGTTGTATTTGTTTGATTCAAAAAATTACAGCAAGTGCGCATGGTGACGCACTTGCTGAACGAGCTGCTGCAAGTGTCGAATCGTGATGTGTTAGTTCACGCTCTGACCTTTTTCCTTAAAGTACTTTAAAGCACCAGGGTGAAAAGGCAGTGGTGTAGCAGCTGCTTTCTGATTTTCCAATTTCACACTGTCGTACTCGCGATGGGTGCGCACGAGTTCATCTTTGTTATCAAATACTGCCTTGGTGATTTTGTAGGCTTCTTCTTCGGGCATCTGACCATTCACTACCAGAATGTTCGAGACTGAAGCATTCTTGTTGTTACCAGCCATACCTGAATAGGTTGCTTGAGGAATCGTGTCCTTGAAATACAGGTTACCGTATTTCTTGTTCATGGCATCTACCGCGTCGGCATGGTCGATCATGACGATCTTGGTGCCGGGGGTATTGGCCAGATCAGTGACGGCCGCTGTGGGCAAGCCCCCAACCCAGAAGAACGCATCAATCTTGCGGTCTTTGACTGCGTTGACGGACTCGGCCACACCAAGGCGCTCGCGACGTACGTCTTTGTCTTTATCCAGTCCAGCAGCTTCGAGCAGACGGAAGGCCATCACTTCTGTGGCACTACCTGGGCTGCCAGTACTGACGCGCTTGCCCTTGAGGTCTTTCATCGTCTTGATACCGCTCGCCTCGGTGGTGACGACGTGCATGCGGTTGGGATACAGAACGAGAAGTGTTTGAACGTCAACTTTCCGGCCAGAGAACTTGTCTTTGCCATCCATGGCGTCTTTGGCTGCATCGGCCATCGTGAACGCCATGTAGGGTTTACCCGATCCAATCAGCTTGAGGTTATCGACCGAGCCGCCAGTCACTTCTGCTGTGGCAGACATGCCGGGGACTTTCTTGGACAACACGGCAGCGAGCCCGCCACCCATTGGGTAATACACGCCACCCGTGCCGCCAGTCGCGATCGAGTAGTTCTGGGCGTGTGCCGCACCGGTAGCCGCGCACAGCATTGCAAAGCTTATTGCAATAGATTTAAAAAGCTTCATTGCCATCTCCGAAATTTATTATTGAGCCTGTCATGTTGCGGCGAACAAAATATCATTCGACTGCCCGTCAAGCCTGTACAAAGACCTTAACTCAAAATTGCTTGCAGCTCAATTCAGGTTTGCCTGAGGTTTGACTGAGGGTCGACCAAGTTTAAAGTTTTGGAATGGGAACGGCACCTTCGGGCAGTGGAGAGCGATTGACATTGAGCACCATCGAGATCAGCACGTAATAGCCACTGACGACCATCAGGTCGACAACGCCTTGTTCGCCGAACAAATCGAGTACTGCCTGGTAATGCGCATCACTGACACCGTGCGTGGTGTGCAACTCATGACAGAAGTCGTAGACCGCCGCTTCATCGGGTTGCATGTTGGCTGGACGTTTTCCTTGCGCAAGCTCTGCGGCAACTTCTGGATTGAGTCCTGCTTTAATGGCGAGTCGATGGTGTGCGTACCATTCATATTGTGCGGTCCAGGTCCGCGCTGTCACCAGAATGGCAAACTCATTGAGCCGCTTTGGAATTGTGCTTTCAAAACGCAGATATTCACCGACCTTGCGCAGGCGCTCCGCCAGGACGGGACTGCGGAGCATGACATTAAACGGCGCACCCAAACTCGTTGCACCTTGAACAACTCCCGCACTTCCGGTCCCTGAAATCGGACCTGCCATGAGTGCATCAAAATATTGCTTTTGATCCGCGTTCATTTGATCAGTCGTGATGCGCTTGAAGCGTTGGTGATCTTGGTTGTTCGCTGTCATGTCTATAGTCTCCTTGTGTGATTCATATTATCGATGTTAATCATGTGAAATAACTTAGTTATATCAAATGATTACTTAGTTAAATCAAATATTTTCCATATGTTGGTCAGCTTGTAGCCGTTGTTGTGAATCAAACCGTAACGATGTGTTCACCTTTGCTTAGATGACAGTTAGAATTGCCCGTTCCTTTTTTTAAAACATGGAGTGATGGCATGAATTTAATCTTGCGTCGCCTCGAAGCAGTGATGCTTGCGCTTGCCCCTCATGAGGATATTAACAAGCCGCCGATGAAGGTGAATGCCTCCTTCTGGGGATCCTTTCGACTCTGCCGTTAAAGCCCGCCCGCGGCTATGGTTAATGCCAACGTTGCTGTATAAAGAACTATAAATCAGAGTGTTACAGTTGTATTTAAACTAAACCACTTTGGGCGGGTTCTGTATGAAGATGTCTACCAAGTTTGCTTGCTTGCTTGCCACGATCTTCTTTTCCTGCACTGCGCAGGCGCAATGGCTCAGCTTGCACGAAGATGCAACGCTCGTCACGTACACAGAACGTGGTGAAATCGTCCGCACAGATATCTTTGTCAACGTGGCAGAGATGTTGGACTACAAACAAAAAATGCGCGATCAACAGGGAATGGTTTTTCATTCTGTGGTGATCAAGGCGCAATACAACTGCCGCGATAATCGTGTGCGGACCTATACGATTGATTTCCACGACGAGCGGATGGCCGGCGGTCAAATCGTCAAGACCGAAAAGGTCTACAGCGATTGGAAACCAATCAATCCACGCAGCGTTGAACAAAACCTTAAGAACTACGCTTGCGAAGGAAAGTGAAGTGCCTTCTGTAGGAGTCAACTCGTGGAGGCTAACGAAGTACTGAGAGGTTTGCTTGCCGCCTTAGGGGTTGGCTTACTGATTGGTATTGTTCGGGAACGCTCTCACGGCCGTGGTGTGGCCAAGGCCGGCACGCGTACACATGCTCTGATTGCGGTCATGGGTGTGGTCAGTTGGGGGCTTGGCACGACGCCCTTCGTGATCACCTTATTGATTATCGGTGCTCTTGCGGTCGCAGGCTACCTTAAAACAGCTGATGCAGATCCAGGCATGACGGGCGAGGTTGCAATCGTTCTGACATTCATACTGGGAGGGTTGGCGTATGAACGGCAGGCGCTGGCGGCAAGTCTTGGCGTCGTCATCGCGATATTGTTGTACGCCAAAAAGCCTTTGCAGAAGCTGACGCGTCAATTAATCAGTGAGCGCGAGATGCAAGACGCGCTGATGCTCGCTGCAGCAGCGTTAGTCGTGTTGCCTTTATTGCCTCAAAAGCCTATCGATCCTTGGGGTGTGTTGGATCTGAATATGGTGTGGCGCATTGTCGTTCTTGTCATGACAGTCGGCATGTTGGGTTACATCGCACAGCGTGCAGTGGGGGCTCGGCTCGGGTTTCCAATTGCTGGATTCTTTTCTGGATTCGTATCGTCTACGCTCGCTGTTGCAAGCTTTGGCAAGCGAGCAAAAGAAGCTTCTTCCTTGGTGCCGACCTCGAGCGCAGCGGCACTGTTGGCTAATTTGGCTTCTCTTTTTCTACTCGCGGCCGTGATTGGCACGATTTCTCCAGTATTACTGCGGTCCTTGGCATTACCTCTGTTCGTAGCAGCGCTAGTGCTTGGCGTTGCGGGGTTCATATGCATACAAATGGATGGAAGCCAATCTTTGGCGCCTGATCCAACTGTTTCACGTGCATTTAATATGACGCATGCGTTATCAATTGCCATCATTATTGGACTGGTCATGGTGTTGTCTGCGTGGCTGCGTGAATTATTGGGTGAGCAGTGGGTTTTGGTCACGACCTCTCTGGTTGCTTTGGTGGAGCTTCAGGCGGCGGCGGCTAGCATCACCCAGTTAGAAGTCACTGGAGGGCTTGATTCAAGAACCGCACAACTTGGTCTTCTTGGCGTGTTGATTTCTAGCGCCTTTGCAAAAATTGGTTTGGCTTTTTTCTCGGGAGGCACGCGTTACGGTCTGTATGTCGGTGCAGGGCTGTTGGGAATGATCGTGGCAGTCATCGTAGCGGGTGCATTTGTCATCAAGTTCTGAATGGATGGATTGAGAGCTTCTGCGAGAGGTTTTCTTGGGGACGCGGACCACAGCAATTAGAATCCGGACGTAGATATATTTCTCGACCGGGCAATGCATGAAGCAGGCAAATCACAATATACGAATCGCTCTAGTTGAAGACGATGCCTTGCTGCGTAAAGAGATTTTTTATCATCTCAAACAAGCCGAGTACCAAGTGTTTGCTGTCAGCAATGGGCGCTCCCTTGATGAGCTGCTCATCACGGAGCCTATCGATATTTTTATCTTGGACCTGACGTTGCCAGGTGAGGATGGCTTGAGTATCGCCAAAAGGATTCGCACGAGCATTCCCAAGGTGGGGATCGTCATGATGACGGCGCGGGGATCGACGGCAGATCGCGTCAAAGGTTACGAGTCAGGTGCAGATATTTATCTCTATAAGCCCGTTGCACCCGAAGAACTCGCAGCCGGTTTGCAGAGCTTAGTGCGTCGGATGAGTCCGAGCTTATCGAGTCCACGATGGAAGCTGAGTCTGACTGATCGTTCAATCGCAGGTCCTGGTTTGGGCCAAAGGGCCGTCTTAACGAATAGTGAAAAAGTGCTGTTGGTGGGCCTGATTCAGGCGCCAAACCACACCCTTGAAAACGAAGTGATCGCCGAAATTTTGAGTCAGCGCACTGGCGTAGAGGAAATGGGTAAAAGAGCGTTGGAAAGTTTAGTCAGCCGCCTGCGACGCAAGCTCGGTGAGATCTCTGAGCCTGGTACGGATGTGGCACTTAAATCAGTATGGGGTGTGGGCTATCAACTCTGTATTGCTGTTGATATCGAACCCTGATTTTCATGGAAAGAACATGTCTGGATTAGTGACTTTAAAGTCCGATGTAGTGATCGAACCTTTGGTGGAGCGTTGGTATGCCTGGTCGCATCTCATTTCACCTGCGACAGCGGCACTGAATGTTCCGTATCGTCATTTGACCTTACTCGAATCCTTTGTCAGCGCGCCAGACATTCATGCGGCGGCTTGTCAAAATCCAAGTTTGCGCGGAGGTCCTTTCGTTGATTTGCCTGTGACAGCAGTCGATGAAGTGCGTGCACTGATTGCCAAGACAAAAGAGCGTCAGGCACAACAAATTGCCTTTGGAGAGGCTCTTCGCGAAGCCTATCGTGCGATTTTGAAGCAAGCGGACGGGTTCAGTATTGAAAAGTTTTACGAAACCTTGCCTACCCCCGTACGCGGCTACGTCGAGTTGTATTACACCCTCGGCAGTCATCCTGATTTGCGCGTCATTGAGCCGCTACTTTACAAAAGTCCAGCCTATAACCCCGCGTCACAATCTGCGTTGATTTACCAGGCGAATGGTGATGATCGTGCGTTTGCGTTTAGTACGCCCCGCTTGGCGAGACCCGATGCGGTCGAGTTGGAGCGACCCTTTAGTGATGCGATTTATGACTATCTGGCGGCCTTGCGTATTACGCCACAACCTTTAGATGCGGTGCTTGAGCGCCTTGCTCAGGCAGGCGTATCCGATGCTAAGTTTCGGGATTTTCTCACTGAGGTGCTTCCCCCGATTATTGATCGTCAACATAAAGGTGGCACACGCTGGCGTTATTTTGGCCATGCCTGCGTACTCGTCGAGGCGAATGACGGGACGAACGTACTCGTTGATCCGATCGTGGCCTATGACACGAATGGCGGCATCAAACGTTTTGTGCTCGCAGATTTACCTGACCGTATCGATTATGTTGTGCTGACACATAATCATGCTGACCATGTGTTGCTGGAGACTCTGCTGGCGCTGCGTTACAAAATTGACACGATCGTCGTGCCAAGTGCTGGGGGTGGACTGGCGGATCCTTCACTTAAGCTGATGTTGCAGTCAATTGGTTTTAAAAAGGTCATTGAGCTTGACCCGCTTGGTCATGTTGAAAGTGGGGAGATGCTCATTACGGCGCTACCGTTTTTGGGTGAACACGGTGATCTGGATATTCGTAGCAAAGCCGCATGGTTAGTTAAAGCTGGCACACAAAGTCTATTGTTTGCCGCGGACAGCAATAATCTCGAACCATTGATCTATGAGCATCTCAAGGAAATTTTTGGCCCCATCGAGACGCTGTTCATCGGTCAAGAGTGTCAAGGCGCGCCGTTCAGCTGGACCTATGGGCCGTTGCTACCGGTTCCCATCGATCGTAAAAAAGATCAGACAAGACGCTTGAATGGCTCGGATGCAGCGCGTGGGATTAAGGTTGTCACGAGTCTCGGGAGCAAGCAGGTTTATGTCTACGCGATGGGCGCCGAGCCTTGGTTGCAATACGTCACGAGTATCGATCCTTCTGAGGACACGATGCCCGCAGTGAATGCGAGACAGCTCGTTGAAGCTTGTCGCGGTTTGGGCCTGCATGCAGAGAGATTGTTTGGCAGTGCGGACGTGACACTGCCAGCTTGAGTTTGCGCTTTTAGGTCAATTTATTTGCCAAAGACTCGCTTGATCCGGTGTTTGAACCGGAACAAGTGAGACATCGCATACAGGTAGGCAGCTTGAGGCGCCTGGTTGTAACGCCAGATAGGATCGACCTTCCAGAAGCGATTGACCGAACAAATATAGTCATTGCCCAGCGCTTCGATTTCGTGCCACCAACCAACAGGCATGTAGAGTGTCTCGCCCTCTGCAAGATCGACCCTTTGGCGTTCTGCCAATGCGGCGCGCAAGCGTGGAAATTTTTCAAAATCAGGCTGATCGATATAGACTTGACTGAAATTCGGTGTCAGGCCGCCGTGGGACATTTCGAAAGGGTAAAGTCCCTCCTGAATACTAGGAGGAAACAAAGACACACGTTTAGTGCCACGAAACTGAGAGAGCGTTCCGTCTTGCCCATCATAATGCAAAGGTTCGACGTGTCCGCCAGGACCGACCCACACGTTCACATCATTAGGTAATTGCCGGCGCAGTCCTGTTTTTTCAGCGATCAGATCAATGCCCGGACCGACGACACTACGAAATGACGTTTTGCCCATATCAATCATCGCCATATAGAGACTATCGCGCTTGGCAGTGCCATCTCTAAGTAGGCCGCAGTATTCACTGACTGTCATCTTGCGGATATCGCAATAGCTTTTCCATTCTGCTTTGGGGGTCGTAAAACGCTCCGGGCCATAGGCGCGTACGGGTACTTCCATGTTACCGACAAGCGACATCAGTTTATCGACGTCAACGGGCACTGAGTCATTAAAGGCCTCAGTCAAAATGACGGGCTTATTGTGTCGTTGAAACTCATTGAAAAAAAGATCTGGTGTCAGGTAATGGACTGAAACGCGTTCGATTGATTCATGGCGTGCACGATCAAGATTTTGCATTGGATGAATCATGTGCCTTAAGCGGGTATGGCGAGTTGTTCGGTGTTCAGCGCAACAAGAGGACGATAGTCTCGACCGTTGAGGAATTCTGGACGCAGATTTTTAGGCTGTGTAATAGGTGTGTTGGTCACAGCGTTATAAGTCAAAATCGCGATGCGACGGTTGTGCGGTGAAATATTTGGTGGTGAGGCGTGCACGAGGTTGCCATGGAACCAGACCGCAGTGCCTTTTCGCCCTATTGCGGAAAACATGCCTCCCGCTTCAACCAAGTTTGTGACGAGGGGAGCATCGATCTGATAGGTGAGTGAGGCACTGACATTGCCTTCCCACCCTTCGGGCGCATCCGCGGCTTTTGGTGCATCCACACATCCGATGACATGCGAGCCTGGAATAAAAAATAGCGGACCGTTGAACTCGTCGATATCATCCAGGAAAATCATGACGCTGACGATATTGGCGGTTGGAATGTTGTCTTCGTTGCGCCAGTAAATGTAGTCTTGATGCCAGGGCCACATTTCTCCTGAGAATGCCTGTTTGACGTTTACTTTGAGTTGATGGATGTACACCTTGTCTCGCAAAAGCTGCTCGGCGGGTTTTAAAAACTGCGGCGCACGAACCAACTCGCGATATGTTTCATCATAAAGGTGGCAGCCATGAAAGGCGCGATGCGTTTTGCCGTCCTTTTCTAGTATGTGGCCAGGACGGGATTCGTTCTGAAACGCGAGCGTAGCAGAGAGAAGGTTCTCGACGGCTTCTTTACTGAGCGCTTCGTGTTGAACGAAATATCCATCGCGCTCATAGGTGGCGATTTCTTGAGCTGTCAGTATCATGTTCTCTCGGTGTCGTCGTGGCTGTGCAGGAAGTGAAGACTGCTCATGCAGCAGTCGCCTGTAGTTGCTTTTGCTCGTGGTAATTTAAGTTTCCACGCTGTAGCACCTGGTCTTCGTCGATAAGCTCGCCAAGCTCAATGTCTGGCGTGTCTGCAAGCTCTGTTGCGATTGCCTCGAGATTGAGCTGCGCGATCCGGATCAGTTCGTTCATGTCTTTCAAAACAAAATACGTCTGTTGGAGGTCGTAAATCCAGAATTCTGAGCGCATGACGCGTTTGTGGTCGAACATGACAAGATTGGGTGATTCATCTTCGAGAGCAAAGAGAATTTCCTTTTCAGACGAAGCAATCGCTGCACCGAAACTGCGTATACCGTCCTCTTCTTGAACCAGACCCACCTCTACGATGTACCAGTAAAGTCTGGCGATCCTCTCAAGCAAGTCGGTTTGTTTGAGTTGATGGGCTTTGACGGCCGCTTTGCCGCAGCTCTGAATAAAATCACCCATTAAGGGGTACATCAAGAGCGGAATGTGACCGAAAATGTCGTGAAAGACATCTGGGTATTCTTGGTAGTCCATTTCATGGGGTCTGCGGATATAGCAGCCGGACGGGAAACGACGATTGGCCAGATGTTCAAAGAAAATATGATCCGGCACGAGTCCGGGGACTGCAACGACTGTCCAGCCTGAATGTTTATTCAGTCGTTCAGAGAGCTCGATAAAATTTGGAATGTGGTCAGAGTCCATCGGGAGCTCGCGAATGCCGCGTTCGAATAGTGCACAAGCGCGACCTTTCATCAGCTTGGTCATTCGCTGATACAAGATCCTCCATGTGGCGTGCTCTTGCTCTGTATAGCGCTCCCAGCCCTGATCAATCGTCCAGTCTGGACGTTCAGGTTGGTAATTTTCCAAGTTCAGAGGGTCGGCAGGAGCGATTAAATCTTTCTGGCTAGACATACACGTAGGTATCCGTTGTCGAGAGCCTAGAGCTTAATGAGTAATTCGTTGTGACACCTCTCAATTGCTAGCAAAACGGTGCTTTGAGCGTGTCGGGCTGATACATTAAGTGCGTATCAGCCCTTGTTCAACATGACGGCCAATTATCAAGAATTTGCCAAAAACTTGCGTACAGCATCTGCAAGCGCGGGGAGCGTTTCATTGCGCCACAAAATATCGGAATGGCTCGCGGGTATTTCTACCCTTATCGCTGCTTTTGTGGTGTAAGGCGACCAGTCAAAAATAGACGTATCTTCTGGTGTCTCTTCGAGGCTAGCCTTGATCAGTAATATCGGCGACTCAACCACTGGAACGTGGTGGTTCTCCGTCAACTGGTTCGCCCGGACAGAGTGATCAAGCATGCGTTTGAACCAATCCAAAGGCATTTCTGATGGGATCATGTTGACGGAGGCCATATGATCTCTAATCCGCAAAAGAAGCCCGTCTTCATGGTTTCTTGCAGGATCTTCAATACCCGCCTCGTGAGCGATGGCTGTCAGAATCTGTTGAGCGCGTACTTCTGGATCCTCCTCTGACTCATGACGTGAAATGGTTGCCGTATCAACCAGAATCAGTTTGTCGACGACACATCCTTGGCGCTCAAGCTCAGCTGCCATCGCATGTGCAATCGTGCCGCCGAGTGAAGTGCCCAGTAATCGATAGGGTCCCAGAGGATTGATGTCGCGAAGGGCCGCAACATACTCAGCCACGACTTCACGCATCGAGGTATGGGCTGTTTCGCCAGCTTCGAGCCCTTTGGCCTGAAGCGCCCAGACGGGCTGATCCGCGCCAAGCGCATTGGCAAGGTTGCCATACACGCTCGCGCTACCACCGGCTGGATGAACGCAAAAAAGAACGGGTTGCGAACCAGATTTGCGCAATGGGACAAGTGGCGTGTAGGGACGTGTGTGTCCCGTTTCAATGAATTTGGCGAGCTGCTCGGGAGTAGGGTGTTCGAATAGTGTGCGCATTGGTAATTCGACTTGACACGCCTCCCGAACCTTGGACACCAAGCGCATCGCTAAAAGAGAATGACCGCCTAGTGCAAAAAAGTTATCCCTCACACCGACGCGTTCCGCGCCTGTCAATATTGCAAATATTTCACATAAGACGGCTTGCGTCTCTGTCTGGGGTGCTTTGTAAGTTTCACCCCCTACGATTTCAGGATCTGGTAGGGCTCGCGCATCGAGTTTGCCGTTTGGTGTCACCGGCAATCGGTTCATCATGACGAAATTGGAGGGCACCATATAATCGGGCAAGGTGTCTGACAGCGTGTCCTTAAGTTTTGCAATGAATTGACGATCAATATCTCGTACTGTGGGCTGATTAGCCAAATCAGCCCATGCGCGCTGCTCAAACTTTGTGTCTCCGAAAAGCATTTTGCTTGGAATGCCAGAATAGCCTTTGGCAAGACTTTGTTTAACAAAGTAAGCATCAAAGTACTGTTCAAGTCGCTCCGCTGAAAACATCAATCCTGTCCAGTAACCTAGTTTTTCTGCGAGCAAATAGAGATTCTCGGGCTGTATGTCGAACTGTGATGAACGCTGAGCGATATCGGTCATGTCGACTTTAGTGAGGATACTGTCCTTGTCTTGGCGATCCTTTAGTCGCTCCAGAATGTTCAAATCACTACATAACATGCCGTTAGAAAGACCTTTGACCCATAAACGATCGGGTCGCTCCTCAAGAAGGTTGGACAGCTCTTGATATTTTATTGGGGTGACCCTCGCATCAAGGGTATGGTCTTTTGATGGCAGCTCTAAATGAGGTGACTGGCGGTTCACATGAATAATGACATCACAACGGAAGAGCGACATTTCGTTCGCGAAGGCACTACGCTTTAAGGTGAACTCTACGTCACTAATTTCTGGGTGATGATGTTTGAGTTTTGCAAAGATCGCTGGGTCTAGTAACAGCTCTTCTTCTGCTTCGATTCGATGCTGCACTTGATCATGCAAGGCTTGTATTGTGCGCGTTGGATCTGCCGTAAAGTACTCAATCGATGTGGTTCTCAACTCGAGAAGATTCAAAATACACACATCACCGACAAAGATCTGCCCTCCATTTTTGAGCAGCTGCAGACAACGGACGAGTACATCAAGGAAATAGTCGACATTCGGAAAGTATTGAGCAACCGAATTGATAACGATCGTATCAACGGGTTGTTTAAATGCCGGAAACGACATGTCAGCAGCTTGATGATGCAGCGACACGTGTTTCAAGCCTAAATGTGCAGCCTGTTGCTGTAGAGCTGAAATCGTTACGTTTGAAAAATCGATCGCCGTATAGTGATCAATGGATGGCGCGATTGGAAACAAGAGCAGACCTGCACCACAGCCTATTTCAAAAAGATGGCGCGGTTCGAGTTCACGGATTCTGCGCACGGTCATATCCCGCCACTCAAGCATTTCGATCGAATCAATGGGTTGACCATCGTAGCTACTGAGCCACCCTGAAAAATCTGGTTTTCCGACTTGGATTGTCACTCTGTCGCGATAAATCGAATCCCAAACAGTATTGAACGCTTCGAGTTGCTCTTGATTGGAATTTAAATATTCTTCGCTCAGTGCGGCAGTATTGCCTTTCACTACATAGGCTACCAGACGTTTTTCTCCAGAAATATCTCTCACTTGAACACTGGCTTGGCTGACACCTGTTATTGAGGACAAAGCATTCTCAATTTCACCAAGTTCGATTCGAAAACCTCTAATCTTGATTTGCTGATCTGCACGGCGGATGTATTCAATATTTCCGTCACTTCCCCAGCGTGCTAAATCTCCTGTGCGGTACATGCGCGTCCCGTTCGGTCCGAAGGGATTGGCGATAAAGCGCTCGGCGCTGAGTCCAGGGCGATTGACATAGCCTTGAGCCAATGCCGGACCCGAGATATAGAGCTCTCCAACCACACCCTCCGGAACCAAAGAAAGGCTGTCATCCAGAATAAACATCGCGTAGTCTTGCATCGGTTGCCCGATCGGCGCGGGGGTCGTTGGCGATCTAAACAGGGCTCGCGAGATTTTTTGCGTACTGGCCCAGACAGTCGCTTCGGTCGGACCATACATGTTGGTCACATTCTGACCGGAATCGAGCATGCTCTGGGCTAAACGGTATGAGAGCGCTTCGCCTCCAACCAGCATACGCAGCGCAGGCCATTTTTCCTCAGTTTCACTGATGACAAGATCCCAAAGAGAAGGCGTCGCTTGCATCACTGTCACCGCGTGTGCGTTGATTGCTTGACGCAGCGAGGATGGATCTTTGGTTTTTTCAGGACTGAGTAAGATAATCGTTGCGCCATTCAGCAAAGGCAGATACAACTCTAAGGCCGCAATATCAAAGCCGATCGTTGTGATCGCCAATAGTTTGTCATGTTCAGAAAGCGGGGTGGCTTGTTGCGCCGCCTTCAAAAATACTGCCAAGTTACGATGTGTGAGTCCGACGCCCTTCGGTTTGCCTGTGCTCCCCGAGGTGTAAATGACATACGCCAGATGATCTGGCTCCAGGGTAACTTTTCGTTCTTGTTGAGTGATCGGAGTTTGGGATTGTTGAGCGAGTTGGTCTGCGACTGCGCTTTGATCAAGAAGCAGTGTGAGTGGGCAAGTCAGTTCCTCTCCGATGGACTCGGATAGTGCCGTTGTGCTTAATAAACATTGTGCTTGGCTATCCATCAGCATGTATTGCAGGCGTGCGGCTGGGTACTCTGGATCAAGAGGCAAATAGGCCGCGCCTGCTTGTTGCACGGCGAGGAGGGCGACAATCATCTGTGGGCTGCGGTTAAGCAGAATCGCCACGAGTGAGCCTGGCCCGATTCCTCGTTCGATCAGCACACGTGCGAGTTGCGTGGATTGACTGAAGAGCTCAGCATAGCTCAGGGTTTCCTGAGAGTCATGTTGCTGATACACCAGTGCTGTTTTTGATGCGTATTGAGCGGCAAGCTGCGGGATGCGTTCAGCGAAGAGAGATGCGATTGAGGATGCACTCTCTAAAACGCTCAATTGCCTGGTGCATTGGTTGAGTAACGCTTGTTGTTCAGCTTCACTGAGCAGTGGAATGTTCGCCAAAACAACATCGCGCTGTTTTGAAAAATACTCAACCAAAGAGGCGATTCGTTCGAGGATCCACTGCGCATGATCCTGATCCAGACGACTTTCATCGTAGGTCAGACGCAGCAGGAGTTGCTTCCCAGGTACGGCGATGAGAGAAATCGGATAGTGGGTGCCATCAATGCCTTGCGAGTCGGTTTGAGTGAGGTTGCCAGTCTGACGTGAGGCATCACCGCTAGCAAGACTACCCGAACTGTAATTTTCAAAAATAAAGAGGGCTTCAAAAAGTGGTTTTCCGCTTTGTTGACTCAAATTGGCCAATTTTTGAATACGCGACAGGCCGATATGTCCATGCGACTCTTGCTGTGCCTGCTCATCTTGTTGCTGACGCAACCAGTTCACAAGTGTTTCAGCAGGTGTCAATCTCAGGAAAAGCGGCAAGGTTTCGATAAACAGGCCAATTGCCTGATCAACACCATGAAGTTGATTACCACGACCACTTCGGACGCTGCCGATCACTAGCCCGTCAGTGCGGCTGATCTTAGCTATAAGCAGACCAAAAAGACCTTGCAGGGCGGAGGCGGGTGTTAAGCCGTTCTCGCGTGCGGTTTGCTCAAAATCATGCGTGCTCTGGATGCCAAGATGTAGTCTGAGGTCCCCCATCCCTTGTTTTGGTGATGCGATGCTGGGCAACATCAGTTGCCCAGCATCCTCTGCGTTTGCAAGATGTTGCTTCCAATAGGCGAGCGCAGACTCTTCTGGTTGTTGCTTGAGCCAGGCCAGATGTTCTTTCCAATCGAAGGCACGGGGCAGTTGCACTGCCGTGCCTGTGTGTTGTGCCTCATAAAAACGGGTGAGGTCCTTGAGCATGAGTGGTGTTGACCACCCATCCAGCACCATATGATGGTTGGAAATCAAGAGTGCTGTGTTCTGCTCATCGAGTCTGGCTAGATAGGCACGGAATAGCGGACCCTCTGTCAGGTCAAAGGGCGTATCCAGATCTGACTGCCGTAATTGCGCAAGCCGCTCTTGTGGTGAACCCGTCAACTCGAGAATCTGACACTGGTAAGTCGATCCATCCAAGATCACTCCAGTTGCTTCAAGCGTAGAGGGGGCGACGACGACCAGT
>JAURZO010000025.1 GCA_030653405.1 Zwartia sp. | reverse complement strand
GCAATCGCGGCAGCGGTAATGCCGCTGCGTGCGGCAGGACCGGGGTTAAAGCGCTTTTGCATCGACGGGCCATACATCTCCATCAGGCCTGCCGACTGCGCACCTGCGAGACCCAGGGCTGACACCATCACCTCAGGAGAGAGCTTGAGCAGACGACCGGCGGCAACAGTCGCACCAAAGGTGCCGCATGTAGGTGTCGTGTGGAATCCGCGATTGCGCAGAGAAGAATTCGCAGCTTTGCTGACCCGCTCCATCATTTCACAACCGGCGGCAAGTGCCGTCACGAGCTCTCGGCCATTGGCACTAACCTGCTGTGCCACGGCGATCGACGATGAGTACACCGGCGGGCTAAAGTGAAAAAGCGCTAGCACATCAATATCATCGAGCTCCACGCTATGTGAAGAAATCGCATTCGCAAATGCTGCTGACATCGCAGGCACACGTCGGCCATCCCCGATCAGTGTCGCCTGAGCATGACCGCCTGTACTGGCGGCGAATTCACGCGCCACGCGGCCACTCTCAGTCTGACTGCCACTCACGGCAACACCAAGATAATCCAGGAGAAGATGTTTGACTGACTCAATCGTGGCCTTGGGCAATTTTTCATATGTCATGCCGCAATAATGTGGGGCGATTATTTCCGAAATTGTTGCTGTATTTTTTTTCATGTCCTGCGTCTCCAATCACTAATAATGAAATGTAAATATCGTTCACACTTGCCGCTGGGCAGCAAGCACTGAAATCAGTTCAGATAAATTATTTTTCTGATCCATCGCGTCCACCAGCTCGATGACATGATTGATCTGCGAGGGACTCAGGCAGGACTCAACCACGTTACGGAACTTGTATTCGACATCTTCGGCAGAGAGGGGGTTTTCAGGACTACCGCGCCTGTTGAGGATCTCATGACTATGTGTGACACCGCTGCGTGTGGTCACCGAGACGCGTGCTGCATGTCGATATGCTGCACCCATCGCATTGATTTCTGGATCGTCATAGGCATCGATCCGCGTAATAAAGTCCAGTAATTTAGGATCAGCCAGACGATCTTCACGATACTGCCGGACAAATGCCACGCCGTCGTAGGCGACGACTGCCAACCCATAATACAGATTCATCTGTGCGGCAGTGACGCCTTGTGCCTTATAGTCCCAGGCACAGTGCACAAAGGTCATATGGCTCACACCCACTTTGACATGCGCGATGTCATCGGGCTGCAGGTTGTGTGTTTTCATCAGGTGCACGAGTGCATCTAACGCCGCATGAATACTCGTGACACTTGCATGTGGTTTATAGCCAATCTTGCCCGTTTCCCAGACGCTTCCCAGGTCGTCCGTCAACCGCGCAGCATTCGGCGTTTCAGAATACGAACTAAGATAGCCACCGTAGCTCGCCTCAAGCACATCCAGAATGCCCGTAAAGCCATCTGCAGCGAGTTGCGCGGAGTACACGCCACTTTGCGCTGCGCGGCCGGAATGAAAGCGCTTGACCATGGCACCCTCTTGCGCTGCCATCAGCCCGCCCGCCTGAGAGCCGACAATGCCCAGCGCGTGCTGCATCTGCAAAGCATTGAGCCCGAGCATGTGACCCGCAGTCGCCGCGGCGACAAAGACACCCGAGGTCCCTTGTGGATGAAAGCCCCTAAAGAACAACGACATCGTGGCGGCATTACCCACACGAACGCCAATTTCATAGCCAGCCGCCATCGCAGCCAACACATCGCGTCCGCTGCGACCTGACTGTTCCTGCGCAAACGCCAGAGCCACTGGCAGCGCGATCGAGCCAGGATGAACGATCGACTCTTTATGAATATCATCCAACTCAAAGGCATGGCCGGCCGTCGCATTGACGAGCACGGCCCCCGCAACGGAGGATTGTCGACCCGTGCCAAATATCGCCGCAACGGGTCTTGCCCCCTCACGCTCCACCATGGCTTGAACGCGTTGTGTCCAAGGTAGCGTCGCACCGAACAGACAGCAACCAATGCTGTCCAGCACACTCGTTTTCAATCGATCAATCACCTCTTTAGGGATCGAGTCAAACCGGACATCTACCGCAAACTTTGCAAGATCACGTGTGGCGTGTTCGAGCAAGGGTGGTTTCGAGCTACTCATGCATCATTTCCTTTAAGGCTTAGTCCACTTTGATATTGGCGGACTGGATTATCTTGGCCCAGCTTTCTGTTTCCGCTTTTAAAAACGCGGTAGTCTTAGCGGGATCTTCATTCAAAATCGTGACACCTCGGTCATCGAGTTTTTTACGAAGCTCTGGCTGATTTAAAGCGGCACTGAAATTTTTGTAAAGCGTATCGATGACATTTTTAGGAAGCTTTGGTGGCCCCACCAGCATGTACCACGTGCTGACTGCATAGCCTTTGACACCAAGCTCAGCCAGAGTCGGGATATTAGGCGCAATCGAGGCACGTTTCGTGCCCGTCTGGCCGATCGCACGCAGACGATTATCCACCACATAGGGCAGACTCTCCGCGATTGGTAAAAAGGTCATGTCGACCCGATTACCCACAATATCGACAAACACCGGACCACCGCCACGGTATGGGACGTGCAGATATTGCATGCCAGACAAATTCCGAAAGACCTCGCCCGCCAAATGAGAGGAGCTGCCACTCCCGGCACTCCCGAATCGAATCGCATCCGGGGCCGCCTTGCTCGCGGCAACCAATTCTTGCACCGTCTTGGCAGGAAGTGCTGGACGCACCATTAACAGCAGCGGTGCCTCCCCCACCAATGAGATTGCCGTGACATCGTTCGCTTTGTAATTAACTTTGCTATAGAGGCTGGGGTTAATCGCCAGTCCCGGCGTACTGAATAACAAGGTGTAGCCATCAGGATCCGCCTTCGTAATCGCCTCAAACGCGATATTGCCACCAGCACCTGTACGATTTTCAATGATGAAATTCATCCCTGTCGACTTGGTGACCTCCTCCACGACCTGTCTGGCCACAATGTCCGCACTCCCGCCTGCTGGAAAGGCCACCAGCATACGGATGGGCTTGCTTGGGTAGGTTTGTGCGAGGACTGGCGCCTGAACACACAAGCCGGCTACGACTGCGAGTAATACATTTTTTATTTTCATTGTATGTCTCCTGAGTAATGAGGTTTGTCCTGCGTCTGCTTACTTGCCAGAAACGATGGGTGCAACATCCAAACGTACAGCGATGCCCTGCAGCGAAGCATTCGCAGCAGGGTACCGTGTCATCACCATGGGGTCATGCCCGGGAATAATGTGTGCGGGCGAATCCGCCAACTGTCTGAGCTTGTCGTAGCCCTCCATGGCTTCACCCAAATTGAACATGGTGGTGAAGAGCCTTTTTGTTTCAAAGTGCTCGTAGTAATGACTCGCATCCGAGGCCAGCACAACCCAGCCGCGTTTCGTCTTCACCCGCACGCACTGAAGCCCGTGTGTGTGTCCCCCGATACGATGCAGAGAAATCCCTGCCGCTATCGTTTCGTCACCCTTATGAAAAATGACGCGGTCTTTGTAGACCATCCGCACCATTCCGACCACCTCATCAACCTCATAACCGTGATTGAACTGTCGGTGACGCATATGACGGCCTGTGGCATACGCCATTTCATCGTCCTGCAAATGAAATTTCGCTGCCGGAAAATCTGTAAAGGTACCGACATGGTCATAGTGCAGGTGAGTGATCACAACCTCTTTGACCGAGTCGGCATCGACACCGAGCAGAGCCAAGCCCTCCTTGGGCTGTCGCAAAAACGTTCGCCCGCGCTTGGCCGCGACCTCAGCTCCAAAACCAGTATCCACCACAATGGCGCGGTCTTTATTGCGAATGAGCCAGACGTAATAATCCATCGGCATCGGTGCATCATGTGGATCACCACCAATGAAATGATTAGTGCGCTTTGCATCTCTGGTGGCATAGCGAATCGCAAAGACCTCATACTCATCAGACGCTAATGTTTGAAGTTGCTCCACAGTCTCGATCCTTATGCTTTTAAAGCCGTTTTAAACGCCTGACGACGGGCATAGTTATCGACGCTCATCGCCACCATCCCCGCATCCCTGATGCCTGTGAGAAAATCACCCGGCACATTGCAATCACCAATGCGTGCGTAGGCAACGCCAGACTGCTCCACCACAGCCATCACATCCAGATTCGGACGCGGACCGGTTGCAAAGACCAAGTAGTGGCCTATGGCGAGTTTGCCTGGCGTGCCATCCGACAACGTCAGGTTGCAATGCTTGTCCACTAGACTCTCGATACGACAGCTTGTCACGATATTGACGCCATCGGCTTGCAAGCGCTCGATCAATTCAAATCGATTATTACGCGCCATCCCATTGGCGATCGTGGGCTGCACCTCCAAGAGGTTGATCTCGCACCCGATGATCCGCAAACTGTCTGCGACCTCCGCTCCCACCATGCCACCACCAATGATCGTGACGGTATGCTCAGGGCTGAACTGTTCGAGCGCACTTAGCGCTTCCCACGCATGAATAACCGTGACGCTGCGATCCAACGCATCGACCTTGATCGGTGGTGGAGCGGGGCGCGCACCCGTCGCCACGACGATGAAGTCAGGCTTGTAGGCCTCAATGCTGGCTTCGGTGGTCTGCACACCAAGTCGCACAGGCACACCAAGCGCTTGGATCGACTCCCAGCGATAAGTCCAGACCGGCCACACCTCAGTCTTGTCAGGCGCGGCAGCGGCGAGATGAATCTGGCCACCCGGACGATCAGCACATTCCCAGATTTCAACCTCATGTCCGCGTGCGGCGAGCACACGCGCAGCCTCTACGCCAGAAACTCCAGCACCCAACACCAACACACGCGCAGACTTGGCACGATGCGCACTGAAAAATTGCGGCTCTGCAAACTCGAGCGCCTCGAACTCTGTACCGATCATCGGATTTTGAACACAGGAGACATCTTTCTCGAGTGTCAGTCTTTCAAAACAAACGTTGCAAGCAATACAGGCACGGATCGGCACGTTGAGCTGGCCAAACGCTTTCTTGCACCAGTGCGGATCAGCATACAGGGCGCGCCCAACCGATACAAAATCCGCACTCCCCTCTTGCAGCATCCTCTCAGCATCTGCAGGGTCGACAATACGACCGGCCGCCATGACAGGAATATTCAGCGCTTGCTTGAATGGTTTGGCCATATCGACCAAAAATGAGCGCGCAAAGGAAGGCGGCTGAATGCAGTACTTTGATAGCTGGGGGCTCTCGTTACTGCCGCCCGACAAATCAATCGCATCCACACCATGCTGCTCGAGTGTTTTGGCTAAATGAACCGCCTCCTCGGTGCTGTAGCCGCCTTCGATAAACTCGCTCACACTCAGGCGCACAATCAGACTCAGCTCCGGGATCGCATCCTTTAACTGATCGATCGTCTCCAACAACAAGCGCATCCGGTTATCAATCGAGCCACCATACTGATCGGTTCGATGATTCAAGCGAGGCGTAAAAAATTGTTGAAACAGATAACCATTGGCGGCGTGCACCTCGACACCGTCATAGCCCGCGATCCACAGCCGTTTCGCGGCAGCCACGAATAACGTCTGTATCTCGCGTATCTCAGGAATCGTCAGTGGCCGAACTGCATCACCTGTATTCGGGTTGTGCCAGGGCGACGGCCCCACAGGTTCCATATTCAACACGGAACGACGCAGCAAGGCGCCACGATGATTCAGCTGACCAAACACTGCGCAGTCATGCGCCTTGATCGCCTCGACCAAGCTCGCCAAGCCAGGAATAAACCTATCGTGATAGCAACACAGCGAGTTGTGATGGGGACGCGCCTGAGCGGTGACGACCATCGCTTCGGTCATGATCATGCCAACACCGCCCTTGGCGCGCTCAGCGTAATACTGCTTGTCCCGCTCTGTAGAAAGCCCGTCTGTCGTACTGTAATTCGTACCCATCGGTGCCATGGCAATGCGATTTTTAATCCGCACGCTCCCGATTTTGCCTGGCTGCTGTATCAGCATTTTTAATATTCTCCGGACGACCTTGACGTTCTTTCTACAACTCCTTAGACTCTAATAGCTTATAAAAATACGATCAATCGGCAAAAATT
>JAURZO010000014.1 GCA_030653405.1 Zwartia sp. | reverse complement strand
ACCTTGATTGAATCGTTTTGAAAGCGCCTAAAACCAAGATGCGTACTTCGACCACCGAGCCAATCTTAGAACTCAAACAGGTCTCAAAACGTTTTAACTCTGGCACGACAGCCATAACGGGTGTTTCGTTATCGATTCAAGCCGGCGAATTTGTCACATTGCTAGGCCCCTCTGGTTGCGGAAAGAGTTCCGTTCTCCGTTTAATTGCAGGCCTTGAAATTCCAACCAATGGAACTGTGAGAGCACCTGTTCTATCCACCAATCAACACTCAACCGCTTTTGTTTTTCAAGAAGCCACGCTGATGCCCTGGGCCACTGTCTTTGATAACGTATGGCTCCCTCTAAGGCTTCAAGGGCAAAGCGAACAAGTGGCCAAACCGCGTGTCCACACCGCTCTAAAAAATGTAGGCTTGGAGGACTTTGCGCATGCTTACCCTGCGCAATTATCTGGTGGTATGAAAATGCGCGCATCGATTGCGCGAGCACTTATTACCGAACCTCAGATCCTGCTCATGGATGAGCCCTTTGGTGCCCTCGATGACTTTACCCGACAAAAGCTCAACGATGATCTTTTGCGTTGGCAGCAAGAACGGGGGGTTGCCACGCTCTTTGTCACGCACAACATCGCGGAAGCGGTATTTTTGAGTCAGCGCGTTCTCGTCATGCAGGCACGTCCGGGAAAAGTCATTCACGAACTGCTGATCAATCAGCCATATCCTCGCACATCCGAATTTCGGTCTTCGATGATTTTTCTGCAATATTGTCGTGAACTTTCTGCCACGCTTGAGCTCGCGATGATGACCGGAGTCACAGAGTCATGAAACGTCTGTCCGACGCGATGCTGCCTATTCTGACACTGATTTTTTGTCTCTGTCTCTGGGAGTTTGGTGTCCGCTGGGCGGAGATCCCAAGCTATACGCTACCGACACCTTCACTCATCTTTAATACGCTGTTGG
This sequence comes from Zwartia sp., assembly GCA_030653405.1. Classification (GTDB taxonomy): domain Bacteria; phylum Pseudomonadota; class Gammaproteobacteria; order Burkholderiales; family Burkholderiaceae_B; genus Zwartia. The sequence continues at coordinate 6,325 of JAURZO010000014.1, read as the reverse complement.
CGAATTGGGCTTCGCTTGCCGACAGTTGGTGGTTTACGATCAAGATCACTTTTGGAGCACTTCTACTGGCTTGCGCAGGTGGGATCCTCATCGCATCAATTTTTTCACTTTCACCTTCTTTGGAACGGGCTTTTTTCCCGATTGCGGTTGTATTGCAAGTCACTCCGATTGTCGCGGTCGCACCCCTCATACTCATTTACGTTGACAGCACAACGGCCGCCCTGCTGCTATGCGCATGGATCGTGGCTTTTTTTCCTATTCTTTCCAACACCGTGATCGGCTTACGCACGGTAGATCGCAATCTCCTTGATCTTTTTAGACTCTACCGGGCAAATCCCTGGCAACGGCTTAAATTACTGCGTGCGCCTTCAGCGCTGCCCTATTTTTTGGCAGGGCTGAAAATCTCGGGTGGCTTGAGTCTGATCGGTGCAGTCACTGCAGAAATGGTAGCGGGCGCTGCCGGTAGAAACACGGGCTTAGCTTCACGCATCCTGGAGGCTAGCTTTAGAACGGAAACGCCCAAAATGTTCGCCGCACTGATGTTATTGGTATTAACAGGTGTTCTGATCTTTATGTTGTTTACTGCACTCTCACACGTTTTGCTCGCGAGTTGGCATAGCGCTGAACCAATGCGTGATCAAAATCGCAACTTCTAGGAGAACAGCATGATTGGGCGGTTGATTCAAACTTTAGTGTTCACGGTATCGCTATCGGGATTAGCTCACGCCCAGCAAGCGGTGACTTTTGCGACAAACTGGAAGGCACAGGCCGCCCATGGTGGCTTTTATCAAGCCGTGGCAGATGGCACCTATAAGCAGTACGGTCTAGATGTCACGATTCGTCAGGGAGGGCCCCAAGTCAACAATCGACCATTACTACCTGCGCGACGGATCGATTTCCTGATGACAGGCAATCTACTACACAGTTTTGATAATGTGAAAAACGGTATCCCGGTGGTCGTAGTGGCCGCCATGTTTCAGAAAGATCCTCAGGCTCTGATGGCGCACCCCAATCAGGGATATGAAAATTTTTCGGCACTTAAAAACGCGCCTATCGCACTGATCGCCAAAGATGGTCAATTTACGTGGTGGCAATGGTTAAAAGTGGCACACGGATTTAAAGACGAGGCCCTTAGACCTTATAACTACAACCTTGGACCCTTCTTGTCTCAGCCCAAAGCGATACAGCAAGGCTATTCGGTAGCTGAACCCATTTACATCGAGCAACAGGGGAAATTCAAACCGGTGGTTCATCTTTTAGCTGATCATGGCTTTTCGACTTACAGTACCTTGATTGAGACCAGAACGGAGACCGTTAAAAATAATCCTGATCTCATCCAGCGCTTTGTTGACGCCTCCATTATTGGCTGGGTGAATTTTATGAATGGAGATCGCTCAAAGGCAAACGCACTGATGATAAAAGATAATCCTGAAATCTCAGTCGCTGAAATTGAAGCGTCAGTACACTTGATGAAGCAACAAGGGATCGTGGAATCAGGAGTGACGGCAATACAGGGAATCGGCACGATGAATCCCGCACGTATTGAGGATTTTTATCAACAAATGGTCAAGGCCGGCCTCTATCAAGCCAAAGATGTGGACCTATCCAAAGTCGCCACGACTCAATTCGTGAACAAGCAAGTTGGTGTGGAGCTCAAGAAAAAACTGTCTCAGGCCAAGGAACGATAATGAGCAGCATGTTTGACGAAGCAGAACAGGATCCGAGCCTAGCGGACGATGAAAGTGCTCGGATCGAAGAGCGCCTGCGTATACAGCTACTCAATGAGCAATACCGACATCTCAACCAAAAAGATCGGGCACTGCTCATTATCGTGGCGGGCATTGATGGCGCAGGCAAAGGCGACACTGTCAACCTCCTCCATGAATGGCTGGATCCCAGGCACGTCCGTACGATTGCTTTTGGGGCTCCAACCGAAGAGGAAAAGGCTTTCCCTTTGTCTCGGCGCCTATGGCTTGGTTTGCCGCCTAAGGGATCGGTCGGCATCATGTTTGGCGCAGCATACACGCCACTCTTGCAGGAAGCGGCTGAAAAGAAACCAGATCCGGACAAGCTTGAAGCACTCATCAGTGCCACGCGAAAATTTGAAGACACGTTGGTTGCCAATGATGTGCAAATCATTAAGTTATGGTTCCACATGTCGCGTGATGCTCAGCGCAAACGCACCGAAAAGCTGAGGGCCAACCCTTCTACAGCCTGGCAAGTTGGTAAAGATTATGAAAAGATTTTTAAAAACTTTGATCGTGTCAGGCATTCTGGACAGCGAGTCATTGAGTCCACCGACACACCCCATGCGCCGTGGATCATCATTCCCAGCGCAGACGACAATATGCGCAGCATCAGGACAGCTCAGACAATTTTGGACGCATTCAAGCGTAAATCGATAAAAGTTCCGCTCCCACACAATCCTGGCGCTCCACTCAAACGGAATCGGCCGACTCGTCGTCTCGATCAGCTCGACTTTGAGGCGAGTATTGAAAAAGAGACTTACGAACGGGAGCTTTCACAATGGCAAAATAAGCTTGCTATCGCTGTGCGAGACAAAAGCTTTAGAAAAAAATCACTTGTGCTTGTATTTGAAGGACAGGATGCTGCAGGCAAAGGTGGCACGATCCGGCGTGTTACACATGCCTTGGACGCAAGACAATACAGCACGATCCCCATTGCAGCACCCAGACCCTTTGAAATGGATCGGCCCTATCTTTGGCGTTTTTGGCGTAACGTACCTCGCTGCGGAAGAATCGCGATTTTTGATCGCTCATGGTATGGGCGCGTACTCGTTGAGAGAGTAGAGGGCTATGCGACCCGCCAGGCATGGCAGCGCGCGTATCATGAAATCAACGAGTTTGAAAAACAACTCGTCGATCACGGAGCACTCGTCATGAAATTTTGGCTGGCTATCACACCGGAGGAACAACTTCGGCGTTTCAAAGATCGTGAAAAATCACCTTATAAAAGCTTCAAAATCACACCGGAGGATTGGCGCAATCGTCGCCAATGGTCGGCCTATGCACAAGCAGCTGAAGAGATGTTTGCAAAAACAGATACTGAACATGCACCTTGGCATATCTTATCCGCCAACGACAAAAAGCACGCCCGCCTTGAGGTGCTTCAGCGTATCACCAAAGCGCTTGAGCAGGCATAATGACTGAATGCAGCGCTCATGACACTTGAGCCAAGGAGCCAAAATGACATTACTGATGTTTGTGATTGGTCTAATTGCACTCGTGCTGGGTGCTGAGCTGCTTGTCAGAGGTGCGAGCCGCCTAGCCACTACCTTTGGTGTGTCGCCCCTCGTTGTTGGCCTGACTGTGGTTGCCTTTGGAACGAGCGCCCCCGAAGTCGCTGTGTCCGTCAATGCGGCCCTATCCGGAAATACAGACTTGGCTATCGGCAACGTTGTCGGAAGCAATATTTTTAATGTCCTGTTCATTCTTGGGATCTCTGCACTCATCACTCCGCTTGTCGTGCATGCGCAGATTATTCGGCAGGAAATACCGATACTGATTGGCTCATCCCTTTTACTATTTGCCCTGTCGGCAGATGACCGAATCAGCTTTATAGAATCATTATTATTGTTGGGATCTCTGTTGGCTTACACCGTCTTTCTCATTGTTCAGTCCCGCAAAGAAAGCCAAGCGATTCGCGATGAGTATGCAGCAGAAAACAATAAGAAATCAACCTGGGATGCCTCTGCCTACGTTCAGGGACTCTTGATCCTCGCAGGGCTTTATTTACTGGTTCAAGGATCTGAGTGGTTAGTCGATTCAGCCGTGACTTTTGCTAAGATTATTGGCGTAAGCGACATCGTCATCGGGTTGACGATTGTGGCTGCCGGAACATCCATGCCTGAGGTGGCGACCTCGGTCATGGCTGCAATCAAAGGGGAGCGGGACATCGCGGTCGGTAACGTCGTAGGCAGCAGCACATTTAACATTTTAGGGTGTCTTGGCGTGACCGGCTTAGTGGCCTCTGGCGGGCTAGTCGTCCCCCCTTCCGTTCTCAACTTTGATTTGTGGGTCATGCTTGCAGTCTGTTTTGCGTGTGTTCCAGTTTTTGTCACGGGTCGCGAAATCGCCCGTTGGGAGGGTGGGGTTTTTCTCGGTTACTACATCGCCTATGTGACTTATCTTATTCTCGCTTCTCAGGAACACGATGCGATTCCGGTTTATTCGGCAGTCATGATGAGCTTTGTTGTTCCTCTTACTGTCATCACCTTAGTGGCTGTCACCATTCGAAGACCCTCTAATCACACATCTTAAAAACACCACAGGAACACTTACTGCGCAATCCTTCGCCTTGATGCTCGGACCGGCAAAGCATTCTGAAAAAGGGTAGGATGCCTGAACGCTCTAAAAATTTACTAAAGCATATCAACAGAGGAGACTCCATGAAAACTGTAATAAAAGCTAGTCTGGTCAGTCTATTTGCACTTGCGATTTCGCCGGTAGCACACGCAGCTTGGCCTGAAAGACCTATTAAATTAATCGTGCCGGCCGCCCCTGGTGGCACTACCGACATCACGGCACGTTTGTTAAGCGAAAAAATCGGTGCCGAACTCGGCACCACAGTCGTGGTGGAAAATCGCGCAGGCGCAGCAGGCATCATAGGCTCGCAGGCACTTATTCAAGCGCCTCCAGACGGCTACACCATCGGTTTTGGCAATATCGGTCCAAATGGCATCAACTACAGTCTCTACAAAAAGCTACCCTACAAACACACCGACTTTAGCCCAATTACATTGGTGATATCGGTACCTAACGTGTTGGTCGTGAACAGCAAATCCCCTTACAAATCAGTAAAAGAACTCGTGGATGCCATGAAAAATGACCCACGTGGCAACTACACCTTTGCTTCGTCAGGTACGGGGCAATCCCCGCACATGTCGGCTGAAATGTTCGCACAACGCACGGGAACAACTCTGACGCACGTGCCATTCAAAGGAATGGGTCCAGCGGTTGCCGCCCTGTTGGGAGGTCAAGTCACCTTTGCCATCGACAATCTGCCAAGCTCTATCGGATTTATCCGCTCAGGCCAGTTCCGTGCCTTGGCTGTGACTGGTGCAGAACGATCACCTCAGTTACCTGACGTCCCGACAATGGCTGAGGCTGGCGTTAAAGACATGGTGGTCACTGCTTGGTTCGGCTTTGTCGCGCCAGCGGGTACGCCTCCCGACATCGTCAACAAAATCCAGCAGGCCACCAAAAAGGTGCTTGAAATGCCAGAGATTCAAAAACGCTTCGCTGACATGGGCGGTGTTCCGGGCGGCAATACTCCCGCAGAGTTTGGCGCTTTCATGGACAAAGAGCGCGAAAGCTGGAGAAAGATCGTTGAAGCCGCAAAATTGCAGATGGAGTAATTGCTCTGCCTAGGATTCATAAGTCACCGCAAGCAATCCTTGCGGTGATTTGCATTTTTAACGCTGTACATAAAGTCACTTAACGAGTCGATGACAATCTCTGGAGATCATCATGCGCCTGACAATCGGACTGACCTTTTTGCTCATGTTTAACTCAGTGGGCACTGTCAGCGCTGAGCCCTCGAGAGTGATCGTTTTAAGGCATGGTGAAAAAACAAATTCCTATGCTTTATGCGAGATTGGTCAAGATAGGTCATTGGCCTTACGTGCCCAGTTTTTAGGCAAGGGGGCCGAACAATCTATTTTTGATCAGCCTCCTGCCGCATTCTTTGCCACCACGCTCCATACGCTGGAGCTTGTCGCACCTGCCGCGGATTCCTGGGGTTTACCCGTCATCACTTATGCGGTTGTTCCTCTCAAAGGCAACGACGCAACGGCTGAGACCGACTGGATTACAAGGCAAACTCAACGAGCAGCTGCGGAGGTGATGAAAAATCCTCGCTGGAATGGACAAACTGTCGTGATGGCCTGGGAGCACAAACACATCGCCAACGAAAAATTAGCAAAAGACAATCCAAATGCACAAGTCGACCTTCGACAGCTACTCAATCTCGATCAATTACCCATCGACTATAGAAATTTAGTTCCAAAAAACTGGAGTGGATCAAATTTCAATTATTTTTGGGTTATTGACTACAACAGCGCAGGGCAGCCAATCACCTTTAAGACCATTCGCCAAAATTTTACAGGCCAGTTTTCAACAGTTCCCAACAATGCCTGGGATACCCCTGAAGGACTCCACGCCAATAGTGGATGCAAATAACAAATGGCTTAGCTTGATGCGACTAGCATGAGCATCAACCTGAGACTTACTTTAGCCACGCACAAACTCTTCAAATTCTATCGCAGTGATAGGGCGACTAAATAAGTAGCCTTGATAGATGTGGC
>JAURZO010000051.1 GCA_030653405.1 Zwartia sp. | reverse complement strand
GACGTAGTACACGTCGCGAGCGTTCATCAATATGTTGCCGCGGAAAAGACCTTTAAGACCGTACCTGGGTCCGGAGGGTTATCACCAGCTCCGACAGCGCTTGAGGGTACTTATGCTTGGGGTTGGGCCAAAAATATCTGGGCAGATAGTTTGGCCTAGGCTAGGTCTGAAATGATAAACAAAAAAGCTGTCAGGCAAGTGCCAGACAGCTTTTTTAACGACTGAACAGAAGATGGTGCCGGAGAAAGGAATCGAACCCTCGACCTTCTCATTACAAGTGAGCTGCTCTACCAACTGAGCTACTCCGGCATTAGACTTAAACCCAAAATCTGGTCAACCAGATCAACAACGAACGAGATTATAAATGATTTGTTGAAAAGGTTCTTGGCGCTGTCGATTATTTAACAATCGTGAGCTTCGGACGTTTCTTTTCAGGGGACTTTGCAGTGTCGTCCGCGGCAGAAATTCCTGAATTAGATTGTGTACTGTGAACAGTTGGCTGAGGTTTGTCGTGCGCTGAGTCAAGAGTCTTGGGTTGACTATCGCTACCTACTGTCTCGGCATGCCCCGTTGCTACAACCTCGAAACCCATCCCAGCACCTGTTTCACGCGCAAAGATTGCACTGACAGTGTCGATCGGTACATAAAGGTTCTCAGTCACACCGTTAAAACGCGCCTGAAATTCGATGGCTTCGTTACCAATGACCAAGCGATTTGTGGCAAGTGATCCGATATTTAATGTGATTTGCCCGTCACGCACGTGTGCAGGAGGAACTAACGTATTAGCGTCAACCTGGACTACGATCTGAGGGGTGTAACCATTATCCGTACACCATTCGTGCAAAGCACGAAGCATGTACGGTTTTGTCGATGTTTCAGCCATTAAATCACTCAGCTTTTAACGGTGTTTCTTTTCAGAGAGCTTGATGCTTAGCGACGCATTACTTTTTCAGAAGGCGTCAGTGCTTCGATATAGGCGGGGCGTGAAAAAATACGCTCGCCATACTTTTGAATCGGTGCAGCAGTTTTGGGTAATTCAATACCGTAGTGATCCAAGCGCCACAACAATGGTGCCATTGCCACATCCAGCATTGAAAATTCTTCGCCCAGCATGTATTTGCTTTTGAGAAGAATAGGCGCGAGTTGCGACAAGCGATCGCGTACGGCTGCACGCGCGATATTCAATCGCTTTTCGTCGCCTTGAATCGAACGGTCTTCGAGGGCGGCCACGTGGATGAACAACTCTTTTTCGAAGTTGTACAAGAACAGGCGAGTCCGCGCGCGCATGACGGGGTCAGCAGGCATCAACTGCGGATGAGGAAAGCGTTCATCAATATATTCGTTGATGATGTTTGATTCATAAAGAATCAAATCACGCTCGACTAAGATCGGGACCTGGCCGTAGGGGTTCATGACCGAGATATCTTCGGGCTTGTTGTACAAATCGATGTCACGGATTTCAAAATCCATGCCCTTTTCGAACAACACAAAGCGACAGCGATGTGAGAAAGGGCAGGTGGTTCCGGAGTAAAGGACCATCATGATGGATTTCCGTCCTAAAAATAAATGCAGATAAAAAAAGCAAAAAGCCAGCGTCTACGTCGAGCAGACGCTGGCCCTGAAAAATAGCTTACTTGACGTGTTTCCAGAACGTAGCGTTCAGGCGCCAGGCAATCACAAAAAAGATTCCGAGGAACAGCAATACCCAAACACCGATCTGCTTGCGCTTTTGTTGAATAGGCTCAGACATCCAAGTCATGAAGCCAGTTAAGTCAGCCATGTCGCGATCATAGGCGGCAGCACGCTGGGGCTCAAGCGGCTTGAACCGATGCTCGACGGATGGCTTACCCGTGTAGTTGGCAAGTGGTTCAGCTTTGGAGGTGACATAACCGGCAGAGTCGTACGTCGTCATAATGCGCTCCCACCCGGCTGGCTTATCACCCTTGGCAGCAGCTTTTTGGGTCGTAATGACGGTCATCTCACGCGGCCCTTGGCGCTCCCACAGAACATGTGGCATGCCGGCAGCGGGGAATGCGAGGTTGTCCCAGCCGGTTGCTTTGCTGGTGTCACGGTAGAAGGTGCGCATATAGGTGTAGATGTAATCTGAGCCTGTTGGGCCAGCATTGATGGATTTAGCGCGCGCCATCAGAGACAGATCTGGCGGTGCTGCGCCAAACCAGACCTTGCCATCTTTGACAGAAACCGAACCCATCATCAGATCACCCACTTTTTCGCCGGTGAACAACAAGCTCTCTCGGATTTGCTGGTCTGTTAGGCCGATATCTTTGAGTTTGTTGTAACGCATCGCAGATGCGCTGTGACAGTTGAGACAATAATTGACGAACAGTTTCGCGCCATTCTGGAGTGAAGCAACGTCGTTGATGCGATTGGGCGCGCGCTCAAGCGGGAAATCCCCGCCGGCAGCATTCGCGCCAGTGCATGTGATCACTAGGGCAAGAGCACAAAGCAGCTTCTTGATCATGGTCATTCCGTAAATAAAGTTAGGCTCAATGTGCGTGGAACGTGACACGGTCCGGGACCGGTTTGAACGTTCCAAGGCGACTCCAGACGGGCATCAATAAAAAGAATGCCAGATAAATCAGCGTACCAATTTGGGACATCAAGTTAAAGATGTCGGTTGGTGCTTGTGTACCTAGGTAGCCCAATACAATGAAATTGGCAAAGAAGATACCGTAAAGCGTCTTGTGCCAGCCTGGACGATAGCGAATGGATTTGACAGGGCTGTAGTCGAGCCAGGGCAGGAAGAACAGCAGAACGACAGCGCCGCCCATGGCCACAACACCCCAGAACTTCGCGTCGATTGCGCGCAACAGAACGGCAACAATGAGCAGCGCGACTGGAACGATCAGTTTGGCAAGACCCTTGGTCTTGAAGAACATCACAATGGCAGCCAGCACTGCTGAACCTGCAAGTACCCAGGTGAAATCGTCTGTTGTCGCACGGAGCATCGAGTAGAAAGGCGTGAAATACCAGACTGGTGCGATGTGAAGTGGAGTTTTCAGCGGATCAGCGGGCAGGAAGTTGTTGAACTCCAAGAAGTAGCCACCCATCTCCGGTGCGAAGAAAATGATCGCCATGAAAATGATGAAAAAGCCAGCCACACCCAGAATGTCATGCACGGTGTAGAAAGGGTGGAAAGGAATCCCATCCAGCGGACGTCCATGCTTGTCTTTCTTGGCCTTGATGTCAACGCCATCAGGATTGTTTGAGCCGACTTCGTGCAATGCAATGACGTGTGCGGCAACCAAACCTAGCAGCACAAGCGGGATCGCGATCACGTGGAAGGCAAAGAAGCGATTGAGCGTGGCGTCAGAAACAACGTAGTCGCCGCGAATCCAAATGGACAACTCAGGACCAATGAAGGGAATCGCCGAGAACAGATTGACAATCACCTGTGCGCCCCAGAACGACATTTGTCCCCAAGGCAGGAGGTAGCCAAAGAATGCCTCAGCCATCAAGCATAAGAAAATGCCAACGCCGAAAATCCAGACGAGTTCGCGTGGTTTACGGTAGGAGCCGTAAATCAGGGCACGTGTCATATGGAGATAGACCACGATGAAAAACATCGATGCGCCGGTCGAGTGCATATAGCGGATGAACCAACCGCCCGGCACTTCGCGCATGATGTACTCAACGGATTGGAAGGCGTATTGCGCATCGGGCTTGTAGTGCATGACGAGAAAAATACCCGTCACGATCTGCAGCACGAGCACAAGCAGAGAGAGTGAACCAAAGA
>JAURZO010000003.1 GCA_030653405.1 Zwartia sp. | reverse complement strand
ATCAGCCCAATACCAAAAAATAGAAACCTACAAAATTATCCGAAGAGCAGATTCACCGAACACGTGTATTTCTCATTATTTGATCCCAGCATTATTTTAAATCTCGAAATTCTAGAATCCGTATCGGCACATAATGTTCACCGGTAGTTTAAAGTGCGAAGTTCAAACCAGTTTGAGGGCTAGTGAAACACTTCCTGCAGATTTTTAAAACGTCATCGTTTTTCGTGATCGCTGATTAATAGCATCTAGTTCCGTTTTTTAGAAATGTGGCGGAGCAATAAGCCATTAAAGTTTTCATTTGATATACGTTGCTCGCAGGCAAAAGGATCAGGAAAGTCAGCCGTCGATTTCATGGCTCATCCACAATGACATGATACGCAAACTTTTTTAATATTCAAAAGTTGTTGTTCTGACGCATGATGCCAAAGGAGCGAGGCACGTGAAAATGGCTTGGCTGACTAGGTCAGAGGTCTTTAGAGTGACGTGCGATAGGAGAGTAAACTCGCTTTAAGCTCTGCAAGCATGACAATTGTTTGTTTGTGAATCGCGTCGATCATGGCGTAGAACTCCCAATAACCGACCTGATTGTGTGTTTCAACGTAACCAAAACGTTGAGCAACGGGTCGTAAGCTAAAGATCCTCTCGCGACCACTCTTGCAGCTGGCGAAGTGCTTGCGGCATTTGTTATGGAAACGAAGGTGTTTTCAGAGACATCCTCCTTGAACATTGTGAGCATAGATCTGTTTGTAAATCCTTTCGCTGCTAACAGGCAGCGATGCTGCGATCAGCTCAGAACCCTACTGCAGGCACAGCCACTCAGCAAACAAACCTAATTAATGAAAGTCGCACCCTATGCCTAAAACAGCCACCATTAATATAAATAGTCACATAGTATTCTCAATCAAAACTAAGGCATCATGGCACTGCGAGAGGACAAAATGCAAAGGAAACAATACCAATTCCTCATAATTCAAGCTGCTCGTTTGTCAGCCAAAATAAACGCTCATTGCGAATAAATAATTTCGCTTCAGTCAGTCGGTTTGCGCAAAGAAACTTATAGTACAAGGGTTGCTCCTAAATCATTGGGTTAGGCTGCTTCATTATAATAATTAGTTTAATAAGGCTATATATCAATAGTACGTAGAATTTAAATAAATGAAAGGCTAATTTTATTTGCAATTACTTAACGAGATAATAATAAGTTCACATTACAGCCAAGGATAATTACAGTTATATGCCATATAAAAATCAATCAGACAGATCGCAAATTTAACTAGTTTTATGCCAAACTTTACGATTAACAAAATCAGTGTAACTAACAATAATTCTAAGTATTTTCTTTGAAACGTTTTCAGGTTCATAATCATGAACCATATCAAGATCTCGTTGCTCGCCCCGCGGCTGCGCCTCCAAAATATTAAGGGCTTGTAGCACTCTGTCTTGTGACAACCCAACTAACATAACAGCCGCTTCTTCGAACCCTTCGGGGCGTTCGTGAACCTCGCGAAGATTAAGTGCCGGAAAGTTGAGTATCGAAGACTCTTCAGTAATCGTCCCACTGTCGGACAAAACACAACGTGCCTCAGTCTGTAGTTTAATGTAATTCAAGAAGCCAAAAGGCTTTAGGAATCTGACTAAGGGGTGGGCAGTTAACCCAAGCACATCCATCCGCTTGCGTGTTCGCGGATGCGTTGACACTATCACCGGTTCATTATAAATATCGGCTAGTGTATTGAGCACGGCGAAAAGTTTTTCCAGACTCTCTGGAGAGTCGACATTCTCTTCACGATGCGAGCTAACAACGAAATAATGCTGTGCTGTAAGCCCTAGTTCCTCTAGGACCAAAGAAGCATCAATACCCGATTTATAATACTCGAGGACTTCACGCATCGGACTACCTGTTTTGATTACCTGATCGGGTGGCAGACCTTCACGTAGTAGGTATTCTCTAGCAATCTCACTGTAGGTTAAGTTGATATCCGAGGTGTGATCCACAATGCGCCTATTAATTTCTTCCGGCACTCGAAAATCGAAACAACGGTTTCCTGCCTCCATGTGAAAAATTGGTATTTTGCGTCTTTTAGCAGCAATGGCTGCTAAGCAGCTATTGGTATCACCTAACAATAATAATGCATTAGGATTGTATTTACTGAATGCTTTATCCGCACCCATTATCACTTGTCCGATTGTCTCCGCCGCTGTTGCGCCTGCGGCTTCTAAAAACATGTCAGGCTTGCGGATACCCAGATCACTGAAAAATATTTCGTTTAGTTCATAATCATAATTTTGGCCAGTGTGTACTAAAACATGATCACAGTGTGAATCTAACTGGGCAATGGTGCGTGATAATCGAATGATTTCTGGCCGCGTACCAACTATAGTCATAACTTTGAGCCTACGCATTGATCGCCTCGCGAATGATGTCAAGTTTCAGTAGCGTCTTTTTTACTCCCTCGACGTCGAGCCGATGCGTGTTGTGCGAGGTGTAATCATCAATATTTGAAACCTCGACCTCGCCCTCGACAAAATACTTTGCATAGTTCAAGTCGCGCGAATCAGCACGAATGCGGTAATATTCTCCGAAATCCTCCGATCGAGCCATTTCCTCGCGCGAAACTAAAGATTCATAAAGCTTCTCACCATGCCTAGTACCAATGATCTTTATTTCGTTAGTGACACCTATTAGCTCCTTCATCGCCTGGGCTAAGTCAGCAACCGTAGCTGCGGGTGCCTTTTGTACAAAAATATCGCCTGGCTGAGCATTTTCAAATGCATAAAGCACTAGGTCGACTGACTCTTCCAAAGACATCAGGAAGCGCGTCATATTCGGATCAGTAATTGTTAGAGCCTTTCCAGATTTGAGCTGACTAAGAAACAGTGGAATGACTGAGCCGCGGGAAGCCATCACGTTTCCATAACGTGTTGCTGAGAGAACAGTTTTCCCTGGATCGCAGAGTCGCGATTTAGCGACCATTAGTTTTTCCATCATCGCTTTGGAAATGCCCATAGCATTAATTGGGTAAACAGCTTTGTCAGTACTAAGGACAACACAACGCTTAACCTCGTTGGCAATAGCTGCACGCATAACATTTTCTGCACCGAGAACGTTAGTGCGAACTGCTTCCATTGGGTAGAATTCACATGAAGGTACTTGTTTCAGAGCCGCAGCGTGAAAAACGTAATCAACTCCACGCAAAGCATCATTTACGCTGTCATAGTCGCGAACATCACCGATATAGAATTTAATTTTTTCACTTTTAAGAGCAAGCCGCATATCCTCTTGCTTTTTTTCGTCGCGGCTAAAAATTCGGATTTCAGAAAGTTCGGAATCAATAAATCTTTGAAGCACTGCGTTGCCGAAAGAACCCGTGCCCCCCGTAATTAACAGAATCTTGTCTTGGAACATGTTTTACACTCTATTATTGAAATTTCTGCATTGAACTAACCAGTTGTTCCCAAGATGCGGGTCGATAACCTGTGGCATCTTTGAAGCGTTGCGAATTCAAGGATCGATCAATTACGAAATCTTCGTCCGCATGAATGTCTATTTTTTTCCCGTAAGTCTTTGCAATCAAAGTTAGAAGATCAAACTTATTTATTGGCTCAGATGACACATGATAAATGCCCCGAAGATTTATATCAGGAATAACATAATCCTTGATAATCCGCGCAATTTCAAAAGTGGGCAGACCTGAGAATACAGCCCGTTTAAAACCTTTGACCTCGCCTTCTTGAGTTAAAAACCAGCCAAGTAAACTTTTATTTCCACTCAGCTCATGGCCAATAATTGATGTCCTGAGTGTAATGGCATTGGGGTAATCAACCTCACCCAAAAACTTGCTTCTGCCATATAAATCCTTCGCATCCGCAAAGTCGCTTTCCAAGTAATCGCCTTTCAAGCCAGAAAAAACGCAATCTGTGCTCATGTGAATTAAGCGTGCACGCGCAACGGCGCAGATGCGCGCTAAGCGGTGAGGAAGTATGGAGTTAATCGGAATAGCGGCAAGTGGATCGTCCGCATCTGACAACTGTTTAACCAATCCTATACAGTTAATAACCACCTCAGGCCTGACCAAATCAAATAAGCGCAACATTCCGTCAAGACTTTCTATATCAATGCCGAGCACAAGCTTAGAGCGAACCTCGGCTGGAAAAAGAGCCAAAGAGTGAGAGGAGCGTATTGCACCAAAGACATCAAACCTGTCATCTCGGACAAAAGTTTTAAGAGCAGCATTACCGAGCATACCTGATGCCCCCAGTATCAAGACTTTCATCGCCAAAATATTCCTAAAAAATTTGATGAGTTATCTTAAGCTCTTTTTGGCGGTCCGCCAAACTAGGCAAACAAAAATAAAAGAGCAACATCACTATTGTTATTTCAACCTGAAACAAGTCGCATCGTATTGTATGCGTCTGAATAACATATATTGCCTCTGAGTGCCCGTTATGTTAATACTTCTACACCCATTTTTAAGTAGAGTCGTGTTCATTACAAAATTCTACCCTTGGTTCGTATAGGAAAGCATTACATCCGTAAATACAAATTCATGGCCGTTGCCAATGCATGTCACACTGATGTGAAGGTTGTTTCTGTTGCACTTATCTATGGGTTAAATGTCAACCTTTTGCGCAGGCGGAAACAGTAGGCGGATCCCAATTATTTGTCCCAAAGATATGCGAATCGTATATTGATGTTTTTATTAATAAACGTAAATATAGGTATAGATTGCCTCATATTTTGATGCTCTTAGATGAATTTTCTGAAAGTATTTGGAAACCGCACGATGAGTCCACTCGACTATTGTATTCGCAACCGCCTCGATCATATGATCGACTTTAGACTTTCCCTCGATATTTTCGTGTCGCGCATGCCTTGGCAAGAAATTGAAGCATCACTTGAGGGAGGTTCGACCAAAAAGTTGGACTACTTGGAGGTAGTTCATGTACTCATGCGAAGACCGAATTCGAGCAGTTAAGCTTTATATCAAGCTCGATAAACACATTGCAGCGACCATTACTCAGTTGGGGTAGCCTACAAAGAACGCACTCAAGGCTTGGTATCAAGAATATGATCAGTGACAAGATGTCTGAATGGGTTGCGAGCTATCTAGGTTGAAGTATTCGGCGGAACAAATGCAGTTAGCCGTTGATCATTACTAAGACCATGGGCGATGAATTGTCAGTACTCTCAAGGCATTAGGATATCCGTGTACGGGTACTCTCACCAGCTGGATTGGCGAGTTATCCCCCCCCGAGACTAGAAAACGCTTAGTCGGTAAAGGAAGCAGGGCTGTGCATTCTGAAGCCTTAAAGAATGCTGCCGTCATTGATCTGTGCATGCGTCTGACAAGCGCTCAAGCATCTGCTCAAAAGTTAGGCGTTGACAGGATAACGCTGTATGGCTGGAAGAACAAGCTACTCGGCTCAGAGGCACCTGCATACATGAAAAGCCAGGATGATCCGCACCCGTTGCTTGACCGAGCTGAATTATAAAGAACCGTCGAGTAGCTTATGCGCGATATTCACAAGCTGCATCTCGAGCACGACCTTTTAAAGATGGCGGCTGAACTATTAAAAAAAGGCCTGGGCATCTACCGCGTGCTTCTGAGCGATCGGGAGAAGACACTGATGGCTGATGCCCTAAAACAAACGTATACAGTGCCAGAACTCCTTGCCGAAATTGAACTTGCTTACAGCTCTTACTTATATCACCGAGCCTGTCTGCTAGGCCCCGACAAGTATGCAGAGGCCCTTCTGGCAATCACTGACTTTTTTGAGGTCAATCACCGGTGCCATGGATATCGACGCGTACGGGCATCGCTGTGTAAGCGGCATCTGCAGATATCGGAAAGAGTTGTTCGACGCTTAATGAGGCAGGAAGGACTGACCATTGCCACGCCGAGGCGTCGTCGCTACCACTCATATGGAGGAGAAATTAGCCCCGCGCCGGATAACATAATCAACCGAGATTTCCATGCTGA
Source organism: Zwartia sp. (assembly GCA_030653405.1). Classification (GTDB taxonomy): domain Bacteria; phylum Pseudomonadota; class Gammaproteobacteria; order Burkholderiales; family Burkholderiaceae_B; genus Zwartia. The sequence goes on along the minus strand of JAURZO010000003.1, from coordinate 16,209 downwards.
AAAACCTATTGAAGAGTGGCTCACCGACATTACAGAATTCCATATCCCAGCTGGTAAGGTTTACCTGTCGCCCATGATCGACTGCTTTGACGGCATGGTGGTTAGTTGGTCAATTGGTACGCGGCAAGACGCTAAGCTCGTGCACACGATGCTGGATGCCGCGATCGACTCTGTTGAAAATGCCATGGCCTGCCTGTTGTTCATTCGGATCGTGGTGCACACTATCGGTGGCCAGGTTGATTAACCCGAATGGGTGATACCAAATTCATTCGATAGATGTCGCGCAAAGGGCGCTCACCAGATAACTCTGCCTGTGAAGGTTTCTTTGGTAGCCTGAAAAACGTGTTGTTTTACCCTAGTAACTGGCAGATAACAACCATTGAGCAACTTATGCAGACCGCTGATTCGTATATTCATTGATACAACGAAAAACGAATCAAGATGTCCCTTGGATCACGCAGTCCTTTAGAATACCGAGAAAGTCTCGGTCTGACAGCATAAATCAGTCCAAGCTTTTAGCCGCACCTCCTCTGGGTCAGATTTCAGTGATTCTCAACACTCACGTCGTCAAATCGTTTTAGCCAAAGATAAATCTAAGTTTTATTGATGCCATGACGCATGAAGAGAGTTGAAATTAGATATCAATAAGATTTTTGCAATGTGAAAAAAAACTGTTCGTCCCGAAACCACACTTTCATCACCACTATTTATTTGCTGTCATTATCTCGAATTACGCATAATTTAGCAAATTCAACCTAAAACAACTATATTATTTAGCGGCAGACAACGCCGCACTCAAGAACTTTAAAATAAGCATTGTCAAAAAATGTTAAAGTTGAAAATTATTTGAAATATTTGTTACTAATAAGCAGATTCAAAAAGAAACGTTAAATAAAATCTAACTCTTTACGACAAAGCGGATGTAGAAAAATAAACATGAAAGATCTAATAAAATCTGGCCTCATTTGAAAAAAATGTGCCAAAAATTCATAAGATTATTTTACAGATCTCCAAAAAAGATGAATTTCAAAGTGCAGGTTAATTCATGAAGCTTAGTTTTATAAAGTTTAAATATAATATTAATACAATAAATAATATTTCAATTGATAAATTATTTATTATATTATTTTTTATTTTCGGCCCATTGCCAATACTAAGTCTTATAGTACAGAATAATTACTATACCTCTTTTTATCTGTTTTTTACACCAGAGAGTATCGCGTGGGCTTGTGGTCAAGGTTTTAAATTTCCAATCAGCCCAGTTATAGAAATTGCAAAATTTAGCCAAGATCCAAATTTTATATTTGATTGTTCATTTCTTTATGAGGTGAATTTTTATGATCACGCAGGTTTTTTCTCTAAAGTTCAACCCTATCTTACGTGGCTAACTGCATTTTGCTGGCGATTATTTGGAATATCGTACGCTTCCTTGATTCCCATACTATATGTTCTTTATGCGCTATATATATCAGGAGTTTATTTTTTATCTAGACAGTTTTTAAATAATTCATCCTCATTTTTAATAGCAATATTTATTGCAATTTCGCCTATTTCAGCATATATGGGAGTTGAATTAAGAGATTTTTCTAAAGCACCCTTCTTTATTTGGGCATTAATTTTTTTAATTAAATCTGTAAGTGAGGAAAATCATAGAAAAAGTATTATTTATGTAGTTATGTCGGCAATTGTAATTGCTTTGGGTTATGGATTTAGATCGGATTTAATATTGATGGTGCCTATCGGTTGTATTTTCTTATTTTTTTTCGGTCTTATAAATTATTTCAGATCTAACGAAAAAGAGATTATCAAGCCCTTATTTACTATTTCAATATTCATCATAATATTTGTCTTAGCAGCAAGCCCCATTTGGTCTAAGATTAACATCGGTGGCTACAGCGGTACTTTTTTGATGCAAGGTATGAGTGAACCTTTTCGAATTCAAGGAAATATTACTAATACGAATTATGCAAATGGTTGGAGTTATTCTGATGAATTGACTCTTTCATCTGTTGCTGCAGTTTTAAGTGAAAAAGATTCCACGTGGGACAAAGTAGAGAGTTCTAAAATTGGGGGAATTGACTTATCTAATGCAATTCAAAAATCAACTTCATATACTTTGGGATGGATAGATATTTTTATTGGGGATTTTTTTACCCAGGCGATTAAGTCATTTGCTTGGATAATCAATTTCCCAAATCTCACGTCTCGCTCTATTCCTTTACCTCGTCCAGGTTGGCAAAAAATAATAGGTGATATTTTCCTATTTAAGATAAGTTCAAGTATTTACAGCGCTTTAAGTAATAGCTGGTATTTTTATGTAGGCTTAATAGGATTTTTTTCGTTAATATTAATTACCTATCTAAAATCTCCTGCGCAGGCAATAAGCTTTTTAATTTTATTAATTATTTTATTATCGTATCCTGCAACACAGTTTGACCTTCGTCATATGTTCCATTTGGAATTCTTATGGTTGCTGTGTTTGTTCGCAATCTTTAATGTGATACCTTTGGTTTTTGAGAATCTTAAAAAATTAAATTCGTTAGCATTGATATTTACAGCGGTATTAGTTTCAACTTGTTTGTTATATTTCCTTGCAATTACTTACCAGAAAAATACCTTAACATTAGAGATTTCTAAGCTACTCGCACTCCCTAGAATTAATTTGCAAACTCACGCCGAGAAACTTAAAAATGGAGATATTTTCTTAAAAATATCATTACCCCAGGAGTATGAGAAGATAGTTTTCGAAAAATTCGATTCTATGACACCAACAATGTACTTAACGGGTGGTCAGTGGGATGTTAGAGCTAAGGCGGATCGATTATTGATACACATAAGTGGAGTTGATTGCGATGCAAAAAATATAAGTTTGTATTCAAAATACCATCACACAGCCAAAACTTGGCAGCCCTTAGATATGAAAATGAATTTTACTGACTATCAACCCGGAATGGATGCTAGTATTTTAATTCCAGTATTTTATAGGGCTACGCAGTATTTCGAAGGCATAGTAATTCCTTCGGAATTTAGTCGATGCAATATATCAGTTGAAAAAATTATTGGTGAAAACAGATTGCCTGTATTTTTTACTGCAAATCTAAATGGAGATAAAATAATTGGTCTTCTATATAAAACATTTGGTAGTTTTAAAAATGAGTTAAATACATTTACAATTTCAGAATTTAAGGAATATAAATAGTCGTCCTAGAATTATTCATTTCATTCCATTAACGCAGTCAGTTGACGGCGCCTGAGTACTTCATAGTAATTAGATATTCGGCTTTGCTTCAATAATCCGCTTAAGCCTAACATTCCAATCAATCGCAAAAGGGGTGGATGTCTTTTTTGCGGATCATCCGCAACTGCCAGTGGATGTTAGTAAGCGTCCTGTCCGTTCGAGTTCGATATAGAGAGTAAATAAGGTATTGATTTATTTGAATTCATAAATTCAAAAAATCAACGACAACAGATTGAGCTGCAAGGGCTTGGAGGTATGCTTCCCGGTTTTGAGTGCGCTGTATAGACTCAATTGTTCAGTGCTGAATTTAGATAGTCCTGAGGTGGCGGTGTTGGTACGTAAGCGTCTGCCTATTCCATCTTGACCATTAGCTCGTGATGGCAGTTCCGTGGCTGGCTACCCGTAACCCTCATGCCGTTTGATGTTTCAATTCTGCGGCAGCAGCTTAGTGATTTTTATTTAAGGCTATGTTGGTAGCCGACTCATCACTTCTTTGAGATATGCGTTTGGATCATGGCCATTGAGTTTGGCTGATTGGATGAGCATCGAGGGCCCGCCTTACCATGACTGTCGACTAAGTGAGTTCATCATCTTCGAATATATACTGTACGAACGTAGGGACTTGAGACACAAATTTTCTCCTCCCCTCGTTTTTGCGTATTAAATTTATAAAGAAAGGGCGCTGCAAAATGAATGAAATAAGTGATCACTTCATTGATCTGCTTCAAAATACGAAATTACGACTCCTTGATCTTCACCGTGACGCAAATTGTGGACATGTCGGCGGAAATTTTTCATGTATTGAAGCATTGATGACGTTGCATCACCTTGTTATGGAGCCAGATGACCGCTTTATCCTTTCGAAGGGGCACTCAGCTGGAGCTTTATACGCCACCCTGTGGAGTCTTGGCCACCTCTCTGATACTGACCTAAAGACTTTCACCCTTGATGACACATTACTTCCTGGTCACCCTAGCGGCCGGGGCATTCCCGGATTAATGTTTTCAACCGGTTCTTTAGGCCATGGGCCGTCTTTAGCAGCCGGCCTTGCCCTAGCAGCTCGTCACAAGGGTCTCAATCATAATATTTTTTGTCTTTGCTCAGATGGTGAATGGCAAGAAGGTAGTTGCTGGGAGGCGCTTAACTTCGCAATTCATCAGCGCCTGGAAAATCTTGTCTTACTGATCGATCAAAATGGCCTGCAGGGCTTCGGCCGCACTGCTGACGTAATATCCTGCGACGACCTTACCCCGAGAATTGTGGCATTCGGTGCTGACACCCAAAAAATTAACGGCCACGATCCCGAAGCAATCAAAAAAGCCATCTTAAAGCCAACAAAGGGTACTCCCCGAGTGTTGATTCTTGAAACAGTTAAGGGGAATAATTTGCGGTTTGAAAATCAACTGGAGTCTCATTATTTGCCCTTGTCTGATGCTGAATATGCAACTGCCCGCAACATGTTCGAAAATAGGGGCATCTAATGAGGAAGGCCTTCGCAAACGCAGTTTTGGCGCATTGCAATCATAATGATTGGTTTTTCCTTACCGGTGACCTCGGTTTTATGGCTTTAGAAGAAGTTCAGTCTGAGTTTGGTGATCGCTTCGTAAATATGGGTGTCGCTGAGCAGAACATGATCGGCGTAGCAGCTGGATTGGCGCGTGAATCCCTGCGCGTGATTGTCTATAGCATTGCTCCTTTTTGTTATGCGCGTCCATTCGAGCAAATCCGAAATGACTTGTGCTTGGGTAACCTGCCGGTGTGCTTAGTAGGTAACGGCGGAGGCTATGCTTACGGCCACATGGGGCCAACTCACCACGCACTTGAAGATTGCGCGGCAATGAATGCACTAGGTGTTCGGGTACTAGTGCCAGCTTTTGATGACGACCTTCCTGCTCTTCTTGGTTACCTTGATGAACCGACCTACCTTCGTCTTGGGTACGATATCAGGCCCGTAGGTCAGAGCGTGCCTAAGTATGCTCCTTGGCGAGAAGTTATGTCCGGAAGTTGTGGAGCTATTGCGGCCCTTGGCCCAATTGCCGGAGTTGCTTGGCAAGCTTTGGCTGACCTTGATAATGATTCAAGGCCCTCAGTATGGGCAGTGTGTGAGTTTAATGACTCCGATATACCATCTAAATTTCTGGATCAAATTGTCGGTCATCCACTTTACGTCCTTGAAGAGCACGTTGCCCAAGGGGGGCTCGGAATGAACTTGACTTTAAGTCTTGCCGCTCGCGGCTTGTTAGCGGAGCGCTTCATTCACCGTCCGGCTCTCGGTTACCCTACTGGGCGCTTTGGCTCCCAAGCTTTTCACCGTGCCCAATGCGGACTCGATGCGTTATCCATCCGTGCCATGATTACTGGCAGAGAAAATGAACCTAGAAGACAAGCTTAAAAATATTAGTGGTCCGGTGCTGGTTCTTGGCGCAAGTGGCTTCATTGGAGCTAATCTGTTGCGTCGTTTACTCGCAGTGCGTAGCGATGTTACCGGTACAGTTTTTTCCGGAGACACTTGGCGTCTCGAGAATGTACCGTCAGCTAACATCGCATTTCTTAATCTCCAAGACTCAGTAAGCGTTAGATCAGTTCTATATCGCGTTGGACCCAGAACCATAATTGACTGCTCGTCCTTTGGGGCTTACTCCTTCGAACATGACTATGAGCGAGTCCACACAACCAATTACCTCAGTTTCATCCGTTTGATGGAAGAGGTTGCAGCAATGAACTTGGCCGCATTTGTTCATGCAGGCAGCTCATCTGAATATGGCCTCAATTCAGCTGCTCCTGTTGAAGAGGCTTTACTTTTACCGAACAGTCACTATGCGGTTAGTAAGGTTGCCGCTAGTGCTGCGATTGCTTATTTTGGTAAGGTGCGCGGTGTTCCTGTTACTAACCTGCGCCTATATTCAGTTTATGGTCCATTTGAGGACAGTTCTCGACTTATTCCCACGCTTTGTGAAGCCAGCCTGAGGGGAACCCTCCCAGTTCTGGCTCGCGCCGAGATAACTCGCGACTTTGTACATGTAGACGACGTAGTCGAAGCCTTTGCTGATGCCGCGCAACTGATGGGGCCAGATCTCGCTGGTGAGTCAATCAACATTGGAAGTGGTAGGCCAACCACACTATTAGGGCTAGCCGATCTGGCTATCACTTCTTTTGGACTCAATGCAGAACCTCGGTTCAATCCAGCTGAAGGTCGCTCTTGGGATACTGATAGCTGGTATGCCGAAACTAACAAGGCAAAACGCCTGCTTGGCTGGTCTGCCAAAATTAACCTTGCAGATGGTCTCAAGCAAAAACGTGATTGGTGGCAGACGCATCTAGTTGATAAGGATTTTAAGCAGCTGACTAAGCGCACTCATCTGCGTAAGGAAAAGAACTCTATCTCTGCAGTGATTGCCTGTTATCGTGATGTCCAAGCTATACCCATCATGCATGAGCGGTTGGTGGCGGTATTCCAAAAGCTTGGGCTTGATTACGAAATTATTTTTGTTAATGATAACTCTCCAGACGAGTCTGCTGAGGTAATTCGTGATATCAGTGCTCGCGATCCCCACGTAATCGGCATTACCCATTCGCGTAACTTCGGATCTCAGGCAGCATTCCGAAGTGGCATGGGGCTTGCTAGCAAGGAGGCTGTTGTGCTGTTAGACGGCGACCTGCAAGATCCCCCTGAACTAATCGAAGCTTTCGTGGAGCGTTGGAGGGCTGGAGCTGACGTTGTTTATGGCCGACGCATAAAGCGCGAGATGCCCTTATTACTCGAGGCGTGTTACCGGTCTTTTTATCGCGTTTTTGCCATCATGAGTGAGGTTCCTGTTCCAAGGGATGCAGGTGACTTTTCTCTGATTGATCGCATCGTTGTGTACTGGCTTCTTCAATGTCAAGAGCGTGACTCTTTCCTGCGTGGGCTGCGCGCTTATGTAGGATTCCGCCAGGAAGGTGTGGATTATGTCAGACCTGAACGAATGTTTGGTGTCAGCACTAACAGTTGGTTGAAAAATATTGGCTGGGCGAAGAAAGGTATATTTTCTTTTTCTCGCATGCCATTGCACTTGCTCACAGCAATAGGCGGTACAGCCACCTTTGTTACTATTTTGTTAGCAATTTTTACGATACTTGTACGGCTTTTTGACTCCGACAGCACACCAAAGGGTGTCACCTTTCTCTCATTGTTAGTTATGTTCTTTGGCTCAATAACCCTCCTCGGAATTGGTTTGCTAGGGGAGTATATTGGTAAAATCTTCGAGGAGACTAAGGCCCGGCCAGCATTCATTCGCCGCAGTTTGATTGTTCGTGGCGAGATTCGTCCTGCAGATCAGAGGGGGCAACTGTGAAAAAAGACGAGCGTGAATGCCCTGTTTGTCACAGCCGAAACTACTCCCCCTTTGCGGACGAACGCATAGATCCCAAGCGGGTTGGGGTATTAACTTACGCATCCCGCAAGCCGCCGGAATTCATGTGCCTTCGCCTTGTGCGCTGCAATAGCTGCGATTTAGTTTACGCGCCTTCCCCCCCTGCCGAGGATTTTTTGCTCGCCGCATACGCTGATGCAGATTTTGACTCGGGTCCAGAAGCAATTGCGGCAGCTAAGACGTACGCTGACGCTCTTAAGCCTCACTTGCAATTACTGACTGGCCGCAGAGCGGCAGTTGATGTGGGAGCAGGTAGTGGACCGCTCCTTCCATTCCTCAAAGCCCAAGGATTCACCCCGGTAATTGGTATAGAGCCTTCAAGGGCAGCTATCGACGCTGCCCCGCCAGCAGCGCGCGCACTTTTGAGGGAGGGAATGTTTTCGGCATCAATGCTTGATGGTGAGACTCCATCCCTAATCTGTTCTTTCATGACGCTTGAGCATTTGCGCGACCCAGGTGATTTTGTAACAACAGCTCATCACCTTTTAGAGCCAGGGGGTGCACTTGCGATAGTAGTCCACGATTGGCGTGCTCCACTAAACCGTTTACTTGGCCTACGCTCACCCATTATAGATGTCGAACATCTGCAGCTTTTCAGCCCTAAAGCAGTTAGGGAGCTGCTTCAGCAGGCCGGCTTCGAAATCATCAAACTCAATCCAATCCGCAACGCTTATCCGCTGCGTTATTGGTTACGCCTTAGCCCATTGCCGGCATCTGCAAAGCATTGGATTCTGGGTTTACTTGAACGCTTCGGTTTTGCCGACTACACCTTTGCCATGAGCGTTGGCAACATGCTTGCCGTCGGCATCAAACGAAGTTAACAAAATGCCTTTTGGAGTACAAAATCATGACTAAAATTCATCCGCATTCCGTTAAGCAGAACGTTCAACGATTTGACAATGATGTGCGTGAGAGTGGGGGGTATGCTTATACTGGAAACCGGCTCTCAGCCCGTCTCGCTAATGCAAGAATCAGTCGAAGTATTACTGAGTCTTTTGACTTTCAGGGATGCTCAGTACTTGATCTAGGCTGTGGTGACGGAGCCTATACAGTCGAGTTTCCTTCCATAGGGGTACGCAAAATCGTAGGTATCGATCCTGCTGTAGGGGCGATCGAGGCTGCTCGAGCCCGCGCACAGACTCTTAACATGTCAGACATCGTTAGTTTTGAAGTTGGAAATATTTACGAGCTCGACGAATACTTAATCTCCGGCCGCTTCGACTGTATTGTAATTAGGGGTGTGCTTCATCACCTTCCCGATCCGGCCCGCGCCCTAGCTGGACTATCTGCGTTTAAGGGAGCGGTCGTGGTGCTTGAGCCGAACGGAAATAACCCAGTCCTCAAGTTGCTAGAACGTTTTTCCACCTATCATATCGAGCATGAGGAGCGTTCTTTCCGACCAAGCCAGATCTGCGACTGGCTAACCACTGCTGGTTTCACGGTTAGAAGTTCTGAAGTGATTAACCTTGTGCCAATGTTCTGCCCTGATTTTATGGCAAAGGTTTGTCGACAGGTAGAACCACTTGTTGAACGCATTCCCTTGATACGTAATGTTGCATGCGGGCAAAGCATCATTGTCGCCACCAAATGACAACCTCTTTCAAGCTGGAATGTATGATCTTTTACGCGGTCAAATATCGTACTTGTTTAAAAAATATAAAGTTGGTTTTAATGCACACTTATGACAAAGGTTCCACTTACATTATTTATATGATCGCTGAAAGCGAAACCGTAAAAGCAAGCATCCAAACTTAGTTTTAAAGTCTGAGATTGACTTACCAATGTATTGTAAGATGTCGGACATCTTACAATTGCCAACAAATTTCTACCCCGGAGCCCTGCATGTCCAAGCTACCCCTCAGCCGTTTCACGGTGCTAGATCTGACGCGTGTCCGTTCAGGCCCAGCTGCTGTTCGCCAGCTTGGCGACTGGGGGGCGAATGTCATCAAGATTGAAGAGCCGGGTGACATGCCGGATGACAAACCAGGCGGTTCCGCGCAGTTTGCGGACTATCAAAATACCCACCGTAACAAGCGCAGTATCACCATCAACCTGAAGCATCCCAAGGGCAAGGCTTTGTTCTTGGAGATGGTGAAGCAGGCGGATGTGGTGATTGAGAACTATCGCCCGAATGTGAAGTTCAAGCTCGGGATTGATTACGAATCCCTGCGCAAGGTCAATCCGCGGATTATTTTGGCGAGTGTGTCGGGTTTTGGTCAGGACGGTCCGTACAAGGATCGTCCCGGTCTCGATCAGATTGCCCAGGGGATTGGCGGTATCATGTCGGTCACCGGTGAGCCGGGTCGCGGACCGATGCGAGCAGGAATTCCGGTTGCGGATCTGACCTCTGGTTTGTTTTGCGCAATCGGGACTTTAGTCGCATTGCTTGAGCGTGAGGAGTCTGGCGAGGGTCAGTGGGTACAGTCTTCGTTGTTGCAGGCGCAGGTCTGGATGATGGATTTCCAGATCATGCGTTGGTTGATGAACAAGGAAATTCCAGGCCAGAGTGGGAATGACCATCCTACGAGCTCGCCAACAGGTGTTTACGAAACCTCGGATGGATACATCAATATCGCGGCGATGGGCACGGAAATGTACGTACGTCTGGCCAATGTCTTGGGCTTACCTGAGCTGGTAAATGATGAGCGTTTCAAAACCTTGCAGCTTCGCGCCAAGAAGCGTCCTGAGCTGAATGCGGCGATCAATGCGCGGACCAAGCAGGAAAGTACGGAATTCTGGATTGATTTGCTGAACAAGGAAGGCGTGCCTTGCGGCCCGATCAAGAACGTTCAGCAAACGATGGAAGACCCGCAGGTCATCCATCTGGGAATGGCTAAAAAGCTCCAGCATCCAAAGCTTGGTGAGATCAGCGTGGTGGGTCAGCCTGTCATCATGAGCCGCTCCAAGCGCGAGGTGTTTGTGGCTGCCCCAGATCGTGGCGAGCACAATAAAGAAGTGTTTGCTGAGTTTGGCATCAGTGCGGCTCTGATCGAAGAGTTGGCTCAAGAAGGCGCGATTTAAGTTGGATAAGCCAGGCGTCACGACAACGGTTTACACGTCCCGTCGACAGCCCGCGGCGGGACGACGCAGCGCGTCGAGCAAGTCCGTGGGAGTTGGGGTGAGCGCAGGGAGCTCGTTTGGGGGCGCTTTCGGTAGTGTGACGCCAGCGTCGAAAGTCTCGGCTTTCGATAATCTAGGCCGCCCTGAAAACCTACCCGATGAAATCGCGCAACAACTCCGTGCGCGTATCCTGAATGAAAGTCTGGCACCCGGTCAGCGTTTACCGACTGAGCAGGAATTGGGTGCGCAGTTCGGTGTGAGCCGGAATGTGGTGCGTGAAGCGATTGCGCGCCTCAAGCTCACGGGTCTGGTTGAGACACGTCATGGTGTCGGCACGTTTGTCTGTGCAGACTTGGCGATGCGACCTTTTGAGGTGTCGCACGATGATTTGTTGGAGTTGTCCCAGCTCATTCATGTGCATCAGCTGCGCATTGAGATCGAGTCGGGTGCGGCGGCGTTGGCAGCGACTCACCGTACTAATGCGCAGTTAGATGCCCTGAAGCTTGCGCTCAAGCGGCTGGAGGCGAACTCCGCAGACTGGCAGGTGGCTTCGCATTCAGCAGTAGACTTTCATCTGGCTGTCGCGCACTGCGCAAATAACCCATATTTTGTACGCATCATGGGTCACTTAAGTCATGTGATTCACGATGCGGTTCGTACGTTTAGATTTAGAACGATTGGCACGACCCGCGTTGAAGAAATAGGGGACGAGCACGATCAAATCGTCGATGCCATTGCTCGACGAGACTCGGCAGGTGCACGTCTCGCCATGCGCACGCATCTAGAAAATGCCATGGCCCGTTATCGAACATTACTTGGAGACCTTTGAAAATGACGACTACCAGATTGTTGCAAGGCGAAATCACTGACAACTTGATCATTGAAAAAAAAGGAGCCGTAGGCTGGATCACTTTTAATGACCCTGCGAAACACAATGCGATGTCTTATGACATGTGGGCAGCATTACCTGGCATTATCAAGATGTTCGAGGATGATGATGAAATCCGTGCCGTCGTGTTGACAGGTGCGGGTGGTAAGTCCTTCGTCAGCGGCGCCAACATTTCTCAGTTTGAAAAACTGCGTACAGCTGCGGATGCTGTCGCTGAGTACGAGCGGGTGGGCGAAGAAGCTCAGGGTTCGATTTATAACTGCTCGAAGCCGGTGATTGGTCGTATTGATGGTTACTGCATTGGTGGCGGGTTGAATCTGTCCTTGTGCTGCGATATCCGGATTGCATCGGATGCGAGTACGTTTGCGATTCCTGCGGGTCGTCTGGGTTTGGGTTATCGCCTGACGGCGATCCGCAACTTGGTCAGCACGGTAGGTGCCCCACAAGCACTTGATGTTATGTTGTCCGCGCAGCGCTATACCGCGCAGGAAGCCAAGGCCAAGGGGTTGATTCAGCATCTCGTACCTGTGGCCGAGCTGGATAAGGCCGTGGATGACTATTTGGCGAAAGTCGTGGCGAATGCTCCGATCACACTGCGCGCTGGCAAAAAAGCGATTCGCGAGTTTCAGAAAGTCCCTCCACATGTGGATGTTGAGGGCATCAAGCAGATGGTGTTGGCTTGTTTTGCGAGCGATGATTATCAGGAAGGTAAGCGCGCCTTTGCTGAAAAGCGTGCGCCGGTATTCCGCGGCAAGTAAAGGTCTGAATATCTCGTGCTCGGAAGTTTGCGTGTGTAAAGGCGTCTGCCATAAACAGACGCCTTATTTTTGCCAGATATTTACCTGCGCTGTGTTCAGCGCGTTTAAAGAGCTCTAATGTTTCTTGATCTGTGGCACCAGTTGTTCCCCTCTATCCCTGTTTTTGCTTTGATGTGCGTGACGGTCTTATTAGCTGGGACGATCCGCTCATTTACTGGTTTTGGTGGTGGGCTTGTACTTGCGCCTTTTTTTAGTTTCTTTATGTCCCCGGCTGATCTGGTTGTGGTGGTGTTGCTATTGAATTTTGTCACGTCGGTTCAGTCCCTGCCTGAAACCTGGAAGACGACGCCTTGGCCTGTAGTGTGGGCGCTGGTGGTACCGTCTTTGATTGGTGTGCCGATTGGTGTCTGGTTGATTGAGGTACTCGATCCGATGATGATTCGTCGGGTGATCGGTCTGACGGTCGCGATACTAGCTGCGATCATGTTGGTCGGCTGGACGTATAACGGTCCGCGTGGGCGCCTCCAGGCGCTGGTCGTAGGTGTGACTTCGGGCGCGTTGACTTCGCTTGCGGGTGTGGGTGGGCCACCCTTGGTGTTGTATCTACTAAGTGACAAGTCTCTCAGTCCACAGGTCGTGCGCGCATTCTTTATGATGTTTTTTGCGATTGCCCAGATCGCGACGATTACATTTTTTGTTTTTAAGGATTTGGTCAATAGTGCGCAGTTGGTCTACACCGTTTCATTCATACCGGTTTACATTGCCTCGACAGTGCTTGGGACTTACCTGTTTCACAAGGCTTTAAAAGGTCGTGCGCATATTATTCGGCGTTTGTCTTTATGGTTTTTGTTGTTGGTTGGCGCAGCGACTTTAGCGGTGTGATGTTTATTCGCTAAGGTTAAGGCTTTGTAGCCCGTCTATGTTCGTGTGAAAGTGCTAGGAGCCATGCCACTAGTACAGCGTAAAAGCTCAACATCCTCATGCTGCGAAACATGACCTCGGTCAAGCCAAAAGCCATAAAGCCTACACAGACCGCCAGACCCATGGCGGCCGCGACTCTGACCTCGTGCGTAAAACGCGTTCTGAGCCTGAGTGCAAACATCACGGTTGGAACGAAATACATCAGTAAAAATGCGAGCAAACCCATGAGTCCATAGTTGGCTAATGCATGAAATAAGTCGTTGTGTGGCTCCCCGAATTCACTTTTCGTGAGTGCGGACACGATGCCCTGTTGATGGAGCTGTTCTAATTTTTCTTCAAAGCGCGAAGAACCTGCATTGGCCAACAGCGGATTGGCTTTAAACATATGCCAGGAGGCTCGCCAAAGCTGAATGCGAATGCAGACGGATGTATCTGCAATGGGATTTGTTGAGCGACACTCTACGAACTCTTTTGCGCCTTGTTGCGATCGCGCGAGGAGCGTGGGATTTGTAAAAAAAACTGAGACTGACAGAACTATTGCGATAGTAGCGAGCACGAGGAGTCGCTTGCCACTCATCGACGAGCGGATCAAAATGAGTCCGATGAATATAAAGAAAGGGACTGCGACCCAGCTGCTGCGCGTTTGAGCGATGACAATTCCGACTAAACCAACAGCAACGGTGAGGAGTTTGACGACTTGTTCCGTTCGCTTGTAGCGTGTCAACGGCCAGCCGAGCGAAAAAAGCACAATGACACTGAGTAACAAAAGCACATTGCTATAGCCGACCGTGGTGTACTGATCCATCTCTGGTCTTGTAAAATGGGGCCAGCTCGCCCACATGAGTGTCCCAGTGCCTCCAATCACGCCGGCCATAAACCCCCAGATGCTGTGTCTGAGCCAGTCAGGGTTTAGGCTCAGGCATGCGGCGAGCACGGCCGTGGTGCCAACAAACACGCGCACAGCGCGTTCGATATCGCCACCGAGTATTTCATGCGCCCAGAGCATGGCCATGGCGACGGTGAGCGGCAGCACCAAAAGTGCCAAAACAAGAGATCGATAAGGACGTAGTGAATGGATCGAGGCATGGATGCCGCCAGGTCGCAGGCTACAGCAGACTAAACACGCCAATACTAATGCCCAAAAGTTGACGCTCCCCCCGCGAAGCTCCGTCATCATGGTGATGGGGAGTAAACCAATCAATCCACCAATCAGCCAGGTTACTAGAGCACTATTCCAGTACTGAGTTGGAGGGGTTTGCTTCTGAGCAAGCATTGTCAATTTTTTGTAAGACCTATTTAGCAGATTGGCAAATTGTATGACATCTTAGTTTGAGAGACCGTAGGCCTCGAATAATGCATAATTTGCTTATGAACAAGTACAAAATCCTGCTCATTGGTGGTAACGGCCAAGTCGGTCATGCGCTTAAATCCGCTTTGCAACCTCTGGGTGAGGTTGTCGTGGTGACCCGCGCAGAGCTAGACTTGAGTGATGTGCTTGAGATCACTCCGCTCGTGATTCGGGTCAATCCAGACATCATCGTGAACGCGACGGCCTATACGGCTGTGGATCGCGCGGAGACTGAGCCGGAGCTTGCACATACGATCAATGCGGTTGCACCGGGGCTGCTGGCGCAGGCCGCCCACGAGGTGGGTGCCTGTATGGTGCATTATTCAACGGATTATGCGTATGCGGGAACCAAAAAAACGCCTTACGTAGAGTCAGACGAAACGCAGCCTTTGTCAGCGTATGGTCGCAGCAAGTTGGCGGGTGAGCGGGCGGTCGTCGAGGCATGTCCGAGGCATTTGATATTTAGGACAAGCTGGGTCGTGGGGGCGCATGGGGGTAACTTTTTGAAAACCATGCTGAAGCTCGCTCAGGATCGCGATGCACTCAGAGTGGTCGCGGATCAGATCGGGGCACCGACCTCGGCTGACTTGATTGCTGAGACAACGGCACAGATTTTGAGTGTCATGGCCGAGCAACCAAAAGATGACCCACGCTGGGGTGTGTATCACTTGACCGCTGGCGGGCAAACGAACTGGCATGCCTACGCTAGCTATGTGATTGCACAGGCACGAGTGGCGGGTTGGCCGATCAAGGTGGCGGATGACGCGATCGCAGCGATCAGGACAGAGGATTATCCGGTCGCCGCGACTCGACCAATGAATTCTTGTTTGGACACGGCTAAGGTGCGTCAGACGTTTGGAGTGAATCTGCCGGATTGGCGGGTAGGGGTGGATGGGGTGTTGGCGGCGCTAAAGCGGAGTGATGGGACTTGATTGTTAGGCGCTCTGAGTTGACAGCAACCCTAATAATTGATATCTTTTAGATATCTAATAATGTTGTCTAAAAAGTTCGGAGAAACTCTATGAAAACAACAACTGCTCAAATTGCTTTTAGGTATCGCACCCAAGACAGCGCGACTGGTGTCACTCGTGCGACGGCCAAACGATTGGCCGAAACGTTGGGTGTTGACGAAACACAGGTTATTCATATGGCTCTTCACGAACTTGCTACTAAATTTCTACCACAATACGAAGCCGACGATGGAGCTTTAACGAAAGCCCAACTGGCTCAGATAAAAAAATCTGCACCAAAACCCAAAGGTGGGAAGATTCTCAGCAGTCTGTTCGATTTGGAAGGATCGTAATGCATTGGTGGCCAGCGCCAACGGCAGGGGAGATCGTTTGGTGTCACTTCCCTGATGCTATAAGTCTTAAGCCTAAACCACGACCAAGTCTTATCCTTGCGACCAAAGAGGATGATCTCGGACAGATCTATGTGACTGTTGCCTATGGCACTAGTCAAAAGTTGAACAGACTTTTTAGCGGCGAGTTTCAAATCACGAAAGCTGAACATCCTGCCGCATATATAAGTGCTGGTCTAAGTTACGACACAAAGTTCGATTTTCGGAATGTTCTTGAGTTACC
>JAURZO010000263.1 GCA_030653405.1 Zwartia sp. | reverse complement strand
CGTAAGCGTCCAGCGAACACATCTTGTCATTGGGCCTTACTATGCGGTCGTGGGTGCCGACTTCCAGCGGTGTGGCAATAACTCTTCGATCTGACTGGCTTTCTGTGTTGGTAGTCGAGTCAGAACGTCCTTGATATAGGCATAGGGATCGTGCCCATTCATCTTGGCAGACTGGATCAAGCTCATGACCGCAGCCGCACGTTTGCCTGCACGCAAAGAGCCTGCGAACAACCAATTCGAGCGTCCGATGGCAATGGGCCGGATTTGATTCTCGATCCAATTGTTATCAATGGGCAACTGACCATCATCGAGGTAGCGCGTGAGCGCCTGCCATCGCTTCAAGGTGTAGTCCAACACCCGTGCTGTGGCCGAACCGTCGGTGATCTTGATTCGCTGCAGCCGCATCCATTCGAAGAGCGCATCCGCGATCGGTCGGGCCCTCAATTGTCGTAATTTTTGTCGTTTATCGTTGTCGAGCGCCTTGGCGTCACGCTCAACGTCATAGAGCTGACCGATCAGACCCAGCGCGTACTCTGCAATCTGACTTTTGTTGGCGACGTGTAGCTCAAAGAATTTACGTCGCGCATG
This sequence comes from Zwartia sp., assembly GCA_030653405.1. Lineage (GTDB taxonomy): Bacteria > Pseudomonadota > Gammaproteobacteria > Burkholderiales > Burkholderiaceae_B > Zwartia. Next base: position 2,091 of record JAURZO010000263.1, on the reverse strand, counting down.
TGCCATGCAACCCACTTCAGTCACGCCGTTGGCGATCATGGCCTTGTAACCGCTAAAGTCATCGCAGACTAGGCTACCGCGCCACTTGCCTACAAAGTTACGCGCATTTTCGCCAGAGCGACCCTCCGCAAAGTCGTAAATCACAGCTTTCAGGTCCTCGTGCACGCCTGGTGCGTAGGCCCAGATGTAGGCACGATGGGTTTTCTTATTGCCAGGCTTGAGCATCTGCACAGGCGTCTCATCGGCATGCAGCACTTGGTGCGTCAGCACGATATCTTTAAGAGCATCGACTAAGGGTTGCAGACGTACGCCACAAACGCCAACCCACTGGGCAAGTGTCGAGCGAGGCAAGTCCACGCCTGCCCGAGCAAAGATACTTTCCTGTCGGTACAGCGGCAAGTGATCTGCGTACTTGGCTACTAACACCTGCGCTAGCAAACCAGAGGTGGCAATACCTTTGTCAATGATCTGTGCGGGCACTGGAGCTTGTGTCAGTGTCTTGCAATCGGCACAAGCCCATTTGCCGCGGATGTGGCGCTCAACAGTCGCCACACCTGGCGTGTAATCGAGCTTCTCGCTCACATCTTCACCGATGCGTTTGAGCTGGCAGCCACAGCGACAGCGTGTGGAGTCTGGCTCGTGCCTGAACTCGACTCGCGGCAGGCCCGCAGGCAGTGCAGCGCGCTTGGGCTGCTTGCGCACACGATCAACAGGCTCAGGAGTCGCAAGCGCCTCAATCTCAGACTCCATTGCAGCGATATCGGCATCGAGTGTTTCTTCGAGCAAGCTTGCCTGCGCAGGATCAAGTCGCTCACTATGTTGGCCAAACTTCCAACGCTTGGTCACTGCGATCTCATGCGTGAGCTGCTCGATCTTGGTTTGACGATACAGAAGCTCTTTCTTGTGTTGATCGATCTCGGCACGGCCCGAAGCGATGGCTTGTCTATGCTCTTCATTTTGCAACATCAAACTCATCGCAAACTCACGCAGAGCTTGCGGATCCATATGTTCGAGAGTTTGTGCTGTGACCATGCAGGCAGTATTTCACAACCACGACGATGCTGTAATGATAGGATTCACCAATTGATTTTTATGCTGAATGTCGAGCAAAATTCAAGCTCAATTCATTACTGCAAAGTGCTACAAGACCTTGATGATTCCTGCCTCTCCGAGGCGATGCCAAGGCAGTCCAAGTACCAAGGCATCGAACTGTACGCGAGTGATTTGTAACTGGGTGACAGTCTCAGAACTCGGCCAAACAAAGTGCCCTTGATGCAGACGCCGAGCGGCTAACCAGATCCCAATCCCGTCATGAACGAGCACCTTCATTCGGTTGGCACGACGGTTTGCAAACAGATAAGCATGATTGGGATGCGCCGCACCAAACACCCTCACCACGCGAGCCAGAGCCGTATCGGTGCCTGCACGCATATCCATCGGCTCGGTCGCAATCCACACCCGTTCAATATTAATCACTTGAGCCACTCGCCGAGCCATGCTGCGCACGTAATGCCATCTTGAACCGGCCAATCGACGGTAACGGACTGTTGGCCGCGCCGAATCTCAACTCGGATCGTTGCGTGATCGATTCCTTCAATTGAAGTTCCAGCCGAATTGAGAGATCTATTTGGAGCGGGCAACGTTAGCTCTGATGGCGCATCTATCGAGAGAGGTATAAAGGCAGGATTTGAATGTCGACCGCGTTGCTCATGTTCGCGTATCCATCGATGCACAATGTTTGCATTGATTTGATTGCGCAGAGCGACACCTGCAACTGATGCGCGGTCATGCCCACACTGCTGCACTACTTGCGCTTTAAATTCAGGGCTGTGATAGCGACGGGCAGCTCGAGGGATGGAGTCTATTGAGTTAGGCATAGTGTGCACGAGTGAGTTCGTGCACACTATGAAAGATTTGTGACACTACCGCAATATGTGTTCCCCGTACGCATAGTGCGCCAGTATTGCTGGCATGAGATAGTCAATGAAAGTTTGATACTGATAAGAAATGGCGAATCAATCAGGCCCCGAGTCATGCGTTGTGTACCGTGAGGTGCAGGGCGAAGCGTTGACAGGGGAAACCGGCGGGCCA
>JAURZO010000262.1 GCA_030653405.1 Zwartia sp. | reverse complement strand
TGCCTGCCTCATGTCGCTCAATTCAATTTGGCGGCTTGTCCTGAGAAGTTTAGTCGAGTGGCGATCGCCATGGGTCGCCCTGTTCAAAATTTGCCAGTGCTTGATGCGGCTCAGGCGGCAGTAGAAGCGATTCGCAGGATGTGTGAGGACTTGGGAATCCCGAGTCGGTTGAGGGATGTGGGCGCGACGCCCGACACATTTGGAGAAATGTCTGAGCAGTGTTTAGCCGCTAACTACAACCGTTGGAACCCACGTCATACAACGGTTGCAGATTTTCGAGCGTTATTTGAGCGTGCGTATTAAGAACCGATCGCTGAGCGTATAGGCCCCCTCTGTCTGGTGATTATTACCATCCAGAACCCGCCTCCCACATGACGGGAACCTGTTGTTGGTCGGCGCGCTTGAGCAAATCAAGTAAAGGAAAGGCGCGTTGCCTGAGGCCGACAGGGAGTGACAGAGGGTTACGCGGCTGATCCGTGTCCTCCTCTTCTTCTTGTGATTGTTTTGGTTCTGCCGCCATGGCTTGCTCAATATTGGCAATGGCAGCCTGAAGCTGTTCGGGCATCAGAACGCCTCTGGTGAGTAAATCTTGGTCGTCGATTTTGCCGATAATTTTAAGAAGTCCTTTGGCGTGCTGTGAGAGCATGAGGATATCTGCCCCAGCTTTGCTCGTGAAGGTGATAAGCATGGATGCCTCTCTAGTGAATGACGAAATTGACTGCGGAGCCGAGGCGCCTAAGTGTCTAGCTTACAGAGTAATCGAAGCAAAAGGGCAATTCAGGCTATGATTTGAGCCTTCCTACTGCTACTTTTCACACCCATGCTCCACGAGCAACAAAACACGCTAATTTCTTGTATTCACGCCGCTGTGTCAGAAGTCTTACCTGATGCTGCGCCAACGATTTTGCTTGAGCGTCCCAAGGTCGCTTCGCATGGTGACTTAGCGACAAACGTGGCGATGCAGCTGGCAAAGCCTGCTAAGCGCAATCCACGTGAGCTTGCGCAAGCCATCCTAGACGTATTGATGGCAAACCCACTGGCGCGCCAATTGATTGATCAGGCAGAGCTTGCCGGGCCAGGCTTTATCAATTTTCGTCTAACGCATGATGCGCGCGCAGCGGTGATGACCGCGATCACGCAGCAAGGCGAGGCGTTTGGGCGGTCACCCCGCAAAGCGCAGAAAGTATTGGTTGAGTTCGTCTCTGCAAATCCGACAGGTCCTTTGCATGTGGGTCATGCGCGTCAAGCGGCTCTTGGAGACGCCTTATGTCGGTTGTTTGATGCGAGTGGTTTTGACGTGAGCCGGGAGTTTTATTACAACGATGCCGGTAATCAAATTCAAAACCTGGCAATCAGCGTGCAAGCTCGCGGCAAGGGTATTGAGCCAGAGACGGAAAACTATCCAACGGATGGCTACCGTGGCGATTACATTGCCGATATTGCTCGCGACTTTCTGGCAAAAGCCACGGTCAGTGCAAGTGATGGTGAACCTGTTTTAGCCAATGGAGATTTAAGCGACCTGGACAATATCCGACGCTTTGCAGTGACATATTTGCGGCGCGAGCAAGATTTGGATTTACAAGCGTTCGGTTTGGCTTTTGATCATTACTATTTGGAAAGCTCGTTATATACCTCGGGTCGCGTGGAAGACACCGTCAATCAGCTGATTGCCAGTGGTCATACCTATGAAAGCGAAGGCGCACTGTGGTTGCGCACAACTGAGCTCGGGACTGGGGATGACAAAGACCGAGTCATGCGCAAGTCCGAAGGTGGGTATACCTATTTTGTGCCCGATGTCGCTTATCACGTGACTAAGTGGCAACGTGGTTTTACGCGTGCGATCAATATTCAAGGTAGTGATCATCATGGCACCGTTGCGCGGGTGCGTGCCGGTCTGCAGGCTCTCTCAATCGGGATCCCAGCTGATTATCCAGCTTATATCTTGCACAAAATGGTGAAGGTTGTGCGTGGAGGCGAGGAAGTCAAAATTTCCAAGCGCGCCGGCAGCTATGTGACCTTACGTGACTTGATTGAGTGGGTCGGCCGCGATGCGGTGCGTTTTTTCCTCATCCAGCGACGCGCGGACACTGAGTTTGTTTTTGACGTGGATTTGGCGCGCTCACAAAGTGAGGAAAACCCGGTTTATTACATCCAGTACGCTCACGCGCGCATTTGTTCAATGCTGACGACAGCGGGTTTGTCGGGGGCTGAGTTGCATGCTGCACAGCCGGCATTATTGACGGCCCCGTCCGAGTTGGCATTGATGCAAAGACTCGCGGAGTTTCCGTCTTTGGTTACGCAGGCTGCTTCAGAGTTGTCCCCGCACTTGGTTGCTTTTTGGTTGCGTGACTGTGCCTCTGATTTTCATGCCTGGTACAACGCTGAGAGGGTTTTGGTGGATGATGTGTCGCTTAAGCATGCGCGGTTGCGCTTAGCGGATGCCACCCGTCAGGTGATCGCAAATGGTCTGGCGCTACTAGGCGTTTCCGCTCCAGAACGGATGTAACATCACGATCATGGTTAAACGAAAAACATCCGGTGGCGGCAGCACAATGTATGGCCTGCTGGCAGGCTTGTTGCTGGGGTTGTCCGTGGCTGCGGGTGTTGCATACTATGTGATTAAAGCGCCGATGCCTTTTATGGATAAGGCAAGCCGTTCGCCAGATGCATCTGGTGCGCCTGATCCGCGTAATGTCCAAGATCCCAACGCGGCGCTTGCGATACGTGAGACAGGACCTGTGACTGCGCCAAGTTCGCCCGATCAACCCGGAGGTCAGCTACCACTCGCCGGCGCTGATAGACCGGCGGCAACTGGATCGGCAGGCGCACCGGCGGCAGGTCAGTCCGGCAGTGGCGATGCACTAGGATCATTGATCGCAACATTGACGCCTGCACCAAGCGCCTCTGGACGATCGCAGCAGGCCGCGCCCATTGCACCGACAGCCCGTTCAGATGCCGCCTCATCAGGTGTTGCCACACCCACCGCGCAGGCACCCAAAGCGACAGGGCCGTATTTTCTGCAGGTTGGTTCTTTCAGAGTGTTGGAGGATGCGGAAGCTTTACGTGCCAAAATTATTTTGATGGGATTGCCTGTTGAAATTCAGCGTGCTGAGGTCAACGGATTGCAAGTCAATCGCGTGCGGGTCGGCCCGTTTGCTCGGATTGATGATATGAATCAGACTCGCATTAAACTCGGGCAGGAAAAAATTCCGACCGCAGTTGTTCGCCAGTAGTCAAATTTTTCAGGACGAACCAATATGAAGCAGAAGCTCTTTTCCAAATCAGTTGCGATACTGTTTGCAGTCTCGACAATGTTTTTTACGACGGCTAGTTTTGCGCAGAGCGCATCGGCAGGCAAGGGTAAGTTTATTGAGATTACCCCTGCTCAAGCTACGGAACCAGGCAAAGTAGAAGTACTTGAATTCTTTTCATATGGTTGTGGACATTGTGCCGCGATTGAGCCGATGTTGGAAAAGTGGACGAAAGCGCAGCCCGCTGACGTGATCGTTCGGCCAGTCCCTGTTGCGTTCAATGCCAGCATGAAACCATTGCAGAGGCTCTATTACTCTCTCGAGGCACTGAATCGTATAGATTTGCATCCTAAGGTGTTTACTGCAATCCATCAGGAAAAAAAGCGACTGTTTACCAAGGCTGAAATTAAAAGCTGGATAGGCAGTCAGGGCGTTGACGCAGAGAAATTTGATGCAGCGTTTGAGTCGTTTGGCGTTTCATCCAAATCGTCACGTGCCGATCAGCTCGTGACGGCTTATCGTATACAGGGCACGCCAACACTTGCGATTGCGGGGCGGTATGTGACCTCACCTTCGGAGGCTGGCGGTTATCAGCAGACTCTGGATGTAGCCAATGATTTGATTCGTCAGGTCCGGGCCAAGTAAAAACATCCATGATAAAAAACCTGCGGCACAGGGGATTGTGCCGCAGGTTTTTTTCATGTACCACGCATGATGTAAAAAGTATGGACGTGAGCGTATTTGTCGCGGTGGAGCTTAGCCTCCTGATATTGCGGCGAATCGTAAAAGGCCAGGGCATCTTCGTAGCGCTCAAACTCCAAAAGCACGCGACGTCGTGAGTCAGTCGGCCCATTTTTAACTGACACCTCTCCGCCACGCATCACAAATCGCCCGTTGAATGCGGCAACCGCAGCGGTTGATCTCGGTTGGTAATGCGCTTTGAAATTATCCATATCGTGAACGTCGAGTTCGACGAATACATACCCCTTGTCTTTAGACATAGCAACGATTCCTTTATGGTTTTATTTTCAATAATGCTTGTTTGAGATCCGCGATCAAGTCCTCGGTGGACTCTAATCCAATATGCAAACGAATTAAGGCGTGCTCGTGATGCTTCCAGTAGCGATGGGAGGACAAACTCCCAGGCTCCACCCATTGCACAAGGCTTTCGAAGCCACCCCAAGAAAACCCGATTCCAAAAAGCTCAAGCGCGTCAACGAAAGGTTTGGCTGCCTCAGGCGAGCAGTTGAGCTCGATCGAAAGCATGCCATTTGAGCCCGTGCAATCTCGCTGCCAAAGTGCATGCCCTGCATCCTTGTGCCAAGCGGGATGATAGATTTGAATCACCTCAGGTTGAGCATCCAGGAATGCGCAAATCTCAAGAGCGTTACGAGCATGTTGGGGCATTCGTACGGCCATGGTTTTGACGCCTCGCAAGGCGAGCCAGGCATCATCCGCACTCACTGAGTTGCCCATGGCGTACTGAGCGGAGTGAATGCGAGCCGCAATCTTCGGATCGTTGACGACGACCGCACCGAGCATGACATCGGAGTGCCCGGCGACATATTTGGTCCCTGCAACGATAGAGACGTCGGCACCCAACATGAGTGGTCGATAAATATATCCCGACCCCCAAGTGTTATCGGTCGCGAGAATCAATCCGTGCTCTTTGGCCCGGGTCGCGAGCGCTGGCAGGTCGAGCATTTCATACAGGAGTGAGCCGGGCGACTCAATGTAAATCATCTTGGTATTCGGTTGCACCAACGTCGCAATGTCATCGCGCTCGGCAGAAAAGTAAGTAACCGAAATGCCGAACCCTTGAAGCAGCGTTCGATCAAGATTGCGCACCGGACCGTATACACAGTCTGCCACGAGTACATGATCTCCTGTCTTTAGGAGTCCCAGAAATGCGATGTTGATGGCTGCCATACCAGAGGGAGCCAGCACGCAATAACTGCCTCCCTCTAGTTGCATGAACACGTCTTCAAGTGCGCGGTGGGTATCCATCCCGGAGCGACCGTACGTGATCGCACGTTCTCCGGCCAAGCGACGCGTCATGGCTTTTTCGAGTGCGGCCAAGTTCTCAAACCGAACTGTGCTCGTGCGCATTGAGGGCAAGCTGACAGGTGCAGTTCCTGTTTCAGGATCAAAGGGTGCGCTGCCTATATGCAGCAGCCGAGTATCAAGATGGTGAGTAGTCAAAACGAGTCCTTTATTTTCTAACAAAACGGATGATGCCATCGGCGCACAGTTCACGCGATAATCGATCCTCGAAATATAGTGCATGCAGGTGTGCGATGGCTTCGCCCATTGCAAAAGTCGTTTGATGCAGATCGAGCTTTCGTTTAAAGAGCACGGGGAGAATGTCTGTTGTCGATTGTGGTGTCGAACAAACTTCGAGCACCTCGGCTAACCTTTCGGCATGATGTTGGTGCTGCTGGTCAATTCTTTCATGTAGCCCTTTGAAGGGCTTGCCGTGGGAGGGCAACACCAGTGCGTCATGAGGTAGATGCTGAAAGTTAAGTAAGGAGTTGAGATAGAGCGGTAGAGGATTTCCCAGTGGCTCATAATCGAACACACTGACGTTCGTTGAAATCCGCGGCAGCACCATGTCGCCAGAGATTAAGACATTTTTATCTGGACAGTATAAGGAGATGTGTTCGGGCGCATGGCCATAGCCCACAATAGCTTGCCAGTCATGGCCATGGATGTTTAGGATGTCTCCATGCATGATGCGCCTATAGGCATCAGGGACTTCAGGCACCAAGCTTGGGTAGTAAGAAGCACGCGCGCGAATTTGCTCAAGCGAGTCTGGATCCGTCATGCCATGGCGACCTAGATGTTCCGCTGCGCTCTGACCTCCTGTGGCACCACTTCCTTTGCCGGAGGACCAGAGCTTAGCCGTCATGAAGTCGGTCATACTCATCCAAAGAGGCGCATTCCATTTTTTACACAACCAACTTGCCAGACCGACGTGATCCGGATGCATATGGGTAACGATGACACGCAATACTGGTAACCCCTCGAGTTGTAAACGAAAAATTTCCTCCCAAAGTGCTTTGACTTCATCACGGCTGATTCCGCAGTCAACGATCGTCCAACCTTCGACGCCATCGATTTGGTCTCGGAGCAGCCAAAGGTTGATATGGTCTAGCGCAAACGGTAGGGGCATGCGAATCCAGCGCACGCCGGGTGCTAACTCCATTGCCAGACCGGGGCCTGGCATCGTATCGGCGAACGGGTATTGCAGCTGATGCTCAAGGGGGTTCATGTTTGTGTTGTCTCCAAGCTTGACGGTTTGTTCAGAGCATCATAATTTACGTTTACGTAAACGGCTATTGCAGAGATTATGACTATAACGACCTGGACGATTTCCGATCTATCCAAAGAGTTCGATATCACCCCCCGAACGATCCGTTTTTATGAGGATCATGGCATTCTAAATCCGGCGCGTGAGGGGAATAAGCGCGTCTATGTCGCGCGTGACCGTACACGACTAAAGCTTGCTTTGCGTGGCAAACGACTGGGATTCACTTTGTCAGCGATTCGGGAGCTCGTTGATATGTACGAAGGCCCTCGAGATACACGTCCACAACTCAAGCACTATTTGTCTGTACTTGAGAGCCAAAGGGCTAGTCTTGAGCGGCAGCGTGTCGATCTAGAAGAGACGTTGGCGGAGATTGTGCAGCAGCAAAAACAGTGTGAGGCGCTTCTAAAGGTTAAAAAGTGACTAAAAAGCCGGCTTGTATTACATTGACGTTTACGTAAACGTCAATAATGTTTTTTGAAGCTCAACAGAGGCCTTACATACAGCCATGCCGATTATTGAATCCAAAATTAATATTCGCTCACCTGAGTTCGCCGCGAATACGCGAGCGATGCAGGAAAAGATCTCTGAGTTAAAGCACGCACTTGAAAAAATCGCACTCGGTGGTTCTGAGGCGGCGAGAGCAAAACACAAGGCTCGCGGAAAACTCTTGCCAAGAGAGCGTGTAGAAGCATTGCTAGATCAGGGAACGGCATTTTTAGAGCTCTCTCCCCTCGCTGCTTACGGCATGTACAACGACGATGCGCCTGGAGCTGGGATGATTACCGGTATTGGTCGTGTTTCAGGCATTGAGTGCGTCATTGTGTGTAACGATGCTACTGTCAAAGGTGGTACGTATTATCCTATGACCGTCAAGAAGCATTTGCGCGCGCAAGAAGTCGCCATGCAGAATAATTTGCCATGCATTTATTTGGTGGACTCGGGCGGCGCCAACTTGCCTCAGCAAGAGGATGTATTTGCGGATAGAGAACATTTTGGAAGGATATTTTTTAATCAGGCCAACATGTCCGCGCAAGGGATCGCACAGATTGCGGTAGTGATGGGGTCGTGCACGGCGGGTGGCGCGTACGTACCAGCAATGAGTGATGAGTCCATTATCGTACGAGAGCAAGGCACTATTTTCCTTGGCGGCCCACCACTTGTGAAGGCGGCGACCGGAGAACAGGTTTCTGCCGAGGACTTGGGTGGGGGTGATGTCCATACTCGTCTATCAGGCGTTGCGGATCATCTGGCGGCCAACGACCATCATGCACTAAAGATTGCCCGTGATGTTGTGAAGAATCTGAATCGTAAAAAGCCTGGGCAAATTTCGATGAAGGTGTCACAGGAGCCTCTTTATGGTGCGGACGAACTTAACGGCATTGTTCCCGCAGATACGCGTAAGTCCTATGACGTGCGAGAGATTATTGCGCGGCTTGTTGACGGGTCCACATTTGACGAGTTCAAGTCGCGTTTTGGAACAACGCTCGTGACAGGCTTTGCACACTTGCATGGCATACCTGTCGGAATCGTGGCGAATAATGGCATTTTGTTTTCAGAGTCAGCACAAAAAGGCGCTCACTTTATCGAACTTTGCGCACAGCGAAAAATACCCTTGATATTTTTGCAGAACATCACAGGCTTTATGGTGGGCCGTAAATATGAAAATGAAGGTATCGCGCGTCATGGTGCAAAACTGGTGACTGCGGTCGCGACTGCTGCGGTTCCAAAACTCACCGTCATCATTGGCGGCTCATTTGGTGCGGGAAATTACGGAATGTGTGGACGTGCGTTCTCACCACGATTTCTTTTCATGTGGCCAAACGCACGAATTTCAGTCATGGGTGGTGAGCAGGCCGCGAGCGTACTCGCGACGATCCGCAGAGAAGGCATCGAGACAAAGGGAGGCGTTTGGTCTGCGGAAGAAGAGGATGCATTCAAGTCCCCTATCCGTGCGCAGTTTGAACGCGAAGGACATCCTTTTTATGCGAGTGCAAGATTGTGGGATGACGGTGTGATCCAGCCTGCCGATACGCGTCGGGTTCTTGCATTAAGTTTGTCGGCTGCACTCAATGCAGAAATTCCAGATACACGCTTTGGCGTGTTCCGCATGTAATTGCTGAAACAGGGATCATACGTGTTCAAAACATTACTAATCGCCAATCGTGGCGAAATCGCGTGTCGTGTAGCGGCGACGGCGCGCAAGATGGGTATCAAGACGATCGCGGTTTACTCGGATGCAGATACAGATGCCAAGCATGTTGCTGAATGTGATGTGGCCATTCATATTGGGGCGGCTCCCGCCAGCGAGAGCTATTTAAAACGTGACACGATTTTGCAAGTCGCTCTCGAGCATGGTGCAGAAGCGATACATCCGGGTTATGGATTTTTGTCGGAGAATGAAGAGTTTGCTGCTGCATGTGTGGCAGCAGGTTTGAGTTTTGTGGGGCCGCCAGCCTCAGCAATCGCATCGATGGGGAGTAAGTCGGCTGCGAAAACACTGATGGAAAAGGCGGGGGTACCACTGGTTCCGGGCTATCACGGAGATGACCAGGACCCTCTGTTTCTCCAACAACAGGCCGATGCAATTGGCTACCCCGTGTTGATTAAGGCGAGCGCAGGCGGTGGTGGCAAAGGGATGCGTATCGTGGACGCGTCCGGGGAGTTTGCTGCGGCACTTGCATCGTGCAAGCGAGAGTCAAAATCAAGCTTTGGTGATGATCGCGTTTTGATAGAGCGCTATTTACAAAAACCCAGGCACATTGAGATTCAGGTTTTTGCGGACATGCACGGACACTGCGTCTATTTGTTCGAACGTGATTGTTCTGTGCAGCGTCGACACCAAAAAGTGATCGAAGAAGCCCCGGCGCCTGGTATGACCCAATCGATGCGAAAACAAATGGGTGACGCGGCAGTGGCGGCCGCACGCGCGGTAAATTATGTTGGCGCAGGGACGGTCGAGTTTATTGTTGAGCCCGATGGCCGTTTTTATTTTATGGAGATGAATACGCGGCTACAAGTCGAACATCCAGTGACAGAGATGATCACAGGACTTGATCTTGTCGAGTGGCAACTCCGCGTGGCGGCTGGCCAACCCCTGCC
>JAURZO010000254.1 GCA_030653405.1 Zwartia sp. | reverse complement strand
GATGCAGAACATGCTTGATGCGCTGCGACATGGCAGCCTGGATCCGGTCAGAGGCGGCGTGACACGCGACACCTACGGCGCAGGTGAGCAGCATGGACATGATGTCATGGTGGAGTTTGCGACGCGGGCAGGCCTCGAGGTGAAACACGATCATATGCGCAATACCTACGCGGTGCTGCCTGGTCGGGATCGTTCGCTCCCCTCGATTGTCATTGGTTCGCATCTCGATTCCGTGGCGGGAGGGGGTAATTTCGATGGAGCAGCCGGTGTGGTGTCTGGTCTGATTGCTTTGCAGGCGATCAAGCAAGCGGGCGTTCAACTCGCTTGCGATGTGATGGTGATGGGGATTCGCGCCGAGGAAAGCATCTGGTTTCAGGTGTCCTACATTGGGAGTCGCGGAGCGTTGGGTCGTTTACAAGCCGAGGCGCTCCAGGCGCGTCGTATCGACACGGGTCGCACGCTGGCTGATTATCTGACGGCAGCGGGCGGTGATCCTGAGGCGGTAGCGCGTGGTCAAGCCTACCTCTCCAAAAAGAATGTGCGGGCGTTTCTTGAGGTCCATATTGAACAGGCTCCTAGTTTGGCGCTGACAGGTTTTCCAATTGCGATCGGCACAGGCGTACCCGGCAATTTCCGTTATCCAAAAATTAGAATCAAGGGTGAGTATGGCCATGTTGGGTTGGGACGTCGTTTTCGTCACGATGCCTCTTTGGCGGGTGTCGACTTGGCGCGTGGTCTCGATGAGATCTGGGCAGAGTGGGAGCGTGCGGGACGTCTCATGGCATGCACCATTGGTGAGTTTCACACAAATGCCGAGCGTCATGGTCTGACTGTGGTGCCAGGTGAGTTCAGTATGAGTCTGGATGTACGGGCTTACGCTCAACCTGATCTTGAGGAGCTAGAGAAAAAATTTCTTGAGCTTGTTGAGCAGACAAAGCACAAGCGCGGCGTTGAGATCGATCTCGGTCCGCGTGCGAGCGCAGAGGTGGCACAAGCAGATCCTTTGATGACGCAACAGCTGCGCGCGTATGCCCAAGCGCTGAATTTAAAAGTGTGTGATCTGCCAAGCCCCGCATCACATGACTCGGCGGCCTTCTGTGCGGCCGGCATTCCCTTTGGCTTTTTATTCGTCAGAAATCCAAATGGCAGTCACCATCCTGACGAAGCGATGGCGACTGAGGATTTGATGCTGGCGACCTCCGTGTTGACGGAGTGGTTAGTTCATCACGCAGGCTAGACCGCGTAGAGTAGGGGTGAGGCTCAACGCCCGAGGCGTCCGCCTGCGCGTGCGAGGTAAAACCACTCCTGGCCTGGCTGCGATTTGATGTTGGGAAAGACAATGAAGCAGTCTTGCTCAGCGACGATCACTGTGCCGTCTGCGCGAGTCCCGATCGTCTCGCCTTTTGCGATTGGGTCAAAACTTTTCCATTGTTTTGCAAAATGATCATCCAGATGGAAGCGATCATAGACATCGTAAAGCCCTAAAACCTGAAAATGTTGAACAGGTTGGGGCGCAGCGCCATCGATCATGCCAAGATAAATCAACGTGTTGAGGATCGCTTGATACGCGACCTCGCGTCCACCTGCATCGTCGTGCTGACTGCACTCAAGCGTGATGGACCAGCCCCCGACCGAACGCATATATTCTGTTGTGCCGATGCCGTAGCGTGTGTCGACATCGACATCTTTTGCATTGAAGCGTCCTGCCTTGACCTCGGCAGCGCGTCTGTTGATGCCCTTGGCGTAGGTGTCTAGCCAGCCGTAGACAAAACGAGAGCAGCCCAAGCGTTGCACCAGGGCTTCCTCGATCTCAGCATGTGTAAAGGGCTCAAGCGCGTCTTGATTATTTTTCGGACCAAAGAGCGCAAATGCCTGGTCACCACTTTGAAACGAGTGCAAATCCAACAGGCCGTCATGCTCGGCGAGTAATGGACATAACCAGTTGGCGATGTGGTCTTCGTATTGAACGGGTGTGTCGGTAGGAATCAGGCGGCGATTCAGATTGCGATCGCCGTTACGTCGCGTTAAGCGATAGGCTTTTGGATTCGTCACAGGTACGAAAGTCACGGCGCCACACTTGAGCTTGAGTGCACCTTGTTCGAATTGTTGCACCAGGCGAGCGATGGCAAAGGTCCCGCAGGTTTCATTGCCGTGCACAGCGGCCGTCACAATCAAACGAGGCCCCTTGATGGGGCTTTGCAGACGGATGGCCTGAAAGGGGCGTTCCTGCTCAAGCGGAAGTTGCTCAGGCAGAGCAGTGAGTAAAGGCGAAGGCAATGACATGACTGAAACCTAAAGTGTGTAATGAATATGTCAATTTTAGATGCATAATGATCCGGCATGACGAGCATATAAATCATCAGCACAGCGCACGAAATCGTGCCAGGGAGAAGAGACAATGAAGAAAAGCATCAAACTTGCGGTAGCGTTGGCAGGGTCGTTATTTGCGATATCCGCGTTCTCGCAAAGCTTTCCTGATCGCCCCATCAAGTTAATCGTGCCCTTTCCACCCGGGGGCGTGACCGATATTGTGGCAAGGACGTTGTCGGTCAAATTGACCGATGAACTCAAACAACCTGTGGTCGTGGAGAACAGGGCGGGCGCGAGCGGTGCCATTGGAGCAGAGGCGGCGGCACGTAGTGCGCCCGATGGCTACACCTGGCTCATGGGCAACATCAGTACGCTCGCGATTAATCAGTGGACGATGGCCAAGCTCGGTTACAACCCATCAAAAAACTTTGAGCCAGTCGCAATGGTGGCCGTCCAGCCGTTATTGGTCGTGGTCAATCAGAACGTTCCGGTTAACAGCCTCAGCGAACTTGTTGCGTACGCAAAAAATAATCCCGGAAAGTTGAACTATGGCACAGCGGGTAGCTCTATTCACCTGGCGGTTGAATATTTTTCAGGCTTGGCAGGTATCAAGATGAATCATATTCCTTACAAAGGGAGTGCTCCAGCAATTACGGATTTACTGGGTGGGCAGGTTCAGGTTTTATTTGATCCCTTTTCCAGCATTCACCCTCAGGTTGCCTCCGGTAAGGTCAAGGCACTCGGGATCAGTACCGCGAATCGTTCTGCCATCGTGCCGAATGTCCCCACGGTGATCGAGTCGGGTTTCGCCGGCTACGATGTGAGCTCGTGGCAAGGAATTGTGGTGCCAACCGGCACTCCAAAAGAGATTGTCAATAAAATGAATGCAGCTATTAACAAGGTTTTACAGTCAAAAGAAATCGAAGACCGCTTTGCTCAGTTCAGTGCAGTGCCGACCCGATGGACGCCTCAGCAGTTTGGTGACTACATCAGTCAAGAGCAAAAACGTTGGGAGACTGTCGCGAAAAATGCCGGGGTCAAGCCCGAGTAGTGTTGGTCTGAACAGCCTGGTGAATGCGAGCACATGGTGTGCTCGCCACATGCTGTTCTCTTACAGGAAAGTCAGTATGAAACAGTTCTCTGTCTCTAAAATTTCTCGCGCCATCGCAGGCGTATGTTTAGTCGCTTTTGCGCACCATGCCAGTGCATGCACGGCAGTCAACGTCTCAGCCAAGGACGGCACGATCGTCGCGGCTCGAACGATGGAGTGGGCGTATGACATGCAGTGGACCCTCAAGTCCGTACCCGTTGGTTCTTCGGTACCTCTGACCGCGCCGGCCAGCCTGAAAATGACAGGTACTGAGCTCAAATCGAAATATGCATTTGTCGCGGTAATGCCTGCAATTCTAAAAGGTGCCGATGCGTTTTTAGAGGGCCAAAATAGTGCTGGACTTGGAATGAGTGGTAATTTTTTACCAGGTTTTACTGAGTATCAGACCGTTGCCACAGGCGACAAAGATTACGTGTCTATCTTAAATCTCGGCCGTTTTGCCTTAGGCATGTTTGACAGCGTGAAGTCGCTGCGCGCAGAGCTGCCCAAATATAAAGTCTGGTTTGACCCGTCTGAGGTTAGTGGCTTGCCGACACCACCTTGGTTGCATTTTGTCTTTACGGATCGTACGGGCGACAGCATCATTGTGGAATTCGTGAAAGGCCAAATGGTCATCAGCGACAATGTGGCCCAAGTACTGACGAATGCTCCGACCTATGACTGGCACGTCTTGAATTTGAGAAACTACATCTCTTTGGCCAAGGATGGCAAAGCTTCCGTACCATATCGTGGTGGGGATGTGACTGCGCTTGGTCAAGGGGGCGGTCTGCTTGGGTTGCCTGCTGACTATCAGCCTTCTTCGCGTTTTGTGCGTGCGGCGTATTTGCGCCATTTAGCGACGACGCCTGCCAATGCCAGCGAGGCGAATCAGTTGGCGGTGCATGTGCTGAACAACGTCGATATCCCCGTTGGCGTGGTCTCCTCTACAGATGGGGGGAAGACCGTTTCGGATTACACACAGTGGGTGATGATCAAGGATTTGACCAATAATCGCGTGATGATTGCTAACGATAAAAATCGAGCAAATTACGTGACGTTGGATCTCAAGGAGATTTTCAGCGCCAAGGCGTCTTTTTCTTCACTGATAGATGCCTTGCCTTATCAACCGAACGATGCCACGGCTAAATTTAAAGCTGCGGCAAAATAAAAAAAGCAGACGTCTTGAACGTCTGCTTTTAAAGGTTCAAGACAAAGCCACTCACAACTTCGTGAATGGCTTTTTTAATTATTCAGCCTTGATGTCTGCATCTTTCACAGTCTTGCCCCACTTGGCCAGATCAGACTTGATGCGGTCTGCTGTCTGCTGTGGCGTAAAGTCCATTGGCTCGTAACCCTCGCGCTTGATCGCCGCAATGACGGCAGGATCTTTCATGATCTTGTTGAGCGCGGGTACCAAGGTGTCCATGACGTTCTTTGGCAAGCCGGCTGGACCCACAATACCGAACCAGATGGTCGCGTCAAAGCCTGGGAAACCAGATTCTGCCAATGTGGGGACGTTCGGGAACATTGAGCTGCGCTTGCTGGCGGAATCAGCCAGGGCAATAATTTTGCCCGACTGGATTTGTGCGGCGGCCGAGCCCAGTGAAGAGAACAGGAAAGGCACATGACCGCCTAACAGTTCTGTAATGGCAGGGTTGCCGCCTTTGTAGGGGATGTGCGAGATATCGAGCTTGGCGGCAGCTTTGAATTGCTCGCCTGCAAGGTGTCCGACACCACCCACACCAGAGGTGCCGTAGCTCCATTTCTGTGGATCTTTTTTCGCTAACTCAACCAGTGACTTGATGTCTTTCGCAGGCGAGGTCGGCAATACGACCACGACAACACCGCCTTCTCCAATCATCGAAATTGGCGTGAAATCTTTAATGGGGTCATAGCCCATTTTTTTCATATTGGGCAGGATCGTCATCGGACCCGAATCCGTGATGTGCAAGGTGTAACCATCAGGTGCGGCTTTTGATGTGAAGTCCGCTGCGACAGAGGCACCTGCACCGGGCTTGTACTCAATAATAAAAGGCTGCTTGAGCGTCTTTGATAATTGATCCGTGATCGGACGGATGAGCTTGTCAGCCGCGCCGCCGGGGGCATAGCCCACCACCATGCGAATAGGCTTCTCGGGATACTGAGCCATCGCCATCGGGCTGAAAACCGACAGGGCCAACGCGCCCGCCAAGACTGATTTGATTAAACGCATGTGAATCTCCTGATTGTTGTAAAAAATACCGGGACGCAAACAGACAATCATCCCGGGCGCTACTGAAAAATCGAGCTGTGCTGAAAAGTATATTGCGTCGTGAATTGAGCACCAACGCGTTGGTTTACCGCGGCAACACGTTGGCGGCCAAGTTCATTTACTTTTTAATAAAAGATCATCCGGAATCAAGACGATTGCGCCCTGAGTCGTGCGACTCTCAAGTAGACGATGGGATTCGCTTGCCTGACTCAGAGGTAAAACAGTTTCAATATCAAGTCGGATCGTAGGGTCACCCAAAATCTCAAAGGCTTCCTTGCTCATGGCCAGCATCTCGGCGCGGTCTGCAACATAAGTTTTCAGTGTGGGGCGGCAGACCCAGAGCGACTTGCTATGCAGGTCTTGCAACTTGAATCCTTCGACCTGACCTGAAGCGGTTCCGTAGTTCACCACGAGTCCGCGCGATTCGAGGCATTTGACCGAGCCATCAAAGGTATCTTTGCCAACGGAGTCAAACACCACGCTGACACCTTTGCCGCTCGTGATGCGACTGACTTCGGCGACAAAGTCTTGCGTCCGATAGTTAATTGCGAAATCTGCACCAAGTTCGAGCACGGTTTTGTTTTTGGCGTCACTGCCGGCTGTCGCGATGACGATGAGGCCTAGGCGCTTGGCCCATTGCACCAAAATCTGACCGACGCCGCCAGCTGCCGCATGCACCAAGATGCGTGTGCCCGGCTTGAGAGGGCGCATCTGTTTGAGCAGATACTGGGAGGTGAGGGTGCGCACGAGTCCTGCGGCGACTCGCACATCGTCGAGGGACTCAGGCACTGGGATCACCCGTTCAGCTGCGACAGCCACATGCGTGCAATAGCTCCCGACACCAGCATTGGTGTAGGTGGCTTTGTCGCCGATTTTTAAATCATGGACATTGCTGCCAACAGCTTTGATACGACCGATACCACTGACGCCCGGGATGAAGGGCGGTGTTGGGTTGTGCGAGTGGGGTTGTCCCCCGCGCAGGTAGATATCGACAAAGTTCACGGCGACCGCAGTTTGCTCGATCACTACCTCGTCTGCACCAGGATCGGGCATGGGAATGGGTTGAGCCTTGAGGACTTCGGGGCCGCCAATCGCGGTGACAAATACTGCAAAGGGTGCTGACATGAGTGCTGTGCCTCGATACAAAGAATCGCACACTTTACAGACTCGGCGCGCGTCGAGTCAAAATGTTTTGATCTCTAGGGATTTACCCTCAATTGGGTGATACCATGATTGTGACAATTCTCCGTGACGCATACACTCGCTGTGCTTTGACGGGTTTGTCCCCGTTAACTAAACAATCGTTGTCGATTTGTCGACCTCTCTTTCGCTCAAGGATATCCTCATGCGTAAAACTGTATCTTTGCTTGCCGGGGCATTGATTGCTTCGGTTGGTTTCACGGCTCAAGCCCAAACGAAGTGGGATCTGCCTTCGGCTTATTCGCCCACGAATTTCCACGTGGAAAACTTAGTTGAGTTTTCCAAGGACGTGGCTCAGGCGTCCAAGGGCAAGCTGAACATCACGGTTCACGCCAACGCTTCGTTGTACAAAGCACCTGAAATCAAGCGTGCAGTACAGGGTAACCAAGCCCAGCTTGGCGAAATCTTGTTGGTGAACTTCGCGAACGAAGATCCCATTTATGAGTTGGATGGTTTGCCTTTTCTGGTGTCGAGCTACGCCGGCGCAAGTAAGCTGGCCACGATTCAAAAGTCCTACTTGGAAAAGAAGCTGGCTTCTCAGGGCATGATGTTGCTGTTTACAGTTCCATGGCCACCACAAGGCATTTTCACAAACCGCGACCTGAACTCAGTGGCGGACATGAAGGGTTTGAAGTGGCGCGCTTATAGTCCGGCGACATCCAAAATTGCTGAACTGGTGAGTGCACAACCTGTCACTATTCAGGCGGCCGAGCTCTCACAAGCCATGGCCACTGGCGTGATTGATTCCTACATGTCTTCTAGCGCCACAGGTGTGGACACCAAGACCTACGAGTACATCAAAAAGTTCTACGATACCCAGGCTTGGATTCCCAAGAACGCAATCTTGATGAACAAGAAAGCCTTTGATGCGCTGGATGCCGATACCAAAAAGGCTGTGCTCGACGCTGGTGCCCGTGCTGAAGAGCGCGGCTGGAAGCTTTCAGAAGCTAAAACAAAAGAGTACTTGGCCGCGTGGACCAAGAACGGTGGGCAGATCATTCCTCCAGGACCAGAGTTGACCAAGGGTCTGAATGATATCGGTCAAAAAATGCTCGCTGACTACCTTAAAAAATCTGGCAAAGATGGCCAGGCTATTGTTGACGCTCTGAAAAAGTAATCGATGCGACGCTTTCTTGATTGGCTGTACGCCGCCGCCGAATTTCTGGCGGCGGTTTCGTTGATTGGTGTGCTGTTGACGGTGCTTTTGAGCATCGTCTCCAGACAGCTCACCTTTCATGTTTCTGGTCTCGACGCTTATGCTGGCTATCTGATGGCCTCGGCAGGCTTTTTTGCGTTGGCCTCCACCTTACGTCATGGTGAGCACATCCGTGTAACGATTCTGCTGAATGTGCTGTCACCTCAAGGCAAACGTCGTCTAGATATCGGTGCGATCATTGTTGGTCTTGCCGTTGCAGTGTCTCTAGCCTTCTTTAGTTCCAAACTCGTGTTGGACTCGTGGATGTTCAATGACATCTCCACGAGCAATGATGCGACACCGTTATGGATTCCTCAGTTGAGTATGGCTGTGGGGAATATTTTGTTTGTGATTGCCTTCATCGATTTGCTGGTGGCGCGTATCCGTGGGCAAGAGTTGTTGATAGATTTACAGGAGCCACAGCGTAATGAATGATATTTTGATTGTCACGCTGTTGATCGTGTCGCTCTTTGGCTTTTTGGCCGGTGGCGTCTGGGTCGGACTGACGCTTGCAGGCACGGCATGGATCGGCATGGAGTTGTTTTCCACCCGTCCTGCTGGCGATGCGATGGCCATCACGATCTGGGGGGCTTCCTCAAGTTGGACGCTGACGGCATTACCTTTGTTTTTATGGATGGGAGAGATTTTATTTCGCACTCGGCTCTCGCAAGACTTGTTTACAGGGCTCGCGCCTTGGTTAAACAAATTGCCGGGTCGCTTACTCCACACAAACGTGATTGGCTGCGCGATTTTTGCTGCCGTTTCGGGTTCTTCGGCGGCAACATGTGCCACGATCGGCAAGATGACCTTGCCAGAGCTTAAAAAGAGAGGCTACCCCGATGACATGGTGATCGGCACGCTGGCTGGCGCCGGTACGCTTGGACTGCTCATTCCGCCTTCGATCATCATGATTGTCTATGGTGTGGCGGCCGAGGTGTCGATTGCAAAATTGTTTATCGCCGGTATCCTGCCCGGCATTTTTCTGGCGGCCCTGTTCATGGGTTACATCATGTTTTGGGCTTGGCGTAATCCATCCCAAGTTCCCAAAGCCGACGAGGAAATGTCTTTCCGGCAAAAAGTCTATCAGTCTCGCAGCCTGATTCCAGTTCTGTTATTGATTGCAAGCGTCTTGGGGTCAATCTACAGCGGTGTTGCAACGGCCACGGAAGCGGCTGCCATCGGTGTGCTGGGTTCTTTGGTGATCTCCGCATTTCAGGGCTCCTTGAACTGGAGCACCTTTAAAGGATCGCTCTCAGGCGCGACTCGTTTGTATTGCATGATTGCGCTGATTCTGGCGGGTGCTCAGTTTCTGACGCTCTCCATGGGATATATCGGTTTGCCACGCGCCTTGGCTGAATGGATCGGCAGTCTCGGTCTGTCACAGTTCTGGTTGGTGGTCGTGCTGATGGTCTTTTTTGTGATTCTCGGCTGCTTTTTAGATGGTATTTCCATGGTGGTGCTGACGATGGGCGTGTTGTTGCCAACCGTTCAAGCGGCAGGCATCGATCTGATCTGGTTTGGTATTTTCATTGTGTTCGTCGTTGAGATGGCACAATTAACCCCACCAGTCGGATTTAATCTGTTCGTGCTTGCCGGGATGACTAAACGCGATTTGCCCTATATTGCCCGGGTGTCGTCCCCTTTGTTTTTCTTGATGCTTTTCGCAGTATTGGTGTTGTATTTTGTACCGGAACTCGCAACATTGCTCCCGCAACACATGAAGCTGTAAGATTGCCTCATCCGCCGCAAGCCTCGCTCTGAGGTTTGCGGTCCAGTGCTCGGACGCCACAGACTTCTAAGGAGGCTTGCGATGAGTTCACCCAGCCTGGTTCAAAATCTCCGTCAACAATTGATGCAACGTTTGCCGTTCTCAGCAATGGCGATCGAAGACGTCGACTTTTTCCTGAAGTCATCCAGCGAGGCGTACTACGCACCTGATGAGATCATTCTTGCTCCCGCCGACGGTCCTCCAAACTTTCTATACCTGATTCGTCAGGGGCAAGTCTCTGGAAAACGGGTCAATCCCGGCCTTGTCGAGACTGTCTTTGAAATGGAGGCGGGAGATCTTTTTTCTGTGAGTGCCAGTCTCGCAAAACGTCCCGTCGCAGCGACTTATAAAGCGGTGACCGATTGTTTTTGCCTGCTTTTGCCGACGGCGGCTATGGAGACTCTTTCAGGACAGTCACAGGCTTTTCGCGATTTCACCAATAACCGAGTCTGGATGTTGCTTGAGCAATCCAGGCAAGCGATGCGCAATAGTGCGGCCTCCAAGGCCTTGCTTGAACAGTCACTTGAAAGTCGACTGGGTGATTTGATCCGGCGCGTGCCGATCGTGACGCGACCTCAGACCTCGCTCAGAGAGGCTCTGACGCTTGTCCATGAAAAGCAGGTGGGATCTGTGCTCATCACAGAGGATGATCACGAAATACTGGGGATCTTGACGCGCGATGATGTGTTGAGTCGCGTGACCTTGGCAGGTATTAGTCTAGAGACTCCGATCAGCGAGGTGATGTCGAGAAATGTCAAATCACTGACCGTAGACGATACTGCCGAGGACGCTGCGATCTTGATGTCTCAATTCCGCATTCGTCATGTACCCGTTCTTGAACAGGGACGAATCGTCGGCTGTATTTCAGAACGCGATTTATTTTCACTCCAGCGTTTGTCGTTTGACACCATTGGCTCTGCGATACGCATGGCGGAGGATGTCGCTGCCCTGCAAGATTGCGCGTCTAACATCAGAAAATTCGCGCGCAGTTTGTTGGGACAGGGCGTCAAGGCGCGCCAGTTGACGTTTCTCATCAGTCACTTGAACGATGTGCTGACCGCACGCTTGGTGGTGTTGCTCGCGCATCAACATCATGTGGATCTCGATGATTTCGCCTGGATCGCGCTGGGTTCCGAGGGGCGCAGCGAACAGACGATCGCCACAGATCAGGATAATGCGCTGATTTATATCGATCGCGGTGACGCTGGTATCAAAGATAAGTTTTTAGCCTTTGCGCATGAGGCCAACGTGGCGTTGGACGCCTGTGGCTATCCGCTGTGTAAAGGCAACATCATGGCGAGTAATCCTTCGCTATGTTTGACGCAACAAGAGTGGCGCGGGAGATTTACACATTGGGTGGAGCAAGGTCATCCAGAGGATCTTCTGAATGCCGGGATATTTTTTGACTTCAGATGTTTGGTGGGTAATGATCAACTCTTAAAGGTGTTGCGTAGCGAGGTCACCGAGATGACCGCTGCTAAGCCGCGCTTTCTCAAACTGATGGCGCAAGCCGCCTTGCGTAATAGCGTCCCGCTAAATTGGTTGGGCAGTCTGGATACAAAAAAAATAGATAACAAACAAGTGATCGATCTTAAGCTGCAAGGCACGGCGATCGTTGTGGAGGTCGCCCGCATCTACGCCTTGGCGAATCGCATCGAGGCGCTCAATACACAGGAACGTTTGGCTGCCCTGGGTCGCGTGGCGGGCGTGCCCAAAAAAGAAAGCGCAGCTTGGATTGCTGCTTTTCAATATCTGCAGACGCTGCGTCTGGCGATTCAGCTTGATGGCGGCATGATTGGCGAAAACCCGAATGCGCTGGATGTTGACTCGCTCAATGCTGTCGATCGCACGATTCTCAAAGGGTCCATGTCAAGGATCCGCTCCTTGCAGCAACGTCTCGAGCTTGATTATGTTCGCTGAAACCAGCCGGTGGTTGCGCGAATTGATGGGTGCCAAAGCTGAGGATCATCAGGCTGTTCAACGCTGGATCATGCTTGATGTCGAGACAACTGGTTTGAATCCCCGCGTGGATCAGTTGCTTGCGATTGCGGCGGTGGCGATGCGATTTTCTCCGCTGAATGGCCGGCTGGAGTTGAGTGTGGGTGATAGTTTTGAAGTGGTGTTGAGACAGGATAAGCCGTCCGGTCGTGACAATATTTTGATTCATCACATTGGCGTTCAAGCGCAAACAGGAGGGTGCGAGCCGAGAGAGGCGCTTGAGTCGTTTAGAAACTGGGCGGGTCAATCACCCTTGCTAGCCTTTCACGCAGCTTTTGATGAGGCGATGATCACCCGTGCATTTGAGCGATATGCCTTGCCAGCACTTGCGAATGAGTGGTTGGATATCGAGCCCATCGCTCGACTCGTAGGCGGCAATCCCCGGGCGCGTGCGCTTGATGATTGGCTCAGTCATTTTGGTATCGAGTGTGCGGTGCGACATCAGGCCGCTGCAGATGCGTTTGCAACAGCTGAGTTATTGTTGCGTCTGTGGCCTGCTGCGCGCAAGGAGGCACGATCCTGGTCCGAATTACGTAAACTGGCTCGCAATGCTGCGTGGGTTCCACAATCGTGATTGGACATGACTTAACTGATCATGACTGAGCAGAGCATGACTGGACGCATCTCTGCCGAGCGCATTTCGAACGAGCGCTTGACACACGAGTGTTTGACGTACGATCGCTTGACACTCGAGTGCTGATCAAGAGACTGGAGTAGACTTTGGAAATCATGCATTCAGATCGCAGGCAAACACCTCTTGTGCACTTAACGCGTTTCTTGGCGATAGCCGGGACGCTCATATTGAGTCTTGCGGTGAATCTGACGCACGCTCAAACCACGTTTGATGTCACGGTGCTGGCCGGCGCCTGTGCGAATTGCCATGGCACAGATGGACGATCACCCGGTGCAATCCCCTCGCTGGCTGGACGATCCGAAAGCGTCTTAAGGTCTCAGATGCTGGCATACAAATCAGGTGCTTATCCATCCAATACGACGATTATGAATCGCCTGGCAAAAGGGTATAGCGATGAAGAGATCAATGCGCTGGCGCTTTATTTTTCTCAGATGACACCCACACTGTCCGTCAGCAAAACGGGGGACAAATAATGTCGATATCCGACTCCCTGACACGACGCCAGTTACTCAAAGCCTTGGGTCAAATCAGTGCAGTGAGTGCCTTGGGTTATGGCGCAAATGTTTTTTCAAAGCAGAGCTCTGCCGGGCGCGTTGTGGTGGTCGGGGGCGGCTTTGGCGGTGCGACAGCCGCTAAATATCTCAAGCGCCGAAACTCGGCGATTGAGGTCACATTGATTGAGCCGGCGCCGCAGTTTTATACCTGTCCTTTCAGTAATCTGTATCTTGGTGGTCTGCGCGATTATGATTCGCAAACGCATGGCTTTGACGAACTCAAAAGCTTGGGGGTGCAGGTCATTCAAGGTTATGCGCAGGATGTCGATGGCGTTGAGAAAATCGTCAAACTGGCCGATGGTCAAACGATCAGATACGACAAGTTAGTGTTGTCGCCCGGCATCGACATTAAGTGGAATGCGCTTGCCGGGTATGACCAAGCTGCAGCACAGCGTGCGCCGCATGCCTGGAAAGCGGGTGAGCAGACGCTTTTGCTCAAGCGACAGTTAGAGGCGATGCCAGATGGCGGTCTGTTTGTGATGGTCGCACCGGCTAATCCCTATCGCTGTCCGCCGGGACCCTACGAGCGTGCGAGTATGGTCGCGCACTACCTCAAGACACATAAGCCAAAATCAAAAATCCTCATCCTGGATGCGAAGAACAATTTCTCCAAACAAACCTTGTTTATGGATGGTTGGAAGCGGTTTTACGGTGACATGATCGAATGGGTGCCCGCTGGAAAAGACGGCAATGTGATCCGTGTGGATGCGAGTCGTCTTTCTGTCCAGACAGAATTTAATGTGACGCATCAAGCAGATGTTTTGAATGTGATTCCTCCACAGTCCGCGGGCATGATAGCTCAGCGGGCTGGAGTGACGAATGGGAGTGGTTGGGTGCCTGTCAAACCCGACACATTTGAGTCGAGTATGGTGCCGGACATCTATGTGGTGGGTGACGCGACGATTGCGGCACCCATGCCAAAGTCCGGGTTTTGTGCCAATGCCCAGGCCAAGGTCGCGGCCGCAGCCATTGTGAATGCACTCGCAGGTAAAGACGCGCCACAGGCGTCTTGGGCCAATACTTGTTACAGCCTGATTGCGCCCGACTACGGAATATCGGTCGCCGGAGTGTATCGCGTGGACGAAGGTAAAATCATAGAAATCAAGGGCTCTGGCGGCGTGAGTCCCAGAGATGCAAATGACAACATACGTAAGCTCGAAGCCGACTATGGCGTGGCTTGGTATAACGCGATCGCTCAAGATACGTGGGGAACAAAAGTCTGATGGATGTGAATCAAATACTACTCTGGTCCGGTCTGGTCATCGGCCTCATTTTTGGCGCAACGGGCCAATGGTCTGGCTTTTGCCTGAACCGCTCGCTCAAAGAGTATTGGCAAACCGGTGCGCTGCAGAAGGCGCAGTCTTTTGTGTTGGCGTTGTGTGTCGCGGTCATTGGTACGCAGACTCTGGTTCAGCTGGAAATGATCGACCTGAGTAAGGCCATCTATCGTGCTCCGACGTTTTCCTGGCTGCTGGTTCCGCTTGGCGGGGTGTTATTTGGCTACGGCATGATGCTTGCCAATGGCTGTGGCGCCCGTACCCTGGTCTTATGCGCGCAGGGGAATTTGCGCTCTTTTGTCGTGTTGTTGTGTTTGGGGATTTCGTCTTTTATGACCTTGATGGGTGTGTTTGGGCCTGCTCGTCAGTATTTAGCCCAGCTCACTACGGTCGCTGGTGGCAGCATCATCGATTTGCCTGGCCGGACACCCTGGGTGGTGACTATCTTGATGTTGACCGTTCTGCTGGTATTCAGCTTTTGGAAGTTCAATCTCTTGCGTCATAAAAAAGATCTCTTCGCCGGTCTCATCGTTGGTTTGCTGATTGTTGGGGGCTGGTTCTCAACCGGATGGCTGGCTTTTGATGAGTTCGAGCCTGTCAATCTTGTCTCTCTCACCTTTATCGCGCCTATTGGTGAAACCATTCAGTACGCGATGATCGCCACAGGAATGAAGCTTGGTTTTGGTGTCACCGTGGTGTTAGGTGTTTTGTGCGGCTCATTTTGTATGGCATGGTTGCGTGGCAGTTTTCATTTGCAGGGTTTTAGCTCTGCACCTGAAATGCTCCGCTATATCGCGGGTGGTGTGTCAATGGGCGTAGGTGGATCACTCGCTCTGGGATGCTCGATCGGGCAAGGTTTGACTGGACTGTCAACGCTTGCCTTAAGTTCTGCGGTTGCCGTTGCGGGCATCTTGGTGGGTGCCCGGTTGGGTTATCGGCCGAATTAGGATCGCCGTCGATGGAGACTGAGCAAGCGCTTGGGATATTCAAGCGCTCAGGACATTCAAGCGCTTAGGACATTGAAGCGCTTGGATCCATTACTGACTTTGTAAAAGCTTCTTTTCTTGTTGTTTTTTGTGTCGTAACCAGATGAGAGCGACACCCATCAACGCGACCGGGAACAGCGAGCTAAAGTTCAGAATATCCCAGCCAGAGGTCGTGACCAAGGCGCCTGAACTAAATGAGGTGATCGCCATGGTGGCAAACACAAAGAAGTTGATGATGCCCTGTGCTTTGTCTTTTTCTTCAGGCCGATAGGCCGTCATGGCTAGACTCGTCGCACCGGTAAAGAGGAAGTTCCAGCCTACACCCAGAATGAAAGAGGAGAGGAGGAACTGATAAACCTCAACGCCGGAGAGGGCGATCATGATGCACACAAAGTTCAGCACGATGCCTACGATCATCACTTGGTAGGTGCCGAATTTTTTAATCAGCGAGCCTGTGAAAAAGCCGGGCGCAAACATACCGATCACATGCCACTGAAGCACGAGCGCGGCATCTGAAAAAGGCAGGCCACAGACCTTCATCGCCAAAGGCGTTGCCGCCATTAACAAGTTCATCACGCCATAACCGAGAGCTGAGCTGATGGCTGCGACCATAAAAACAGGTTGACGCAGCAGTTCCATTGCACTGCGTCCCGCAGGCAACACTTTCTTTTCAGCGATTTCATCGGGAAAGTGAATGAAGTTCATCACCACCAGACCCAAAAGTCCCGCCACGGTGAGCGTCAGATACGCGCCGAGAAATGGCGTGTCAAATACGTCTTTTGTATAGGATGCGAGATTTGGGCCCACCACCGCCCCGATAATGCCACCAGCCAATACCCAGGAGATTGCTTTGTCACGCAAACTGACATGAGTCAGTTCGGCGGCAGCAAAACGATAGAGTTGACCATTTGCGCTGTAGTAGCCCGCGACGAACGTGCCGAATGTCAGCAGCCAAAAGTTTTTAGAGTAAGCCGCGTATGCGCAAATCAGCGAAGACACGACCGCGACTAATAATCCAAGCTGAAAGGATTTTTGGCGACCGTATTTTTTCTGTGTGCGTGCGACCAGACCTGTCGACAGTGCGCCGCCCACCACATATCCCATAATGGGTAGTGTGGCCATCCAGGCGATGTTGCTGAGGCTCAAACCAACCAAGCCATTAATCGCGACAAAGGTGATGTTGTTCGTGAGAAAGATCCCTTGGCACAAAATGAGCAAGACAAGGTTCTTATTAAATAACCGCGGCGAATTTTTCATGAAGCTGATTAAAGCACATACTTACTTGTTGATAATTTCGGGCGCCAGATGCTGCACTGCACGATAATTGGTGAGAAAGATCTGGCCAGTCAGGTGTTTAAGAAAGTCTGATTTTTCCAGGCGATCCATCACCGGTCCTTTGACTTCGGACAGGTGCAGGCTGATGCCAGAGTCGCGCAGTCGCCTCACAATCGACTCAAGACTATCGAGTGCGCTGGCATCAATATCGTTGATGGCAGAGCATTGCAGCACGACATGTTTGAGTTCTGGATTGTCTGCGACCTCGGCATTTAGTCGGTCTTCGATATTTCTCGCATTGGCGAAATACAGACTTTCATCAATGCGCAAACACAACACCTTGGGGCTCGTCAGCACATCATGACGCAGCACATTTCTGAAATGCTCAGTGCCCGGCACTAAGCCGATCGTCGCGATGTGCGGCTGACTACTGCGGTAAATATGCATCGCAAGGGAGAGCACCACACCGGCGATCAAGCCAATCTCAACGCCGAAAATCAGCGTGGCAAAAAGTGTCGTGGTGACGGCGGCAAAGTCGGCTTTCGAAAAATGCCACGTATGTTTGAAAATACTGAAATCAACGAGCGAAAGAACGGCCACGATGATGGTTGCGGCCAGTGTTGCCTGAGGCAAATAAAAAAGCGCAGGTGTCAGCAACAATGAGGCAAGGGTGATGCCGACAGCGGTGTAGAGACCCGCGGCGGGTGTTCTGGCGCCACTGTCCGCATTGACGACCGAGCGCGCGAAACCACCCGTGACAGGAAACCCTCCCGTCAGCGCCGCTGAGACGTTACACGCCCCGAGTGCGACAAGCTCTTGATTGGGTTCAATGCGTTCACGACGTCGAGCGGCGAGCGTTTGTCCCACCGAGACAGACTCGACAAAGCCAACGATGCTGATGAGCAGAGCGGGCACAAACAGATCTGTCCAAAGCTGGAGGTCCCAAATCGGCGCAGTCAGTGGCGGCAGACCTTGTGGAACGGTTCCGACCACCTTGAGACCGGCCTCGGGCCAATTGAGTTGCCAGGCTAAGGTTGTGGTCACGATAATCGCCATGACTGGACCGGCTTTAGTCAGAATGTCCGCCAGCAACGCATTTAAGCCAAGTTTGATGAGCAAGGGTTTGAATTTTTTCCTGACCCAGAACAAAAATGCTGTCGCCAGCACACCCACTAAGAGTGTTAGTGGATTGGCATTTGGTATTTGTTGTACCAAAGACCATACCAAGGTAAAGAAATTATCGCCTGAGGCCGAGACGCCCATCAGCGTTTTGATCTGACTCGCCGCAATCAGCAGCCCCGAGGCCGAGATAAAACCAGAGACGACCGAATGACTCAGAAAGTTCGCCAGTGATCCAAGCCTCAGTAAACCCATCAAAAGCAGTATCGCGCCCGAGATGAACGCGAGCGTCAGCGCGA
Organism: Zwartia sp.; assembly: GCA_030653405.1. Lineage (GTDB taxonomy): Bacteria > Pseudomonadota > Gammaproteobacteria > Burkholderiales > Burkholderiaceae_B > Zwartia. Next base: position 30,052 of record JAURZO010000254.1, on the reverse strand, counting down.
TTTGCCAGTAACTGTGAACGCCGAGTGCGGCCTGTTCGCCGACCGCTGCCGCGGTCATGAGAGAGACGACCGCCACCGGACCGACAGCAAGGACTCGGCTCGTGCCGAGTAGGGTGTACATGACGAGTGGCGCCACGCTCGCGTAGAGACCGACTTCTGGAGGCAAGCCCGCCAGCATCGCATAGGCGAGGCTTTGCGGGATCAACATGATCGTGACGATTAATGCAGCAATCAGGTCGCTGATGAGTAACTCGCGTTTGTACTCGGCACCCCACTGCAATATCGGCAAGGTGGGTAAATGCGCTGAGAGTCCACGTTTGCTTTTAGACAATTGCTGCGCACCGCGTGTCATTATTTTGCCTTGGCGGAGGCACGCTCTGCCATTTCAAAACCCACCATACCAATAATCATCGCGGCAACAAAGACGAGTGCTTTTTCATGTCCGGCAGCCATGGAAACCAGCACCGGACCTGGGCAGAAACCGGCCAGCCCCCAGCCGGCACCAAACAGCAGGCTGCCAATGACCAAGCGTTTATTGATGTCGCTGCTTTTTGGGAGATGCAGCGCCCCACCAAAGAAATTAGTGGTGCGTTTTTTGGCCAGTCCGAACGCAAAAAAGCCAACCGCGATCGCGCCACCCATGACAAGGGCCAGCGAGGGATCCCATTGACCGAACAGATCGAGAAAGCCGAGTACCTTGGCGGGGTTCGTCATGCCTGAAAGGATCAGGCCCAGGCCAAACAGTAAACCTGCGAGAAATTCAAAAATGCGAAGCATGCGGGCTCTCCTTTAAACCAGATGACGAACGACATACACCATCACAAACCCCGCCGCCATGAAAGAAATCGTGGCGACGAGCGAGCGAGGTGACATGCGCGACAGACCGCAGACGCCATGTCCGCTTGTGCAGCCCGAGGCGTAGCGTGTGCCGATGCCAACTAACAGACCAGCAATGATGATCATGATGTAGCTTGCATCAATCTGTGGTGCGGTGATGAATTCGGCAGGCGCGATGGTGTTAAAAACCCAAGGGGCTGCGAACATTCCGGCTAGGAAAGCAATGCGCCATAAGGTGTCACCAGCTTTTGGCGGGAGTAGACCGCCCAAAATACCGCTGATGCCCAATATGCGGCCGTTAATTAATATAAATAGTGCGGAAGCCACACCAAGGATGACGCCTCCAGAGAGCGAACTCCACGGAGTGAAATGAGTCCAGTCGATATTCATGGGTTGACCTCTTCGTTAGAGCAAAATTGACTGTAGAGCACTTCCATGACGGCGAGTGCGGTTGGACTTGTAAATTGGTAATAGATATTTTTCCCCTCACGGCGAGTAGAGACGAGCTTTTCGTTTCGTAAGACCGTCAACTGTTGGGAAAGTGTGGGCTGGGCGATACCCAGGGAGACTTCGAGCTCGCTGACACAGCGTTCGCCTTTGGTCAGTTGGCACAGAATCATCAAGCGATCCGGATTGGTCAGGACCTTCATGAGCCGACATGCGTTCTCGGCCGACGCTTGCATCGTGGCAAGTTCAAATGTGGGGGCTTCTGCAATCATCATATTTGGCAAAACCTAACTTCATCTAAAAGAGAAGACACAATTATAATATATTTACAAACAATTTGTTTATATATATAATATTATTTTGATAGATAAAGTTGTTGGTTAAAAAGTAAGGAGACTCGGTGATGTACTGAGTGACGGCTTAACAATCAACAACACCGCCATTTTTAGACGTTTGGGAGTCAATATGAGCAGCAAGAATGTAACGCCCTTAGTGCACGGTATTTTTGATCCAGCCACTTGGACGGTAACGTATGTTGTATACGAAAAGCCGGGTTCGGCTTGCGCGATCATCGACTCTGTTCTGGACTATGACCCAAAGTCAGGTCGGACCAAGTACACGTCGGCGGACAAGGTGATTGATTTCGTCAAAAGTCAAAACTTGAAAGTCGAATGGATCCTTGAGACACATGCTCATGCCGACCATTTGTCTGCCGCACCTTATTTGAAGCAACACCTTGGCGGCAAAATTGCGATTGGTGATCACATCACGACAGTACAGAAAGTGTTCGCTGGCGTCTTTAATCTTGAGGAGGGCTTCCGACAAGACGGTTCTCAGTTCGATCATCTGATCAAAGAAGGTGAGACGCTGCCGATTGGAAACTTGGAAGGCGAGGCTCTTTTTGTGCCGGGACACACTCCAGCATGCATGGCCTATCAGTTCGGTGATGCGGTCTTTGTCGGCGATACGCTGTTTATGCCTGATGTTGGGACTGCGCGTTGCGACTTTCCGGGCGGTGATGCCAAAGCATTGTATGCCTCGACACGACGCTTACTGAGCTTGCCGCCTGAGACGCGTTTATTCATGTGCCATGACTATCCGCCTGCGGGCCGTGAAGTGCGTTTTGAGACGACGGTTGCCGAGCAGCGGGCGAAAAATATTCACGTGCACGACGGTGTGAGCGAGCAGCAGTTTGTGGAAATGCGCACCAAGCGCGATGCGACCTTGGAAATGCCAGTGCTGATCTTGCCAGCAGTCCAGATCAATATTCGCGCGGGCGAGTTACCACCCAAGGAGTCGAATGGCGTTTCTTATGTGAAGATCCCGCTCAATGCGCTGTAAAGGGCTGTTGAGTTGCATCATGAGTTCTCTGCATCATGAGTTCTGTACGAGCTGAGTCCTCTGCGCTCGATACAGGTCAGCTTGATGCAGATCAAGGCGCAGCACGCGCTGATGCTGTTCAATGAGACTAGACGCTTTGATTTTTTTGTTCGTTTTATGCTGTTGAGGTCACTCAGTTCACCGTTTTAAAAGGGGTACACACGATGAAATGCAATGTTGGCACGATTGACCGTACGCTGCGTATAGCGGCGGGTTTGATTTTGATTGGCTTAGCCGCGACGGGCACCATTGGAGTGTGGGGCTGGATTGGTGTGTTGCCGCTCTTGACGGGTATTTTACGTTTTTGCCCTGCTTACCCATTGCTTGGCGTTAACTCTTGCGGCAAAGATACCAACAAGAGTTAAGGTTGATACTTGAATTCGATCGGAATCTGTACCGTTGACGGTATGGGTTCCTGTCCTCGTTTCGCGGGCAGGAAGCGCCATTGTGAAACAGCGTCGAGCGCAGCTTGATCCAAGCGACTAAAGCCACTTGTTTGTTCGACGCTGACAGAGGTAACAGAGCCCTTTTCATCTAGGCCGACGCGTAGCAGCACTTTCCCTTGCTCTTGTCGTCGCTTAGAGAGCGACGGGTAAACTGGATCGGGACGATGCAAGTAATCTGGATCGATCCGAGCCGCAGTCACCACTTGCGTCTCACTGATCATTGCAGTGTCGCTCGAGCTCGTAGAGCCAGAGTTGGATTCCTTTGTGGTGCCGTTAGGTGAAACAAATGATGTGCTGTGCTTGGTGTCTGCAGGTGCAGGAGTTGGTGCAGGTGTAGGGGCAGGAGTAGGAGTAGGAGTAGGAGTAGGAGTAGGAGTAGGAGTAGGAGTAGGAGTAGGAGTAGGAGTAGGCGCGGATGTAGAAGCAGGAGTAGGCGCAGGCGCAGGACTAGGTGCGGGTGTCAGCACATTATCCGAGGACTGCGCAGCGGTTGCAGGATCAAGCGGTGTGCTTACCTCGAGGGTGATCTCGGGTATGACTGTCCGTTCTTGGTTTGTGACCGGATCCGCAGGCGTTTCTTGGTTCGCTTTTTCTTCAGTGGGCAGCGTGCCTGGCTGCGAGGTTGAGTTTTCGGTGAGTGACTCGGTAATTTTCTCTGCGGTCGGTTCTTCGGTTGTTTCTGACGTTGAATCTGACGCTGACTCTGGCGTTGTTTGCGAAGGTGGCTGTGAACTTAACTCTGGATTTAACTCTGAACTTAACTCGGACGCTGACTCCGAAGTGACTTCACGCACAGTATCGCTTTCTGGCTCCTCGCTTACCTCAGTCGCCTGATCTTTCGCGTCATCTTGAGATTCGAGCGTCACAGGGATCACGATGCCTGTTTGCCCAAGACCTGACTGCCCCTCATCGTCATCACCGAGCTGCCAACTGAAATGCATAAAGAACATCGTGATGACGACGATATGCATCAAGACGACGAGCAATATGATCATCCCAAGCTTCTTGCGAGGCGCAGGTTGAAAAGCAGCAGGTCTGATGGGTAATGTTTCCATATGAGTCGTTTAGTCGCGCTGTCGGGCAGTGTAGAGGTTTTCCGCTATGATTTGAGACTAAGTTTTAATACCAGCTACACCATACACAACATGTGACAGACGTCACACTGATATTTTGGATAGGACAAGCCAGCAACATGAAAAAGCAGTTAAAAACCTTCCTTTCTATCCTCGCCGCAAGCCTATTATCTGGCTTCTTGTCCGCAGGCGCGTTTGCCGCAGATCTTGTGGTCGGTGATTTGCAACTCTCAGCGCCGTGGGTGCGCGCTTCGGTTCCTGGGCAAGTCAATGGCGCAGGCTACGTCAAGATCGATAGTCGGGCTGCCCAAAATGACCGATTGGTGTCGGCGACAACCTCGGGCGTCAATCGCGTTGAGCTTCACACGATTATCAATGAGAACGGTGTCGCTAAAATGAGAGAGGTTCCCGGCATCGATGTGCCTGCGGGTGCGAGTGTGCAGTTGATGCCAGGCGGTTTTCACATCATGTTTTTAGGCTTACAAGAGCCCTTTAAAGCAGGTGCTGTGGTGCCCGTCACGCTTAAGTTTGAAAAAGCCGGTGAGATCAAGGTTGATTTCGAGATCAAGCCCGCGACCTTCAACCCTGGCTCCATGTCAGGGCATGGCGCGCATCGGCACTAGGGGTATGTGATGATATTGGGTGTCACAGACTACATCTCTTTCGTCGTTGCCTTCATTATCTTCTTGTTGATTCCCGGACCAGGTAATTTGGTGTTGATCACGTCAACCACCAAAGGTGGCATCCGAGGCGGCTTAGCGGCGGCTATGGGTGTGATTATTGGCGACCAGATTTTGTTGTGGCTCGCGGTAGCGGGTTTGGCGGCTGTGCTTGTGGCATCCCCGGTCGCGTTCGAGGCGGTTCAATGGGTCGGGGCGGCGTATCTGGTTTGGCTAGGGGCCAAGATGTTGCTGGCCAAGCCGGGTTCGGCACCTGTGCTCAACATTAAGCCTTATCACTACTTACGTCAGGCGCTAGTGATCACGCTGCTCAACCCCAAAGCCATCGTCTTTTATATGGCGTTCTTTCCATTGTTCATCGATCCCGTTCACCATCGAGGCCTTGTCACGTTCTCTTTTCTGGCCGCGACGATCGCGGTGCTGACCTTCGTTTATTGCGTGGTGGCGATCACGCTCACCCATTTTCTGGCTGAGCGTTTGCGTACCAACCGGCATATTTCCTTTGTTCTTGAAAAAATTGCCGGTCTTTGCCTGGTTGGTTTTGGTTTGAGGCTCGCCCTCACACGCTGAGCTAAGCTTTGTTTTGCTCGACCACCATATGTGTGTGTGATGCTTTCAACAAAGGGCAGGGTACATTTTTTTGAACACCATATTCGATCATGGCACCCAGGATGTGCTCATGTTCGGTTTGATGACCCTGAGTCAAATCTCTGAGCATGGACGCCGCGAAACTGGAGCCTGATTTCGTCAGCATCGCAAGTGCTTTTTGCTGCGCACTTTCTTTGGTGGGGAAACCATTTGCTTGGGCAATCGCGCAGGATTCAGCATAAAAGCTGGTCATGGTTTCTTTGCCCCAAGGCGCATCGGCAATTTTGCCAACATGTCCGCGGCAGAGCGTGGTCATGCCTGCAAGCGTGGCGAGAAACACCCACTTATCCCAGAGCGACTGTTCAATGTTTTCACTGTATGTGTGGTCGAAAGACGCTTTCTCGCAAAGGGCTGAAAACTCACGTGCCAGACTTTCATGTGCAGCATCTCGGTGACCGACGGTGAGAGCATGCAGATCCGTGAGTTGTTTGACAGAACCGCTGCTCGTGACAGTGGCTGCAATATGGGCAACACCGCCCATCACGCGATCACGCCCAAATTTCTCATCGAGGAGTCGCATGTGACGCAGGCCATTGAGAACGGGCAGGATCACGCCACGGCTGCTGGCGCCGCTGACCGAGGCCAACGCATCATCAAGGTCATAGGCCTTCGGCGCAAGAATAATCAAGTCGTATTCCGGCTTGAGTTGCTCGCGGGTGACTGATTTAGGATGCAAAGTGAAGGTTTCTTTGGGCGTTTCTACGACTAGACCTTCGGTTTGAATTTTTTGATGTCGTTTATCTCTCAGCAGGTAGGTCACATCAGCTCCCGCCTGAATGAGCCTCGCACCAAAATAGCCGCCCACACCGCCAGCACCTAAAATCAAAATTTTCATGTCATCTCCTTTGAACGTTCAATCTTAGCTTTTTGACGCAAGCCTTGCATCACTCAGTCCACTAAGCAGAAGTCGAACTTCAGTGAAAATTTGCGCTATGCTGTTTGCCAACGAGGATGATTCACACGCAGTTCAGTGTTGAACCAATCCGCGATCCTGCCCATACAGGCAGGACAATAAAAAATTCAGGAGATTCTTTTGAAAAAATTTCGCATTGCAGCCCTGTCATCCATTTTTGCCGCCTCGCTGTTGAGCGGCGTGTCCTCAAGTGTGACGGCACAGGACTTTCCCAAAGGGCAGACCATCACGATTGTGGTGGGCTTTGTGCCTGGTGGCGGAACTGATACGGCTACAAGAATTATCGCCAAGAGTTTGGCGGCCAATCTCGGTCAACCCGTTGTGGTTGAAAATCGTCCTGGAGCCGGCGGCACGATCGCGACTCAGGCTGTGGTCAACGCAAAGCCGGATGGCACCACGATTTTGCTCGGCACAATCGGACCGATGGCCGTCGCACCACACCTGATGAAACTAGCCTTTGATCCGCTTCGTGATTTAGCGCCGATCACCATGGGGGTGAACTTTCCCAACGCGTTGGTGGTGCCTCCCGAGTTGAAAATCAATACGCTTGCCGAGTTGGTGGCGGCTGCTAAAAAGGAGCCGGGCAAACTGACTTACGCCTCCACGGGTGTGGGTTCGGCAGCGCATTTGGCTGGTGAGCTGTTTGCGCAACGCGCCGGTGTTGAATTGATTCACGTGCCCTACAAAGGCGGCAGCGCAGCGATGCTGGATCTCTTGAGTGCACGGATTGATGCGTATTACGCCACTCCCACGACGAGCCTTCAGCATGTCCAGAGCAAAAAGCTGGTGGCACTGGCGACGACGGGTTTAAAGCGTACTGAAGCCATGCCCGATGTGCCGACGATGGCCGAGTCCGGATATCCAGGATTTAACGCAACAAACTGGTATGCATTTGTGGCGCCCGCTAAAACACCGGCACCGATTCTCGATCGCTGGAACGCTGAGTTCGTAAAGGTGTTGAATGATCCAGAGGTCCGCGCGCAGCTCAATAAGCATGGACTCACGCCAGATCCGACAACGCGTCAAGAACTTGCGGACTTTATGGCACAGGAGTCGGCGACTTGGAAAAAAGTGGTGGTCGAGCGCAACATCAAGATCGACTAATCATTTTTGAGAACGTTGCATGCCGGCAGCACTTAGCAGTCTTCTGAGATCCTCTCGCGCACCTTTTCAGGTGCGCAGTTTTCGTTACCAATGGTCCGCGGACTTGGCGACCTCTTGGGCGTTCGAGATGGAGATCTTGGTGCTTGGCTGGTATGTTTTGGTCGAGTCAGGCTCTGTCTTATTACTTGTCGTGTATGGCGCGTTGCAATACACAGGTGCCTTGATTTCACCATTCTTCGGTATCGCCGGCGATCGTTTAGGGTATCGGGTGCTCTTCATGCTGACGCGCGGGCTATATGCTGTTGCCGCGATCACAATTGTCATACTGTCTTTGTTGAACCTGTTGACCCCAGTCACCGTGATTGCCGTGGCAACCGTCGTGGGCTTGATCAGACCCTCCGATCTGATGATGCGCTATGCCTTGATCGGGCAGACTCAGCCTGGTGACTTGCTGACCTCGGCATTGGGTTTGTCACGCATGACTTCTGATTCGGCGCGCATTGCCGGCGCCTTGGCGGGGGCCGGTATCTTTGCACAGTTTGGTTTGGTGCCGGTATATGTGACGATTACCTTGCTCTACGTCATCAGCTTTTATTTTTCGATGGGCGTGGCGGGTAAGCCAAAAAGTGAATTGTTAGAAAGCAAAATTCGTCCCTCTCCGTTTCATGATTTGCAACATGCATTTTCCTATGTTTGGGCTAAGCCTGTTCTGCTCGGGACGATGAGCATTGCTTTTCTTGTCAATTTTCTAGCATTCCCATTTTCGCTGGGCTTGCTTCCCTACATCGCGCGCTCGGTGTATGAAGTCGGACAGACAGGATTGGGGTTGCTTAGTGCTAGTTTCGCTTTTGGTGCTTTGATAGCCTCGATCGTCTTGGGGACCAATCGTTTTTCGCTCGGTACGAGTCGCGCACTCTTGGTGGCAACAGGTATCTGGTTTTGCCTATTATTACTTTTTGCCCCTACGACTCACTTTGCGCTTGGCATGACGATTTTGATCTGTGCGGGCTTCGTGCAGAGTATTTGCTTGATTCCTCTGGCGGCGGTCATGTTGCGCGTCACGGAGCCTCAATATCGAGGTCGGGTGATGGGGATCCGCATTTTGGCGATTTGGGGTTTGCCGGTTGGCTTGTTGATCGCGGGACCACTCATCGACGCAGTTGGTTTTGCCTGGACGACTGCGATTTACTCGGGGCTAGGTTTGGGCGCGACCATCGCGATTGCGATGAAATGGCGTGACGCCCTGTGGAACAAATCAGCGCCCGCCAATCAACACGGTTAACAGGCGCCTGAGCCTCTAAGTCCTTGAGTATCTAAGTCTCAGAGTCCCAGAGCCTCTAAGCCTTTGAGCTTAAAGGCTCAAGAAATTTTAGACACCTTCGACAATCCGGATGTCACGCTCTGCCGCGCCCGTGCCCAGCGCACGGATGGCTTCCTGATAGCCAGGGCTGTTATAGGCGGCCAGTGCTGCCTCGACGCTTTCAAATTCAATCAGGACAGTGCGTTGCTTGACGCCAGCCTCTTTGACCGCTGCAGCTTCGTTGCGGGCAAGAAATTTACCACCGGCGGCGGTCAATGCAGGACCGGCAAGCTTGGCATAGGCTGCCAAAGCTTCAGGGTTGCTGATAGAACGATATGCACTGATCCAATATGCTTTTGCCATGTTGACCTCATCAAGTCGGGGTTGAAATTCAAGGTGAAATTGCGGGTTAAATCAGGGGGAAAGTTATACATAGTGAGATTACCAGACAACAATGCTCCGGAAGAGGCTCAAAGTCCTTTTCTGCCCTGCAAAATAGACGTCTTTATGTTAGGGTTGATACCAATGCGAAATCGTTGTTGATTTGACGGTCGCAAATACCTTCAGGCGCCAAAGTGAATAACCAAAGTGAATAATCAAACAAGCGCCTGAATTTATTGAAACAATCGCTTGGCATGGCGTCCTGAAACAAGGATGCGGCAGGGCAGACTGAGTTCCAGGTTCGGATGAAGATCTTTTACGGTTGGAAAATGGTGTTTGCTGCGGCCTCGCTGCAGTTCATCCAATCAATGATGTTGCATCAGGCGTTTGGAGCCTATGTTGCGGTACTGATACAAGACAAAGGCTGGAGCAAAACCTCGGTGTCCGGGGCTTCAGCCATGATGTCGATGGAAGCGGCGATTATTGGCCCGATTCTTGGTTGGTTCCTTGATCGTTTTGGCTCTCGCGGTGTCATCAAGGTCGGCGTGATCATGTTCGGAATCGGCTTCATGCTGTTGAGCCAGATCGACAGTCTGATGGGTTTTTATGGTGCCGTCGTGGTGATTGCCATTGGCTCCTCGATGGCAGGTTATTTTCCCCTGAATGTGGGCGTGATTCAGTGGTTTGAAAAAAAGCGTGCGCGCGCACTATCCATGGTGGGTCTTGGTTTAGCGCTCGGTGGCATGTTTGTGCCTGTGGTGGCTTGGAGTATCCAGAGTTTGGGGTGGCGCGAAACAGCCTTTGGTTGCGGCGTGATTGCGATCGTAGTGGGCTACCCGCTCGCCTGTGTCTTTAGACGTCGCCCCGAGGACTTTGGTGAGACGGTGGATGGCTTAGGTGCGCCAAGGGGCAAACTCGACCTCGAGGGAAAACCGACGACAGAGCCACAGGTGCAGGAAAAACCCGAGCCCGAGTTCACCGCCAAGCAGGCCCTCAGAACACAGGCATTCTGGTTGCTGTCGGCAGGCCATGGCGTGGCGTTGATCATTGTGACGGCTGTCAATACCCATGCGATCAATCACATGCGCATTTCTCTCGGCTACACGATCGCGCAAGCCTCTTTCTACATCACCCTCATGACCGGTTTTCAGGTGATCGGGGTGTTGCTGGGTGGTGTTTTGGGTGACAAACTTCAAAAAAACCGGGTTGCCGCGGTGTGTATGACCATGCACATGATTGGCATGTTGATGCTCACCTATGCGTTTGGCCCGGCCATGTTGGTTTTATTTGCCGTGTTTCACGGCCTCGCCTGGGGGATTCGTGGCCCCTTCATGCAAGCCATACGTGCTGATTATTTTGGCCGCAAATCAATCGGGATGATCCTCGGCTTGTCCGCCATGCTGACGGCGGTCGGGCAGATTTCCGGGCCGTTGCTGGCCGGTGTGATGGGTGATGCGACAGGCAACTATGACTTGGGCTTTACGGTTCTGGCTCTGATTGCGGGGGCAGGGACCTTTTTGTTCTGGTTTGCCAAGCCACCACCGCTGCCAAACTTGCCAAAAATGGCCGTAAAGCCCTAGCGGATATGAGGGGATCAGGGTGGGCAGGCGATAGCTCTGTTAACCTCTCAATCGCTCTTATATGTAGTTCCATTGGAAACAAATGCCTGTTTCAAAATATTTAGTTTTTCCGCTCCTGTTGCTCCTAGCTGGTTGCATCACCCTGGGGCCTGATTACGATCGTCAGCAAAGTACCTCTTGGCAGACTGAGCCGACGGTCTGGCAACAACCCCTGCCGCACGATGGCAATCCTGCCGTCCTCGTGGCGTGGTGGGCACAGTTTAAAGACCCCGTTCTTTTAGAGCTCGTCGATCAGGCGCAAAAGCAAAGCAACAGCATGGCGCAAGCCGCGCTGCGCATCGCTCAAGCCCGTGCCTTACTTGTGACCGTCGATGCTGCGGCGATACCCAACCTGAATGCGGCAGGTTCGCTGACGCGAGGCACCTATCAGCTCGGTGGGCCGGTGATTGTGGCAACCACCATTCAGGCACAGCTCCAGGCTGGCTGGGAAATCGATCTGTTTGGTGGTTTAGCCCGAGCCAGTGAGGCTGCACGCGCACGCCTTGAAGCGCAAGTGGCTAACTGGCACGAAGCGCGCATCTCGGTATCGGCTGATACTGCTAGCCTTTATACCAATTATCGAAGTTGTGAGCAGCTGGTGCTCCTGACACGTGCGGATGCGAACTCCCGCGCTCAGACCGCTCGCTTGACGCAGGAGTTGGCGCAAACAGGTTTTCAAGCGCCTGCCAATGCGGCACTTGCCCGAGCGAGTGCGGCCGAAGGTCAAGGTCGCGCTGTCGGGCAGCGTGCGGAGTGTGATTTGCTTGTCAAAGCGTTGGTCTCATTGACAGGTTTGACGGAGACAGCGCTACGCGCGAGCCTCGATGCTGGGTCCAAAGACCTTCCAAAACCTGCAATGCCTGTCGTGCAACAGGTGCCTGCGCAAGTGCTACTGCAACGTCCCGATGTGGCGGCGGCTGAGCGTGAGCTTGCGGCAGCGAGTGCGGATATCGGCGTGCGTGAAGCAGACCGCTATCCTCGGCTGTCGCTGTTAGGTAATGTCGGCCCACTCAGTTTTGAAAGTGGTGTGGGTTCAATTAGTGCGACGTCCTGGTCGATTGGTCCCACACTGAGTTTGCCGATCTTTGATGCCGGACGCAGAGCCGCTAATCTCGAAACTGCCAAGGTTGCCTACGATGTCGCGGCGACCAACTACAGAACACAGGCGCGTCGCGCGGTTCGCGAGGTCGAAGAAGCGTTAGTCAGACTGGATAGTTTAAACAAGCGGGAAACTGAGGCCGTGACGGCTTCAACGGGCTACCGGACTTCGCTGCAGGCCGCTCAGGATCGTTACAAGTTTGGCTTGGCGAGCATCCTTGACCTTGAGGAAACGCGAAGACTTTCTTTTAATGCTGACAATGTGTTGGCACTTGTGCGTCGTGATCGTGTCAATGCATATATTGCGCTGTATCGCGCAGTGGGTGGCGGCTGGAATGCGGATGATGTCGCCGCTGTTCAACGTGTGATGCAACAACAACCCAATCAAGTTCAGACAGGCAAGCTCTCACAATGAAATCATTCACTAAAACGTCGGGCGTGTCTTTGTTGGGTATATCGCTGATCTTGGCGAGCGCGCTCTTATGGATGCCGAGTTCGGCGCAAGCCGCTCAGCCAAGCGTGGCACGTCCTGCTTTGACGGTGACAATCACCAAGCCACTGGTGACAAACCTGCCTGCCACCATCCGGGCAAATGGCAATATTGCGGCCTGGCAAGACGCCTCAGTGGGCGCTCAGGTCGGAGGTCTGCGAATCGCAGACGTGCGCGTCAATGTGGGTGATCACGTCAAGCGTGATCAGGTTTTAGCTGTTTTTGCCAAAGACACTGTTCTTGCTGATTTGGCAGTACAAAAAGCTCAGGAGGCTGAGGCAGTCGCTGCGTTGGCGGATGCCGAGGCGAACGCCGCGCGCGCGAGGAGCCTCAAAACGTCAGGGGCGTTATCAGCACAACAAATCAGCCAGTATTTGACTGCGCAGCAGACTGCGGCCGCACGAGTTCAGGCCGCACGCGCGCATCGTCAAACGCAAGAGCTGCGACTTAAGTTCACAGAAGTTTTGGCACCGGATGATGGTGTCATTTCAGCCAGGCAGGCGAGTGTAGGTGCTGTGGTCCCGGTCGGCGCCGAACTTTTTAAAATGGTTCGACAGAATCGATTGGAGTGGAGGGCGGATGTCGTCTCCGAGGAGTTGAGTCGAATCAAGCCCGGAATGGCCGTCGATGTTATTCCCGCGAGTTTTCTCAAAGGGCAGCCACCCCTGCCTGGAAAGGTGCGCGTGATTGGTCCGACAGTGGATCCGCAGGCACGCACTGCGATTGTGTATGTGGATTTACCTGTGCAAGCGAATGACGGCCCTCCTGTTCGTGCTGGCATGTTCGCGACGGGCGTTTTTAATTTAGGGGATAGTCAGGGTCTGACCTTGCCGCAAGAGTCGGTCGTGATGCGCGATGGTTTTAGTTATGTATTTAAACTCGGTGCGGGTCAGCGCGTCGAACAGGTACGAGTCCAGATTGGTCGTCGCGTCGACGCCCGCGTCGAGATCTTGTCGGGCATCAGTGCAACGGATGAGGTCGTGGAGTCTGGTGCAGGGTTTTTAGTCAACGATGATCTGATCTCAACCAAATAATAGGCGCGTTCATGAATTTTTCCGCGCTCTCCATCCGTCATCCGATTCCGGCAATTCTGCTGTTTGTCTTGTTATCGATCGCCGGCATTTTGTCGTTTCGGGCGATTGGCGTTCAGGATTTTCCGGATATTGAGTTACCGATGGTGACGGTTGAGGCGAGCTTGCCGGGTGCCGCGCCCGCAACACTGGAAACAGAAGTCGCACGCAAATTAGAAAACTCGATTGCGACGTTGCAGGGCATCAAAAATCTTTACACAAAAATTCTTGAAGGCGCAGTCGTCATCAACGTCGAGTTTGTGCTCGAAAAAAATCCGATGGAGGCCGTCAACGATGTTCGTGATGCGGTGACTCGAGTCCGGGCGGATTTGCCCGCTGATGTGCGCGAGCCTACGATCTTGCGTGCGACAACAGCGGGTCGACCACTGATGACCTATGCGTTGACATCATCACGTATGGATCAGGAGGCCTTATCTTGGTTTGTCGACAACACCGTGGCCAAACAGTTACTAACGGTCAATGGTGTGGGTCGCGTCAAACGCATGGGGGGTCTCAATCGCGAGGTTCAGGTAGAACTCGATCCGTTGCGAATGGCGGCACTCGGGGTGACTGCCGCGGACGTGTCGCGTCGCCTCAGACTCATTCAGCAAGAGGCCCCGGGTGGGCGTGGCGATATTGGCGGCGCTGAGCAGGCGGTGCGAACCATTGCTACAGCTGAGACTGCTGCGGATTTAGGCAAAATCGATTTGTCTCTCAACGACGGACGACGTGTACGTCTCGATCAGATCGCGACGATATCGGATACGACAGCCGAACGCCGCTCCACGGCTCTGGTCAATGGTCAGCCGGTCGTGGCTTTTGAAATCATGCGCAGCAAGGGCGCCAATGAAGTGACCGTCGCGCGCGATGTACGACAGGTGATAGACGGGCTGATGGCCGCCAATCGGGATATTCAATTTACCGAACAGATCGATAATGTCGCCGCCACGGAGGAAAACTTTGACGGATCGATGAAGCTTCTCTACGAAGGCGCGATTCTGGCGGTGTTAGTGGTCTGGTATTTCCTGCGAGATTGGCGCGCCACCATTATTTCGGCGGCAGCGCTGCCGCTCTCAATCCTACCGGCATTTCTGGGGATGTATCTTTTTGGCTTTACGCTGAATATGGTGACACTCACCTCTCTTGCGTTGGTGGTGGGGATCTTGGTCGACGATGCCATCGTCGAGGTCGAAAATATCGAGCGTCACTTGCGAATGGGCAAGACCCCTTTCCAAGCGGCCATGGATGCGGCCGATGAGATCGGCATGGCAGTGATCGCGACGACCTTTGCCTTGGTCGCGGTGTTTCTGCCTACGGCATTCATGGATGGCATTCCAGGCAAGTTTTTTAAGCAGTTCGGATGGACGGCCGTGTTGGCGATTATGGCCTCTCTGGTTGTGGCCCGCTTATTAACGCCAATGATGGCGGCATATTTGATGAAGCCGATCAGCGGTCCACATGCCGAGCCCAAGCCTGATAGCTGGGTGATGCGTCAATATTTGCGGATCATGGGTTGGTGTTTGAATCACCGCCTCGTGACGATTGTGTTTGCTTTTGCCTTTTTTGCGGGCTCGCTTGCCCTTGTTCCTCTTTTGCCAAAAGGGTTTGTTCCTCCTGCCGACCGCGGCCAGACCTTGGTAAATATCGAACGCGCACCTGGCAGTACGCTTGAAGACACGATGCGTGCGGCTGAGCGGGCACGGCTCAAGCTCGCGAGTATCCCTGAGGTTCGGAGTATTTTCAGTACGGTCGGCGCGGGTGTGTCGGGAGATGTGTTTGCCAGAGGGTCTGCTGCCGAGGTTCGCAAAGCCACACTGACGCTCACTTTGACGCATCGCTCAGATCGCGATAAGACTCAACAGGATGTCGAGGCGGATATTCGTCGTGTGTTGTCTGATGAACCTGGCGTCCGAGTGACGGTCGGAGCGCAGGACGTGGGCGTCAAAATGCAAATCGTCTTGCAAAGCGAGGACCCGATCGCCTTGAGTAAAGCGGCTCAGGCAGCAGAACGCGACCTCAGAACGTTGAAAGGTGTGGGGGGAGTGACCTCTTCAGCGAGTCTTGTCCGCCCGGAGTTGATTGTGCGACCAAACTTCGCTCGTGCAGCAGATTTGGGGGTGACTTCCCAAAGTATTGCAGAAACGTTGAGAGTCGCCACCAGCGGTGATTATGACGTGGGTCTGGCTAAATTGAATCTCACTGAGCGTCAGATTCCTATTCGGGTCAAACTGCCGGATGCGACACGCACGGATATCGCCGCGCTCGAAAGATTGACCGTCCCGGGGCGCTATGGTCCGACTCTGCTCGGCAACGTTGTCACATTCACGATGGATAGTGGCCCCGCCCAGATCGATCGTTTGAACCGCAGTCGAAATGTCATCCTGGATGTTGAGCTGGGAGGCCGACCGTTGGGCGAGGTGTTTGCAGAGGCCATGGCATTGCCGAGTCTGAACAGTTTGCCTGCCGGTGTGACCCTAGCTGAGCTTGGAGATACCAAGGAAATGCAAGCTTTGTTTGCAAGTTTCGGCTTGGCAATGGCGATTGGGCTGCTGTGTATTTACATGATTCTGGTGCTGCTGTTTCATGATTTCTTGCAGCCCATCACGATTCTTGGGGCGTTGCCATTATCGATTGGTGGTGCTTTCGTGGCTCTGCTGCTCACGGGGAAAAGTTTTTCGATGCCCTCATTAATCGGTCTTTTGATGTTGATGGGTGTGGTGACTAAAAACTCGATTTTGCTTGTTGAGTATGCGATTACGGCAAGGCGAAAGGGGATGTTACGCAACGATGCTTTGGTTGATGCGTGTCACAAACGTGCACGACCGATTGTGATGACCACGATTGCGATGACGGCCGGCATGATCCCGATCGCCATTGGCTGGGGATCTGACCCGAGTTTTCGTTCGCCGATGGCGATTGCTGTGATCGGCGGGCTGATGACCTCGACCCTGCTGAGCCTCTTGGTCATTCCAGCCGTGTTCACCTACATTGATGATTTCGATCAGTGGTTGGGACGAATGAGAAAGCGTCTGGGGGGCCATAAGCCCGCCGTCGCTCAACCTCATTCTCAGCCAGACTGAGTGGTGTAGAAAACAGGTCCTTGTGCTTGGAAATCCTTCCAGTTTTTTCTGATTGCGCTTAAGTTGTAATTTGCACCAAGCGGAATGAATGGCACGTGGTCCAGCACTTCGAGTTGAATATCTCTGCAAATCGCTTGTCGTTGCTCCTGAGTGTCCGCGAATAACCAGGCGTTTCTTAGCGACTCGAGTTTTTCGTTGGTTGGCCAGCCGAACCAGCCTTGCTTACCCGTGCCGCGGATGCCAAGATTGGAGGCGGGATCCAGATTGCTGGTGCCGGTCAGTGCCGTGAATGCGACGCTCCAACCGCCTGCCTGAGGCGTTTCCTGGTGATTGCGACGCTGCAGATACGTCCCCCAGTTCATGGGACGCAACTCGACCTTTAAGCCCAGTCGTTTGAACAGATCCTCGGTGACGAGGGCGCACGCGTGATAGGGCGCTGCATCGACAGGGTCAAGAATCACAATCGGCTCGCCTTTGTAGCCCGACTCTTTAATGAGCTTGCGCGCGCGCGTCATATCGCGTTTGCCAGTGAGCTTATCCATCCCCGCTTCTGAGGCCATTGGGGAGCCGGGTGCAAACACGCCACACTTGTCATTCCAATACTCGGGGAAGTCAGCACCATTGGCCGCCATCATGAAGTCCGTTTGACTGACGACGGACAGTATCGCCTGACGCATGAGGATATTGTCAAAAGGCGCGTGTAAATGATTAAAGCGCATGATGAAAATCGATGGCAGAGCCGCTTTGATCAGAGTGATACTGGCATTTTTACGCAACATCGGAATAAAGTCGTTATCGACCAATTCGATGCCGTCGACTTCGTTGTTTTGCAGCGCGGCGACTGCCGTCGCGCGATCAGGAATGATGAGCCATTTGAGTGCGTCGATATGAGCAATTTTTGGACCGGCAGTATTGCTGGCGACCCCTTCGCTGCGAGGCACGTAGTCCTTTGCCTTGGCGTATTCAACCTTTGAGCCCGACACCCATTGATCCGGTAGGAATCTAAACGGTCCGCTCCCCACCATCTCTTTGATCGCGACGTTATCCGGCGTGCTGGCCAAGCGTTCTGGCATGATCGAAGCCGAGGCGGAGGCCAGGGTGTAGGGGAGTAATGAAAAAGGACGACTCAGCTGAATCTGAATATTCTGGTCATCGAGTGCCTTGATGTCCTTGACAACACTAAACAGTGTTTGGCCGAGCAGATTACGTCGACCAAATCGTTTCAGGCTCATGATCACGTCTTTAGCCAGCACGGGTTGCCCGTCATGAAAACGTAGCCCGGGCCTCAGGGTGAGTGTCCAGGTGCGGTTTTCGTCACTGAGCGCGTAGCGATCCAGCATCTGTCGCTGCGGTTGATAGCGGGCGTCGAGTCCGAAGAGCGTGTCAAAGACCTGCAGCGCGTGACAGGCTGTAATCGCGGCGGTCGTAAAGACTGGATCCAGTATGGACAGATCGGTAGAGGGTACCCAACGAAACGTTGCTCGCGCAGTCTGTGCGTAAAGGGTGCCCGGCATGGCGAGCAAACTAGCCGCTGAGCCAGTCGCAGTGATAAAAGTTCGGCGATCCATGTTTAAGTCGCGCGCGCGGGTTGGGGCAGGCTCCAGAGCCCATCAGTGACAACGGCACGTTGTTCGTCACGCAGTTTTTGGAGGTGGGCCAGCAGTGACTTCTGGGCCACGGTGTGCAGACGCTCATGGGCGTCGTCATAAGCAATCTTGACCAAATTTTCAAGAGTAGTGGGATGCTCTACCTTTCTGAGTGCGGCGATCACTTTATTTTCCCGATCTTGTCGGTGAATCAGAATTCGCTCGACATTTTCGGCAGGCTTATCCATCAAAAAACCGTGTCCAGGTGCGAAGTGCTCAATCTTTTCATTGAGCAGCAATCGCAATGAAGCCAGGTACTCAGCCATATTTCCATCTGGAGGTCCGATCACCACAGTCGAGCCTTGCATGATGTGGTCGCCGGTGAATAGGAGGTTTTGTGACTCCAGGAGATAACAGACCTGATTCGAGGCGTGTCCGGGCGTATGGATCACCCGAATGACAGTGCCCGCGATGTCGAGTTTTTCCTGATGGCTGACAATGTGATCCGGTTTGAACGTTTGATCCTGATTCGGCTGCAATGGAGGTGGCATCCCGATTACCGTGGCACCCGTGCGTTGCTTAAGTGCGGCTGCGGCAGGTGAGTGATCAAGATGGGTATGGGTGCACAAAATCCACCGAATTGGCCCAGGTGCCGCCGCCAGCAGGGCATCTATATGTTCGTCGAGCAACGGACCGGGATCAATCACAGCCACGCCACTCACCGCGTTGCCAATCAGGTAGCTGTTAGTCCCGGGTCCCGTCATCATTCCGGGGTTTGCTGCAGTGACGCGCAGCACATCCTGGCCGATCGTGACGGCTTGGCCGGGTTGAATGTAGGAGCAGCACACGCCTCGATTGTCGAAGTCCAGTTTTTTGATCTCCGCATAGGCATAGTCGCCTGGTATCAAAATATGCGGCTCGCCCGAGCGTGAAAGACCGGTGACCGGTGCCATGACTTGCTTAGGGCGAGGCTTGCGCGCGTACTCCAGCAGTTCCTCGACATGTTTAAAGGGTGCAAGGCTCTCTAGTGTTTTGATGGTCGGAAACATCATGTTCAGGGCGCCCGCCCGATTCATCTCGAGGGCCTGACCAGGTTGCACCCAGAGCTGTCCGACAGTTTCGTGATTGTCTTGTAATGCCGTCTGCCCCTCAGGCGCTTGCGCCACAAAAAAACGCGTGTCGTAGCGACGGGGGCGCCCAGCCTGAGTGACCCAGTGACTGAAATAAGCGATCCGGTCGGTTGCAGCTTTGACTGCTTCGCGCTGCAAAATATCAAGAAAGGACAGCTTGTTTTCTGCCATCTCGATACGGAGTGCGGCGAGCCTGGCCGCTTCGTCAGTGCCTAGTCTCAATAGATGGTCATCTTCGCGATAGCCTAGCAAAAGACCCGACTCCTCAAAGCATTCGCGAATGGCGGCGATCCAGTAGGCAAGCCCGCCCTGATCAATGCCAAGCGTTTGACTGGCGAGCTGATCATCAAGACCCACGCATAGCGCGGCAATCTCCGGATGATGATCCGTACGATCCAGTGCGCCACCAGGAAAAACATGCATCCCCTTGGCAAACTCGACGGCAGTGGTGCGTTCCATCATGAAGACTTCGATCCCGTCGCTGATATTGCGAGCAAGGATGACGGTAGCGGCGGGGCGGGGAACGGCGGGTGAGGCAGGTGTGGTCATAGGAAAAAGAGACAGTCACATAGGAAAACGAGCAGTTACAGGTGTCATGAATACGTTATATATTCGACATACACTTTATCACCGTGTGACTCAATAAGAACGTATTGGAGACCAAAAATGAAATTATCCCTGCTATTTTCAGCTGGCTTAGCCGCATTCACGATGGGTGCCGCGAGCGTGAGTCACGCCCAGGCTTGCCCGAATCGTGGTGATTTGGATGCGATGTATTGCGACGCGAACAAAGACATGGTCGCGGATACCCCAACCGATAAATCAAAACTCAAGACACCCTCGACGCTGGTGTTTACCTACACGCCTGTTGAGGATCCTGCTGTGTACGAGGAAATTTTCACACCTTTTACGAAGCATCTGGCTCAGTGCACGGGTAAGCGAGTGGTGTTCTATCAGGTCCAGAGCAACGCGGCCGAAATCGAAGCGATGCGCTCTGGGCGACTTCATGTCGGTGGTTTTTCCACAGGTCCCACTGCATTTGCGGTGAACATCGCTGGTGCAGTGCCCTTTGCCGTTAAGGGCACGGCAGATGGTTTTCAGGGCTACAACCTGATCGTGATTGTTAAGAAGGACAGTCCCTTTAAAACCATGCCCGATTTGAAGGGCAAGAAAATGGCGCACACTTCGCCCTCATCGAATTCTGGTCACATGGCACCCATGGCGCTGTTTCCAGCTCAAGGCTTGGCGCCAGAAAAAGACTACAAAATCCTCTTTTCAGGCAAACATGACCAGTCTGTGATGGGAGTGAACTCGGGCGATTATGATGCGGCCGCTGTTGCATCGGATGTGTTCTATCGCATGGCGGATCGGGGTCAGATCAAAAAGGAAGACTTCCGCATTATCTATACCAGTCCAAAATTTCCGACTTCTTCCTTCGCCTACGCGCATGATCTTGAGCCAGGCTTTCGCGACAAAATGCTGGCCTGCTTCTACGATTATCGCTACCCAGCCGCCATGCAAAAGGCGTTTGATGGTGCGGATCGCTTCTATCCCGTGACCTATCAAAAGGACTGGGCGATTGTGCGCGAAGTCGCGGAGGCGGGTGGTGAGAAATTCAACCGTGCCGCTTACGATCGTGAAGCCGAAAAGGCCAAAGCAAAAGCAAAGGCAAAGTAGTTTATGACGGCTGCATTGAGCATTACCGGGTTGGTCAAGGCGTATCGTGCCGGCCATCCCGTTCTGAAGGGTATTAATCTTGAGATATCAGGCCAAGAGGTGACGGCGATCATCGGTCCTTCCGGAACAGGCAAAAGCACGCTGCTGCGCTGCATCAATCGATTGGTTGAGCCTTCGGCAGGACAGATCACGTTAAACACCCTGGCGGGGCCGGTCGACCTCACGCGCGTGCGCGGTGCAGCATTGCGCCACGCGCGACGACACATCGGCATGGTGTTTCAAGAATACAACCTCGTCGAACGCCTGACAGTCATGGAGAATCTATTGACTGGGCGGCTGGGCTATATGCCTGCCTGGAAGGCGTGGTTTCGCTCGTTTAAACCACAGGATATCGAGCAAGCTTATCGCTATCTCGATACGGTAGGACTGGGTGATTTTGCGAGCCAGCGTGCGGATGCATTGTCCGGTGGCCAGCGGCAGCGCGTTGGCATCGCACGTGCGCTGATGCAAGCGCCGGCGATATTACTTGCCGACGAGCCAACCTCTTCCCTAGACCCTAAGACTTCTTCGGAAATCATGGAGCTGCTGACAGAGCAGGCACAGGCGCAAAAGATTCCGGTGATGATCAATATGCATGATGTCGAGCTGGCAAAACGTTATGCGACACGCTTGATTGGCATGTCCGGTGGGGAGATCGTCTATGACGGGCCTGCAAACGGTTTAGACCACGGCATGCTCAAAAGGATTTATGGCGGTGAGTCGTGGATCGTCTGACCCCTAATGCCTCTTTGGCTTCTGCGACCCAGCGTTTGCATCCGAAGCCCTTTAGCATGTCTCTCAAGGCCAAGCTCGGGCTGGTCGTGGGACTGCTTTATGTGATTTATGCCAGCCTGCAACTTGATGTCACACTCGCACGATTTATTGCGGGTATGGGACATGCCGCAACTTTTTTAGATCGCATGTTTCCACCGAGCTTTGAGCGCTACAACTTGCTCATTAAGGGGCTGTCAGAGAGTCTCGAAATCGCAGTGCTCGCCTCGACGCTTGGGATTTTCCTGGCATTGCCTCTTGGCTTGCTGGGCGCGCGCAATCTAATGCCTGGCTGGGCCTCTTGGCCGGCCCGCGCGATTGTTTCGTTTTGCCGGGCTTTGCATCCTGTGATTGTGGCGATTTTGTTTGTGAAGGCGGTTGGCTTTGGCGCGCTCGCAGGGATTCTGGCCCTCACGGTTGCCTCGATTGGTTTCATCGGCAAGCTTTTTACAGAGGCGATAGAAGAGATCTCCCTTAAGCAGGTTGAGGCTGTGCGTGCCACGGGTGCGTCTTTTGCGAATGTGATTATTTTTTCCGTGTTGCCTCAGGTCTTTCCCCGCTTTATTGGGTTTTGTACTTATCAGTTTGATTCGAATCTTCGTAATTCGACCATGGTGGGTATTGTGGGGGCGGGCGGGATTGGCGGCACTTTATTTTCCGCTTTCCAACGCTTTGATTATGACTTCGTTTGCGCAATCCTGATCAGCATCATTACCCTCATCATGCTGGGCGAGTTCTTGGCCACCATTATTCGACGCGTATTTCTTGAAAATTTGACGATTGCCGAGCTGTTCAAAGGTAAACCGTCTGTCGTGCCTATTAATAAGGTGTTGCCATGAGTGGTGGTGACGCTTTGCGGGGCTGGGTCCGCTACTCCTTAAGTCAGCGTTTGGTGCGGTTTGGTTTTTATTTTTTGTTTGTCGCCGCTGTTGTGCAGTCGATCAGACAAGTCGAAGTCATCCCTGAGTTTTTACTGGATGCGCCAGAGCAGATGGCCGATTTGTTTGGACGCATGTGGCCCGTAGACTGGGCGCATTACTCAGGAAGCGTACATGATGCACTGATTGAAACGATTCATATCGCTTCGCTAGGCACGATTATTTCGGTGATCCTTGCAGTCCCAATTGGATTGCTCGCTGCGAATAATCTCACGCCAAATCGTCTGATTAACACCCTTGCGCGCCTTGTGCTCGTGTCGAGCCGATCCGTCAATTCGCTGGTCTGGGCACTATTATTTATTGCCATCTTTGGGCCCGGTCCTTTGGCGGGTACCATGGCGATTGCCTTTCGCTCGATTGGCTTCGTAGGTAAGCTGGTGGGTGAGTCGGTAGAGGAGGCGCAACGCGGTTCGATTGAAGCATTAACCTCCGTGGGTGCGAGTACAGGCGCCTTGATCCAATATGGCTATTGGCCGCAGATCAAGCCAGCATTTTGGTCGATTGTGTTGTTGCGGTGGGACATTAATGTACGAGAGTCTGCGGTGTTGGGGCTTGTTGGCGCTGGCGGTATTGGCATGGCACTCGACACAGCTCTAAATCTGTTTCAGTGGGATCGCGTTGCGGTGATATTGATTTCAATCTTCGCGATCGTGGTGGTCGCCGAGGTGTTGATCACTCGAATCCGGCAAAAGATTCTGTAAAGCTTAAGCTATGCAGAGTTATGCCATCTTGCGGGCTGGATAGACAATGATTGAGGCGCGGATTGTGAGGCGCCGATTGTGATGCGCGGATTGTGTTGTGCGGATTGTGTCGTGCCGATTGTCGAGCGTGCGCAACACACGCTCGACCGTGACAATCAGCACGAGGCGGTCGGACTGTTAAGGCTTCGGGCTTTGCGCGAGCGAAGTCCCGATCATTGAATCGCGCGTCACCAGCTCTGCCAACTGGGCTTCGCTCAGTTTTTCAGTACCCGCGGGCCGGTTAGGCAGCACCAGAAATCTGAGGTCAGCGGTGCTGTCCGACACACGTACCTCAACGTCGCTAGGCAAATGCGTACCAAACTCTGCAAGCACCTTGCGGGGCTCTACCACGATGCGCGAGCGATAGTCGATTGACTTGTACCAAGCGGGTGGAATACCGAGCAACATGCGTGGGTAGCAAGAACAGAGCGTACAGACGACTACGTTATGCACAGTGGGTGTATTTTCTAGCACCACTAAGTCTAGCGGCGTCGTGATGTCCAGCTCAAAAGACGCATTGATGGTTTTGAGTGGATCTGCGATGAGCTTCTTTTTGAACTCCGGATCAACCCAAGCCTTCGCGACAATTTTTCCACCGATTGCCGGGGTCAGACTGTCTTGATAGTCAATTTGTCTGTGAAGTTCGTCAGCCGTAATGATGCCTTTTTCGTCCAACAATTGACGAATCGCCGTCTGAAGCAAGACCTCGTAGCGGTCGTAGTGATCGTCATCATCTGGCGCAGGCGGTGAGTGTGGATGCGCATGATCGCCGTGATCATGATCATGGTCATGATCGTGGCTGTGATCATGATGGTGGGGGTGATTACCGTGCGACGTACTCATGCTTTTGCTCCAGGCTGTGGATCAATCCAGTGTTCAAAGATGTCAGCGACAACAGTGTCATTTGGACCGCCGCTATAGTCTGGCCAAACATCTTTTTGTTTAAAACGCACGCGATATAACACCCGCATCGGCAGACCGGGCTTGTGAAAGGCGAGAAGAGAAGGATCTCGGAAACAGCCTCTGACTTCAGCGATTTCGCCTTTTGCGCCACGCAAATAAAACGGTGTTCGGCAATGAGTTTCAGGCGGATTTTTCAAAATGACGACGGGCGTACCGGCTGGAAGCGCTTGTCCGGGCCTGGGCTCGATTGCGTTCATAATGACCCCGTCTCTTTGTAGCGTTGGCGCAGAACTTCGATGCGATCATCGATTTCTTTTGCAGTGAGTAACTGCTGTTCGATCACGAGATCGCGCACGGCTCGGATCCATTTGTCGTAGTACAGCATGTTTTTATAGTCCTCCTCGGTGTTGGACTCAATCGCGCGCCGCATGGCGTCGCTTGTAAACGCCTGTAGTTTGTTGCCTGTCAGCAATTTTTGTAAGGCATCCACGCGCTTTTCATGCAGGGTGCTCGGATGCTCATCCAGACACACCGGGCCGGCGGGTAAACCGCCCAAGTCATTTACCTTTCGTTCGGTCGTGGTCATTCGTCACTCCTCATTTGCAACTGTATGTCATCTTCATCCTGACTCCCTTCATTTTTACACGCAATCGGTGGGCCTTGTCTTGTTGTTTAGCTTGTTGCGGCCAGCGATTCAATGCTGCGTCGCAACATAGGATTATTTGCTCGTCTCAGAAGCAATTTTCATGCATCCTGCCTAACTGTTGTTTGGTGCAAATATGCTAAAAGCTCAGAAGCAACTATTGGACTCAACTTTTCAAGGACGTATCTGTGAGCGACTATTTTTACGAACCCAGCAAGGGCCACGGCCTGCCACACAATCCCTTTAAAGCGATCGTGGCGCCTCGCCCTATTGGCTGGATATCCAGCCTCGATAAGCAAGGTCGCGTGAACCTGGCGCCTTATAGTTTTTTCAATGCCTTCGCTGAAACACCTCCTGTCATTGGATTTTGTACCAGTCACGTTCGTAAAGACAGCGTAAACAACATTGATGAGACTGGCGAATTCGTTGCGAACTTCTGTGGTGCAGATCTGGCACAGGAAATGAACATTACCTCGGCGTCCGTGGACCCGGGTGTTGACGAGATGAAGCTTGCCGGGTTGGACGCGGCCGTATCGACGCTTGTCAAACCACCACGGATCGCCCGCGCCATCGCCGCGCTTGAGTGCAAACACATCAGCACAACACAATTAAAGAACGCAAAGGGTGAGTTGATCGACACATGGCTCACGCTTGGTGAGGTGGTGGGCGTGCACATTAATGATGAGTTTCTCAAGGATGGCATTTTTGATACGGCGGCCGCGCGACCTTTGGGACGCTGCGGCTACAAAGGTGACTACGTCGAGGTCAATACTTTGTTTGAAATGATTCGTCCTAAAGAGTACAAAGCCTCCAAGTAATCATTGTGCGTGACAGGACGGCAGCGTCATTGTGCCGTCCGGGTCGCCTACCTCACATCAAGTTGATTGCCCGATATGACGTATAGGCGCCAAGTACAAGCAAGGTGATAAAGAAATAGCGGCGGAATTTTTCTTGAGGGATTTTTTGTCGTAAAAATTGACCAACAAACATGCCTGCAAATGCAGGGATGAGCGCGAGTAGCGATACGGTCGCGATTTCCATGACGAACTCGCCCGTGATCAGCAGTCCGATTGCGAGTGCGAGCGATGACACTGTGAACGACAGCCCGAGGGCTTGAATCAAATCATCTCGTTTCAGACCGAGCGCCGTGAAGTAGGGCGCGACTGGGAGTGCTGAGATGCCGGTGGCACCCATCAAAATACCTGTGACAAACCCGATCGTAGGGGAGAGCCACCATTCTGCGCGTGCTGGAACCTCGATCCGTGCGGCCGACAAACCATACAGTCCATAAGCCATCAGAACAAATCCAAGACCAGCCGTGACGATAGGCGTGTTGCCACTGACGATGAACATCACGCCAAACGGTGCGCCAAAACAAATGCCCACCAGCAGAGTGTTAAAGCGTTTGAGCAGCGCGCGAAAGCTCGGGCCTGCAATGAGTTGCCAGACATTGGTGATGAGGGAGGGCAACACCAGCATAGCTGCGGCCTCGACCGGCGCCACAATTAATCCAAGCAGACCGATGGCGATTGTGGGTAGGCCCATCCCAATCACCCCCTTGACCAGTCCTGACAGCACAAAGATTGCGGCAATCAATACTAATTCGGTCAGGGAGTTCGTCATCGATGGAAACAGGCAAAGGTGTGGGATTTATAATACTTGGGTAACGATAGCACTTCACACCATTTTCAGGAATCGTCATGCATATTGAGGCTCTCCCTCCCACGATCGTTGCAGAAAGCGCATGGCGGGGTCCCGAGGCTTCTGCTTCAGGCCAGTGGGTTCATACACTTAATGATACAGAGCTGCGTGAGCTTGAGATTGCAGCGAGACGCTGTCTTGAGGAACATGAAGATATCGCGGCGATTCGTCGAGAAAACTTTGTGCTGCCGACGCTTTCAGCCCGGTTGGCATCGTTGCATGACACGTTGATTCATGGCTGTGGCTTTGCGCTTGTGCGTGCTTTGCCGGTGCGAGAGTGGTCCCGCGAACTGACCGCCGCAGTCTTTTATGGTCTTGGATGCCATCTAGGCAATCCACGGCCTCAAAATGCCAAAGGGCATGTGCTGGGCCATGTCATTGACATGGGGCTCAATGCTGACGATCCCAAAGTCAGGATCTATCAGACGCATGAGCGCCAGACGTTTCATACGGATTCAAGCGATATCGTCGGACTGGTGTGTTTGCAGCAGGCCAAGTCGGGTGGTGACTCGGCGCTTGTCTCGTCCAATACCATTTATAACGAGATGCGCAGGGATCATCCCGCCTTGGCCGCCGCGCTATTTGATCCGATCGCGACTGATCGTCGCGGTGAGGTGGCGCCCGGTCAAAAACCGTATTTCGAAATTCCGGTTTTTACCTGGCATGCGCAACATATGTCGACGATCTATCAGCGTCAGTACATCGATTCTGCGCAGCGGTTTCAAGAGGCCATGCGCCTGACTCCGATTCACGTCGAGGCATTGGATTGTTTTGATGCGTTGGCCAATGATTCGCGTCTGAACTTTTTAATGCGGCTCGAGCCAGGCGATATGCAGTTTGTTCACAACCATACACTGTTGCACGATCGCACTGCGTTTGAGGACTGGCAAGAGCCAGAACGTAGGCGTCATCTGTTACGGTTATGGCTGTCTTCGCCTGATGCGCGCGCTCTACCCGATATATGGGCGCAACGCTATGGAACGGTCACGCCGGGCGAAAGGGGCGGGGTCATGATGCCCGCCACCTCCTGGATCGCGCCCCTGAATCCAGAATAGTAAATCGAGGTTGTGTCTCGCGAGTCAACCTCAGATGGTGTCGCGCGAGTCAACCTCGTTAGTCAGCATAACCGGGTAGCTCGCGATCAAGCACGCGCATCATGGCTTCGAAGTAGAGGTTGTCACGTCCGGCACGCGTATGACGATCATCGACCGGAGGCTTTTGAACCGCAGCGATAACTTCCTCGGACAAAATCTGGATCGGCCGACCTGTACTCATTGCCAATACCTGCGCGCGACAGATACGTTCGAGCTTGTAGAGGCGCTTGTATGCTTGAGCGACCGTGTCGCCAACCACCAGCACACCGTGATTCTTCATGAACAATACTTTCTTGTCGCCAATCGCAGCGGCCAGTCTTTCACCTTCCTCCAGAAAATCAGCGGTACCTGTGTAGGTATCGTCATAGGCGACGAGGCCATGGTAAAACGCAGCAGTCTGGCTCGCTGGCAAGAGTCGGTTGTCCTGCAACATATTGAGTGTCACAGCCCAGTTTTGATGGGTATGGAGCACGACATTTGCGCCGGTGATCCGGTGGATCGGCGCATGGATGCATTGCGCGGAGAGCTCAACAACACCTTCGCCTTCGAGTGTCTCGCCTTTTTCGTTAAAGATAATCATGTCGCTGGCGCGCGCCTCTGACCAGTGCAGACCGAAAGGCAAAATCAGAAAGCGATCTTTGTACCCAGGCACCGTCATCGTGAAATGGTTGTCGATCCCTTCGTGAAGATCATCCAGCACAGCCAACCTGTTGGCGGCAGCCAGATGGATTTTGGCTTGCAAAATAGCGTCGACTTGTGGCTTGGTCTTGAGATTGTGCACAGACATGACGAACCTTTTAAATTAATATTGTTTGCGGTAATCAAGTCAAGATTACTACCCTTCAATTGACCCTGCAATACCTAACAGAGGCTCGATGTTGTCGCTCTCCAAAATCTTGTCATTGACTCTACGCAGAGGCTTAGCCATATCTGCCTTGTTCTCGATAATATCGGTTGCTGCAGCCCAGCAATCTGGCGTGACTCTATATGGGATTCTGGATCTTGGGATCACCTACGAGTCGGTTCAACGGGAGGTGAGGCAGTCAATAGCAGGCGAGAGTCAGATTAATCAGTCCATGTTTGGCATGAGTAACGGTGTCCAATCAGGCTCGCGCTGGGGTCTGAGGGGAGTCGAATGGCTGGGTGATGGGGTCAGTGTCGACTTTACTCTGGAGGGTGGTTTTAATCCCGCTCAGGGTGTCTCCGCACAGGGAGGTCGATTATTTGGGCGGCAGTCCACTCTCGGTCTGTCGATGCAAGATGTGGGTCGATTGGATATTGGCCGCCAAATCAATTTAGCGTCAAATTATTTTCTAAACATCGACCCCTTTGCGGAGGGGTTTGGACAAGCCAATATTGGCGCTTCGTTTGGTTCAGCAAATACGACACGCTATGGCAATATGGTGCTGCTACAAGCCAAGCCTCTTGGCGGTTTGACGCTTGGTGCGGGCTATTCCTTTGCGACTGAACTCTCTGCGATTTACACCGAAGGGCAGCCTTGCGTCGCGACACAATCTTGTGGTGCTCAGGCGGGCGCATACAACTTCGCCTCCAATCAAAATTTACGTGCCGTGACGCTTGGGGCGCACTACAAAAATGGCACGGTCGAGGCCGCTTTCGTATACGACAAACTCTATGGCGATACCTCTCAGACAGACGGTGGTGCCGACCCGTCGGCATGGATTCTTGGTGGAGCCTACGATTTCAACACGGTGCGGGTAGCATTAGCGTTTGGCCGCACAAGCAATGGGTTTTTCAATGGACAGAGCTCGGGCACAGGATCGGTCACGCCTTCAGGTTTGAGCACGATTTCATGGGACGCGGGTGCTGTATTATTTTTGCCAGGCGCTCAGGCAAGCTCATACATGGTAGGCTTGTCCGCACCTTTATCGGGACAAACAACGCTGCTTGCATCTTGGCAGATGATGCAGCCGCAAGGCCTTTTGTCAGGCAATCTTGACTATAAGACGCAACAAATATACAGCGCTGCGCTGACGCAACAACTCTCTGCTCGCACAAACGTCTATGCGTACACTTCTTATGGTCAGAACCTTGGCATGATCAACACTGCAGAGAGCTTTATGATCGGTGTGGGCATACGCCACAAGTTTTAATCATCTGGGCCTCGAGGGGAGGATCCTCTGCGCACCAAGGTTGCAGCACTGAGCCCCACGCTTAGTTCAACCCTGCTGCTGGTAGCGCAGTCGTTCCTGTGCCATATCTGGTAAAAACCACGCGACGACCCCAAGAATCGGCAGAAAGGA
>JAURZO010000234.1 GCA_030653405.1 Zwartia sp. | reverse complement strand
AGGCGTTTTCGGTTGATCAAGCCTTGATAGATCTTTTCCAGGGAAGAGAGCGCCTGACGTTTTTGTTCTGAATCTCCTCCTGAGAGAATCAGATAACGTTTCTCCCATGCGTCAAAGACAACCTGATTCAGTGTTTCCAGGGCATTGAGGCCGTCCAGAACAATGCCGTCAGTGATCAACGCCTGATTCAGAACTGAAAGTCGTTGCCCATCCTTGCTCTCTGGTTGCGGTGAGTTTGCCAAGAGCTTAGCGCGCTCTCTTTCGTGATTGCGCCGACGGTCGTTTACCTTGGACGTTTCTTGACTTAGGCGTTTGCGCAAGGCGATCATGCGGGTACGCTGTGCATTCAGATCTAATTCGGTCAACTTCTGAAATGAAAGAGCCTTTTTTACCAGACGAGTCAGCTCATCGCTCAGTATGCGAGTTTGTGCCGCCTTTAGCTTGAGCAAATCTTCGTCTATGCCCAGCACCGCCAGTTCCGACTCTGCAATACGTTGACGCAATTCAGCCTTCTCCAGCTCCAATTTCGCCTGAGCCTTATTCTCTTCGCCGCGAGCATTGGCATAACCATCCTGGCTGAGTCGCAGATCTTCATCGGCGCGACGCTTTTGTTCAAGCTGAGTCTGCTTTTCAACTTCTCTGATTTGAAGGCCGCTGAGCAATCCCTGCAGTTTGTCAAGCTGACCGTCTAGTTCATCACGCAAGGCATCGACAGCGATGGCCGAATAGGGGGGGAATTCACCTAGTGCTTGGACCTGGGGTAGGCTTGATATAAGAGGGGACGGAGCTTTTTGTAGATCGGCGAACTCATCAAGTTTTTTGATTATTTCGGCTTGCAAAAAGGCGAGTCGATCCAATAAGCGTTGGCTGTCTGCTTCACTAACAGCTTCAGCGTTGGATAACACAAGGCTACTCGGTTGTTTGGTATCACGCTTTCGCTGGGTCTCAGCTAACTGTGTTTGTACCTTGGCACGCTGCTCGGAAATCCCACTTTCGCTTTCAATAGAGGGTTGTTTGGGCTGACTTGCCGGTAAAGCAATCTGTCCTTTCACCAGGTTCGGGAGGAGTAAACATGTCAGCATCAAACAAATGATTTGAAGCATTTTTTGTGACTGGATAAGACAGGAGAACCGAGTCATGGATGAATGCTGACGATGAGTTTTAAGAGGTTCAATATTAATTATTACCATTGATGTTGATTCGTTTGTCCATTCTAGGCGGTTTATGTCATTTCATGCATCTGCAAACTTTAGCAACAGAAATCACATCATTTGTACCGTACTTTGTGATAACAAATAGCGATCAAGGCGGCTAACAGGTTGTTGGTCAAGGCGATGGCGTTGAAATCGCCCGTGAAGTGCAAGCTGATGTCCTCAATGGGCACGATTTGCGCCATGATGAGTTTTCGTAGGGCTGATCTTGGAGTGTACGGATGTAGTTCCGCGAGAGCTTGGCTTTAAAGCGGCCATAAGGCTCGAGTGCTTCTTGTGGAATGCCCGCTTTGGCAGGTGTATGTTTAAGGATTGGTATTTTTTTGCAGCTTGAGCAACGGCAAGATCTGAGCGCACAGAGTTCCTATGAAAGCACTGATTGTGAGCCTGTGTCAGACCGCAGTTTGCAACAGACATCATTCGATTGATCAGCTCGAAGCACTCAGTTGTGAATGCTACAGCGCGGTGAAGAAGGAAACAGACTTGCTTTTAAATTACTTGCCGCAGCGAAGCATCATCAAAGATCCCGAAACGATCCCGACTACGGCAATCAAAGCGCCATAGCGGGTCAGACTTGCAACTGGTTTGTCAGGATAATTTTTAGTATCTGGTGCGATTGTGTTTCACCATAACCGACACCATTAAGACCGCGGTTATGGCTTCAAATCACCTTATCTGTGATGGTCTGAGGATAAGGTTGCGTGTGCTGAAACGAAGGACGGAGTTCGAGTTTGGCAGAGTATTCGGCCAATGAGGGATATAAGGTCTGCCAGTCAAATTCTTTGAACCGTACTTTCAGGTACCCAAGCGCTGATCCTACCGCGATATCAGCCAGACCGAACTTGTCACCCACGGCAAATTGACGTTGATCGATCAGGCGCGCTAACTCACCAACTCCAGCCTCGATTTTATGAATTTGACGAGCAGTCCATTCGGCACTTTCGTTCTCGCCACGCATGCGCTCAAAAAATACCAAGACCACCGCATCGCAAACGCCGTCTGCCAACACTTCTAACTTTTTTGCTAACAGTCTGTCAGGTACATCGTTAGACAGCAGTGGAGTCTGGGGATAGATTAATTCCAAATATTCCAGGATGAACCGCGAGTCAAAAATGCTGTCGCCATTTTCAAGCAACAACACGGGCAGCTTAGCCAGAGGGTTATGTTGCTCAGTTATGGCACCTTGGTTCCATGGCACTTCAGTGATTAACTCGAAGTCAATATTTTTTTCTGCCAGAGCAATCCTCACTTTGCGAGCGTAAGGACTGGGAGTCGCGCTGATAAGTCGGAGCATGAAAAGTTACTCTAGTCTTCTAGGTTAAAAATGACTGAATTTTGCAAGCATGCATTTTTAAGGCCGTGGGTGATCCTCACCCTTTGCCAATTTCTGTATTTTCTGTCGAATTAATGTAGCAGTCCTTCTTCGAGGGCTTTGATTTGCATGGCGACATAGCGCGAGTAAATGCGGCAGTTGGTAAAACTGCCTCCCACAAACCACAACCCTTGTTGATTTGTACGGCGCCACATATTGTTCATCTCGCCATCGGGTGCGATGCCCCAAACGGGGCCTATTTTTTGAGCAATCTCGTCGCCCAGAAGCTGCTTGACAACTGTTTCTTGTGGGATGAAGCCAGTGGCCATGACGATAAGATCTGCCTGCATGAGGGTGCCGTCCTTTAAGAGAGCACCCTTTGCGACAAATTTTTCAATTTGTTCATACTGACACAAACCGATAGCACCGCTAATAATCAAGTCTGAACAACCAGCATTCAAATAGTAGCCACCGTAACGCGTCCGGATTTTCATTTGGTAGCCGGTATCGTCCTCACCGTTATCCCATTTAAATCCGCTTGCTATCAGACCGTTGATCAGTTTTTTATCTAGCTCGATCATTCGGGCTGAGGTTTGTTTGAAATTTCGCCTTGTCACGGGCATCGTATTGACACTTGAAAGGAGGTCGCCATCCTCTAATGCAATACCCTCGTATAAAGCGTAGGTTAATTTGAGGCTGGGATCGATACTGACAACTGTTGTTGATCCCCGTTGAATCATCGTCGTCTGTACGCCGTTACTGTGAAGATCTTGTGCCACGTCATGCGCGCTCGTTCCTGTGCCCAGAACAAGAGCACGCTTTCCTTTCCATTGTGCGCCGCTGGTGAACGCACTGGTGTGCATCACGTCTCCGGTGAAATCATCGAGTCCGGGCAGTTTTGGAATCCGCGGCAGCCCGACTAGTCCATTTGCAAAGATGATGTGCTTGGGTCGTAAAGTGCGCTCGTCACCAGTGACATTATTTTTTAGTAGGGCTGTCCAACGCGCGCTTGCTTCGTCATAGGAGGCATTGGCTAACTCATTACTTGTCCAATTATTTATTTCCATAGTCTGCGCATACACTTCAAGCCAGTTACCCACCATGTCTTTCGGTAAATAAGAAGGCCAGTTCTCTGGAAATGGTAAATAAGGCAGATGATTGAGATCCGTGACGTTGTGCAATGCGAGCGAGTGGTAACGCATGCGCCAACTATCACCGATTTTTGGATACTTATCGATGACCAAGGTGTCGACACCAATCAGCACCAAAGACGCGGCAACACTGAGCCCCGCTTGACCGCCACCGATGACCAAAACAGTTGGATCCCGGTCAAGATAGGCTTGGCTCTCAATGCGTTGGTCCTGCCAATTGGTCCCACCAAAGTTTCGTGAGTAGGCTGCCCCTGTTGGGCGACGCAGGCCAATTTTTTCTTCGTGCCCTTTGATCTCATGAAGACTCGTCATAAGTTGAAATGCCTTCGTTGGTGTATCAAGCAACAGACGAAGAATCCCAAAACATCGACCCAATTCGGTTTCAAACTGAATAACGGATTCTATGACATCTATACCGGTTCGTTTGAGACGACGCGGACCAAGCCGGCCTTCTGCAAGCTTGAAATCGCGCGCTTTTATATTCGCTTGTTTGCTTAGCATCAAGGACGCAATGTCGTGCGACCCTGCAGTTGGAGTAATAGACCAGGTAAACGCCAGTAGATCTCGCCAATGACAGTCATCCGCAAACAGATGTTGGATTGCGATCTTGTTGGTCTGCGTTAAGGCCTGATTAAGAGTATCAAGCCAGTTTGTTGCACTGATGCGATCTACAGCGTCAAAGGGGTGGTGAGGATTTTGTGCAGCGATGCCAAGCATATGTTTCAAAGCCTACTTAGTTTTGTAATTTGATACCACTCGTTTTGATAAATTGCGACCAGCGATCGAATTCTTTTTTATTGAATACGACAAAGTCTTCGGCTGTGCTGCCAAGAACCTTGGCGCCGACATTTTCTAATCTTTCGCGAACGTTGGGCATTTTCAAAATAGCATTAAATTCAGCATTCATTTTTTTGATGATCGCAGGTGGTGTCTTGGCGGGTGCCCAAATCCCATACCATGCTGCGACATCAAAGCCAGGGTAGCCACTCTCGGCTACCGTTGGCACGTCTGGGAGAGTGGGTATTCTGTAGCTGCTGCTGACCGCCAAAGGTCTGAGCGTACCTGCCTTGATATGCTGCATGGCGGTTGCGACACCTTCAAAGGTCATGGTCACTTCGCCTGACATGGTTGCAATCAGAGCAGGGGCACCCCCTCTGTACATCACCTCAATCATGTCGGTGTTGCTCATACTTTTAAGCACGTTAAAACTCAAGCTAGGCGAAGCGCCGATGCCTGTGCTGCCATGGCTCAGATGCCCAGGTTTAGCCTTGGCTGCCGCGATGAGTTCTGCCAGTGTTTTATAAGGCGCTTTGGAGGAGATGACCAGTACGTTGGGTACTTCAGCGATGGTCGTCACGGGCACAAAATCGTTGAGCGGATGATATGTGGGTTTGTCCGTCAGGGCGAAGTTCACAGCATGGGTGCCAGAGGTGCCGAGAAATAAGGTATAGCCATCTGGAGCACTCTTGGCGGCAGCTGCCGCACCGATCGTACCGCCAGCACCACCGCGGTTTTCCACCACAACAGGCTGACCCACGCGCTCGGATAGATTTGCTGCCAAGATACGTCCTACGACGTCGGCTGTACCACCTGCAGGAAAGGGCACGATTAATTTGATGGGCTGATCTGGATACGCACTATGGGCGACACGAAAAAAGCAAACCGCTAGAAAGCAACCGAATAAAATATTTTTGAATATTTTCATGATGTCTCCTGATTATATTTTTTTGTACTAGAACAGAGGGACGTTGTTTAGTCAAGCAAGAATGACGCACTTAAGCCTCTCTTATATAGCAAGCTTTTTTACTGCAGACTACCGGCCATGCCACCATCGATTAACAGACTCGTACCAGTAATGAAACCAGCGTGTTCTGACACTAGATAAGCAACCGTTGCAGCGAACTCTTCAGGCGTGCCGAGTCTGCGCAACGGGATTCGTTTGATGCGCTCACTCATATCGTATGAGGAGACCAAAGCATCGGTACCAATAGAGGAGGGCTGAACGGTGTTGACGGTGATCTGATGTTGCGCGATCTCGCTTGCAAGATGCTTGAGTAAAGCGGTGACGCCTGCACGATAGACCGTGGATAGCGCGTGATGAGTCATGGGTCGAGCCACGGATGCCGAGGTCACGCCAACAATCCGACCCCAGCCACGACCAATCATCTTGGGCACAATCACTCGGGTGACGATGGTCGCAGCAAGTAGTTGTGTTTGATAGGCCTGCTCCCACCGTCGCGCGTCGGTCTCACCTAAGACTGTTTTCATTTGCAAGGGTGGACGCCCCGTGTTGAGAATAAGAATATCTGGGCCTCCAAGTTTTTCTTGCGTTACATGCGCAAAATTTTCAATGTCATGTTCGCGTGTCATATCTCCGGGAATGGCGATCGCCTCAACACCGTGTTGCGAGCGGAGTTCACGCGCCAGGGACTCAAGCTTGTCGCTAGAGCGCGAGAACAAAGCAAGATTGCAACCCTCCATGGCTAATCGTCGTGCGATGCTTTGTCCCAGCCCTGCGCTGCAGGCAGTGACCATTGCTGTTTTACCTTTTATACCAAGATCCATAAGAGCTCCCCTTTAGATGATCCGGCCTTAATCATTGAGCGACATGTCAGCTTCAACGATTAGCAGCTGTGCGCTCGTGCCGGATAAAGTAGCAGAGATTTTGCGGTCTGACGGATTTCTTGCGCAGCAAGCCGTTACCGACGATGGGGATATGTGCTTTTGTATAGTGGAAAAGCATTTTCGATGGTGAGACAATTGAAGCAAATCAATTAAGGAGAAAGCGATGCCTTCCATTCTTGTCGCCAGACAATTAAAAAATCCTGATGGGACACCCTCATCTGCACATGTGTTGAAAGACAATTCTGCATGGCGTGCAATGCACCGCGAAGAGATCCTCGAGCCAGCGCGCCCGATTATTGATGCACATCACCACTTATGGGACAGGCCCGGTCAGACCTATCTCCTCAAAGAGTTTTTGGCAGACGCGCAGTCGGGTCACAATATTCAGGGTTCCGTTTATGTTGAGTGTGCCGCTTACTACGGCAAAAATGTCCCGGAGATGATGAAGCCTTTGGGTGAAGTGGAGTTCGCCAATGGGATCGCCGCTGTGGCGGCAAGTCAGGCCTATGGTCAGACCTTGGTAGCCGCAGGTATTGTTGGTAGCGCGGACTTGACCTGTGGTCCCGAAATCGCCGAGTTGCTCGACGCACAGATTGCGACAGCACCTAAGCGCTATCGCGGCATCCGCCTCATCACAAAATGGGACGCCGATGAAAAACTCAACAATAGCCGCTATCTGATTGAGCCTGGCATGTTGGCGCACCCCACGTTTCGCGCTGGATTTGCGATGCTTGGGCCCCGCAAGCTGAGCTTTGATGCGATGGTGTATCACCCTCAGCTGCTCGAGCTCGCGACGCTGGCTCGAGCGTTTCCTGACACTACGATTATTCTGAATCATGTAGGTGCCTTTATCGGCAAGACGCGCACCTACCTGCCGCGCGAGTCCGAGGCGTTTGCGCATTGGCAACAGTCTCTGCGTGAGCTTGCCAAATGTCCCAACGTGTATGTCAAGCTGGGTGGCCTAGGCATGCCGTATCTTGGCTTTGGTATGGATGCGCTTGAGTGCCCTGCAGACTCTACGCGACTGGCTGAGGTGTGGGGGCCTTATTTCAAGACCTGTATCGAGACCTTTGGCCCCGAGCGTTGCATGTTCGAGAGTAATTTTCCACCTGATCGCGAATCAGTCGAGTATCACGTTTTGTGGAACGCGTTCAAGCGTGTTGCTATGCCGTATTCGGATGCGGAAAAGCACGATTTGTTTTTTGGAACAGCTGTGCGTGCGTATCGGTTGGATTTGTAAGGGCGCGCTTGAATGAATACGCATGTTCTTAACACGCGT
The DNA here is from genome assembly GCA_030653405.1 of Zwartia sp. Taxonomy (GTDB): domain Bacteria; phylum Pseudomonadota; class Gammaproteobacteria; order Burkholderiales; family Burkholderiaceae_B; genus Zwartia. The sequence continues at coordinate 1,208 of JAURZO010000234.1, read as the reverse complement.
ATTCTGTAGTCCTACATTCTCTGCCCTTCATGCTCGCGCCGTTGATTGGACCTCACCGCATGCACCTCAGCCTACTGAGCCAGATCAGCCTGTAATCAGGAAGCTGGGTGCCAAGCTTAGTGTGAAAAATATAACCAAATAATATTAATTGGTGCTGAAGTTCATGCCTTTCAGGGTTGAACTCCACTTGGAAGACTCGCCCTGAATGAAAGTTGCGAATTCTTGAGGCGACGAAGGTCTCGGGTCCATGCCTAGAGCGACTAGTCGCCCTCTGAATTCCGGATCATTGAGCGTTTTCATTAAGGCATCGCTGAGTTTCTTTTGTATGTCTGGAGGAAGATTCGCGGGGGCGACCAAACCATACCAGGTAGACATATCGTAGTTCGGCAAGCCTGCCTCGGCGATTGTTGGAATGTTGGGTGCGGCGTTTGATCGCGTGCTGGTTGTCACGCCAAGGGCTCGAAGTTGTCCTTGCTCGATCAGCGGGATGGCGGTTGGAAGGTTAGGATAAGCAAGATCAACGGTCCCGGACATGAGGTGCGGCATGAGAGCGCCAGCGCCTTTGTAGGGTATGTGCACCATGTCCACGCCGGAGAGCTGTTTGAAGAGTTCTCCTGATAAATGCAGAGATGATCCAACACCTGAGGAAGCAAAATTAATTTTCCCTGGATTGGCTTTGCCGTAATCGATAAGATCTTTGAGTGTTTTAAATTTCGAATTGGCAGGGACGACGAGCACATTAGGTCCTGCCAATACTTGACCAATCGGAGTGAAATCTTTGACTGGATCGTATTTTGCCTCTTTATAAATCAGAGGATTCGTCACGTGTCCGATGGATGTATAAAAAATCGTATAACCGTCTGGAGCGGAGCGACGTACAAAGTCTGTTGCTAAGTTCGCATTGGCACCCGGCTTGTTTTCAACAATGACGGTTTGCCCCAAAATCTTGCTAAATGAGTTGGCGAGTTGTCTGCCGACTGTATCTGTACTGCCACCTGGTGTGAATCCAACAATCAACTTGATGGTCTTATTTGGGTATTCATTTGACTGGGCTACCGCAAGATAGGGCATGCATGAAGCTATTAACAAGGATGTCAAGATCGATAGTTTTTTTTGTACGGTGGTCACTTTTCATCTCCATTAGAAAATAATATTTTTATCTTGTTTTTGCTCTGCATGCGGCCTGCATATCGGGATCATGAATAAAA
>JAURZO010000232.1 GCA_030653405.1 Zwartia sp. | reverse complement strand
AACGTGGGTTCAATCCGTTGAGCGATCAACTCGCTGACGGGAATGCCAGTAAACATCGAAACGCCGAGGTCGCCGCGCAAAAGATTAAAAAACCACTCGGAGAATCTGACAAGAAACGGTCTGTCCAGACCCAAACCGGCTCTGATTTTCTCTACGTCCGCCGGACTGGCTTGATCGCCGGCAATCACGACTGCCGGATCACCTGGAGCGATGTAAAGCAGGCTGAACACAAACAGGGCAACGATCAGCATGACCGGAATGGTCGCTAATACCCTGCGAATAATGTAGGTAAACATGGTGATGGAGTTTCCGTACTGCTAGGTTGAATCCGATACAACATAAGATCTATCAGCCGTCGTGCGTCAAACACACGACGGCCTTGATCGACTCAAACCAGAGTTAGGTTTTCTTTACACCGTTGAACCATGGCAAGGGACCACCCACGATACCGGTGATATTCTTGCGCCAAGCTTGATAGGTATAAAAGAAGCCAGTAGGAATGTAGACCACTTCTTCCATCGCAGACTTGTTGATCTTGGCGAAAGCTGCTTTCTCAGCATCAAGAGAAGATGCATCGAACCACTCGTCAATACCCTTCTCGACGGCGGGCACGTTAGGCCAGCCAAACCAAGCCTTGTCACCATTTGCACGCACGCCAACGTTTCCGGCGATCGTGGCCGTATCCGCACCAGCGTGCCATGTATGGAACATGCCCCAACCGCCCTTACCTGGCTCATTCTTGGAAGCACGACGCTGACCAACAGTGCCCCAGTCCGTTGCAACGAAGTCGACGTTCATGCCCAAACGCTTAAGCAAGTCAGCCGTGATTTCGCCCTGAGCTTTAGTAATGGCGTTGTCTTGTGCGACCAGACACACGACAGGCTCACCCTTGTAGCCGGATTCGGCCAACATTTTTTTGGCGAGCTCCATCTTAGGACCATTTTTCAACACTTCGCCGCCATTCTCTGAGTAAAGAGCGGTGCCGGGCGTAAAGAAGCTGGCAGAATTTTTCCACAACTTGGTGTCAGAACCCACCACCGCACGCATGTAGTCCTCTTGACTGACCGCCATCTGGACCGCGCGACGCACCTTTGGATTGTCAAACGGCGCATGTATGTGATTCATGCGGAATGAACCAATGTTGCCAAGTGGGTCTGCGATATCGACCGATATGTTGCGGTTGCGTCGCAGCAATGGCACTAAATCAGGCAGAGGCGTTTCCCACCAATCCACTTCTCCGCTTTGCAGCGCAGCCGATGCCGTCGCGGGATCAGGCATGATGATCCATTCGATACGGTCGAAATTGATCTGTTTGCCGCCCGCCATCCAGTTACCTGGCTCTTTGCGTGAGTTGTAACCATCAAAGCGCTCAAACACAGCCAAAGCACCTGGCTTGAACTCTTTGCGCGAGAACTTCATTGGACCCGAACCGATGTAATCATCGATTTGCTTAAATGGATCTGTCTTGGCAAAGCGCTCTGGCATGATGAAACAGATCGGTGTGCCGACCTTACCCAAAGCCAACAGCATCTTTGGATAGGGTTTGGAAAGCACCCACTTAAAGGTCGAATCATTGACCACCGACAATTCTTTTTGAACGGCGCGGATCATCAAACCCATGGGGTCACGTTGTGACCAACGGTTGATACTGGCGACCGCATCGACAGCGCGCACTGGCTCGCCGTCATGAAATTTCATACCTGGGCGCAGTTTGAAGGTCCAGGTCAATCCGTCGCTGGAGACCTCTTCGCTCTCGATCATCTGACGCTGAGGGACCAACTTGTCGTCCATGCCGTAAAGCGTGTCCCAAACTAACTGTGCACCATTACGGACCACATACTGCGTGCCCCAAATTGGATCAAAATTCGCCAAGTTGGACTGCGGCACAAACTTCAGAATCCTGCTTGAGGACTGAGAGAAAGCAGGAGCGCCAATCATGCCAGTCGCCGCCAAACTTATGCCGGCCGCGCCTTTCAGTAAATCACGTCGATTGATATTCATGTATTACCCCATATAAATTGGAACATGCAACATTACGCAAGCAATAATCGTGCCATATACCGCAACCCAACAACATCACTCAGATGACTCTAATCCTGCAAACTAAAGAATCCATAAAGTTCGAAGTTTGTAACATAATGACTGTGACAAAACATCCTTGTAATCCCTGATGAACTCAAATGAGCGCAACCACCATGAAATGTGACCTGTTGATTAAAAATGGCATTGTGATTGACGGCACTGGCGCGCCTCGTTACCGGGCTGACATCGCAATCACAGAGGGAAAGATCGTTGAAATTGGTCACAACTTACACGTCGAAGCGAGCTCGGTCGTCGACGTTGACGGCGCTTCGGTTGCGCCAGGATTTATCGATGTCCACACCCATGATGATCGATTGGTACTGGCCGATCGCTCGATGCGTCCTAAGGTCAGCCAAGGCGTCACAACAGTCATTACAGGGAATTGCGGCATCAGCCTCGCACCACTAGGCCGCACCAATCCAGTGCCTCCGCTCAACCTGGTCGCGGACGCTTCAGCATTACGCTACGACTCGTTTGCCGACTACTTTGAGGCGTTAGAAAAGACACCCTCGACAATGAACGTTGCTTCTCTGGCCGGACACACAAGCTTGCGAGCCGTCACGATGCAGAACCTGGACAGACCTGCCAATGCAGAGGAAATTCAAGCCATGCAACGACTTGTCCAAGAGGCGCTGGATGCTGGCGTCGTTGGCGTCTCGACAGGCCTTTACTATGCACCGGCTCAAGCCGCCACGGCCGAGGAGATTCAAGCGGTGTTCGAGCCTTTGCGTGGCAGTAATGCTGTGATTGCCTCACATATCCGCAACGAGGCTGAGCAAGTACTAGAAGCCATGACTGAAGCCATGTCGATTTCCAATGCACTCGGGGTTCGTCAAGTCATCTCACATCACAAAGTC
>JAURZO010000227.1 GCA_030653405.1 Zwartia sp. | reverse complement strand
GAGCGTTCGCAGCAATCCACGAGGCATCCGGCGAATTAACGGCCGAATTACCCAACAAAATCGCAACCCGCTCTCCGCTGGCCAGGCTCTGAGCCATTGACTGAGCCGTCGCATCAGGCTGCACATCCGCCAAAGCGGCGGGCACATCCTGACCCTTCAATTTCGACAACGCGACCGCGACTTGTGCCACGGTCAAGGCCAAATTGGCTGGCAGCACTGTCGCCCGAGCATTTAGTTTCAACAACAAATCGTCACCGGCTGTGTCGATCGAGTTAATTTGAGTTCCACGCTTGGCAGCCTGGCGCAAACGCTGGGTCATCAAGGGATGATCCTTGCGCATGAACGAACCCACGACCAGCACACGATCCAGCGTGTCGAGCTCGGCGATCGGAAAGCCAAGCCAAGGCGCACCCGTTAAACCAGCATCGAAAGCGACATCTGTCTGACGCAACCGAAAGTCGATATTTTCAGACCCAAGACCGCGCGTGACGCGGGCCAGCAAGGCTAACTCTTCGAGAGTCGCGTATTCAGTTGCCAAGGCACCAATCTGTGCGCCGCCTGAGGCGTCACGCACATCCATCAAGCCGTGGGCGACGACTTGCAAAGCATCCGACCACGTCGCTTCTTTCCACTGTCCGTCTTCGCCTTTAATCATTGGCGTCGTCAAACGGTCCTCATTGAGACCTTCATAAGAAAAACGATCACGATCGCTGATCCAGCATTCATTAATGGCGTCATTTTCAAATGGCACAACGCGAATAACTTCTTCGCCTTTGACTTGAACAACGAGGTTTGCGCCCAAGCTGTCATGTGGCGAGACTGAGCGGCGACGTGCCAATTCCCAAGTACGGGCCTGATAACGGAACGGCTTAGAGGTCAACGCACCCACTGGACACAGATCAATCATGTTGCCAGACAGCTCAGACTCAACTGAGCGGCCCACAAAGGTCGTGATTTCGGAATGCTCTCCACGCCCGATCATCCCAAGCTCCATCACGCCGGCCACTTCCTGACCAAAGCGGACACAACGTGTGCAATGAATGCAGCGTGACATCTCCTCTGCGGAGACGAGCGGACCGAGCTCTTTGTGGAACACCACCCGCTTTTCTTCGTTGTAGCGCGAAGTCGAACCGCCGTAACCGACGGCTAAATCCTGCAACTGACACTCACCGCCCTGATCACAGATGGGACAGTCAAGCGGGTGATTGATCAGCAAAAACTCCATCACACTCTTTTGCGCGGCAATGGCGCGCTCAGAGCAGGTATGCACCACCATGCCATTGGTCGCAGGCGTCGCGCAGGCCGGCATCGCCTTAGGCGCTTTTTCGACCTCGACCAGACACATGCGGCAATTGGCCGCGATAGATAGTTTCTTGTGATAACAAAAATGCGGCACGTACACGCCAAGCTTATGCGCGGCGTGCATCACCATGCTGCCTTCTTGCACTTCGACTTTCTTGCCGTCGATGGTTAACTCAACCATAACTTTATCCAAACCTTAGAGATAGGGGGCTACGACACATCGCTTGTGCTCGATGTGGTGTGCAAATTCATCACGGTAGTGCTTGAGAAAACCACGAACCGGCATCGCAGCGGCATCACCCAGAGCGCAAATTGTGCGACCCATGATGTTGCCCGCGACTGAATCCAGCAAGTCCAAGTCTTCGGGACGGCCCTGACCGTGCTCGATTCGGTTCACCATGCGATAGAGCCAGCCCGTCCCTTCACGGCAAGGCGTGCACTGACCACAACTTTCTTCAAAATAGAAATACGATAAGCGCAAGAGCGACTTGACCATGCAGCGCGTGTCGTTCATCACGATCACGGCACCAGAACCCAACATCGAACCCGCCTTGGCGATGGCGTCATAGTCCATCGTCGTATCCATCATGATGTTGCCTGGAATGACCGGCGCACTGGAGCCACCGGGAATCACTGCCTTGAGCGTCGAGCCACCGCGCATACCACCCGCTAACTCCAATAATTTGGAAAATGGGGTGCCAAGTGGAATTTCATAGTTACCGGGACGCTCAACATCACCCGTGATTGAAAACAACTTGGTGCCGCCATTGTTAGGCTTGCCTACCTCAAGATAGGCCTGTCCGCTATTGCGAATAATCCATGGCACTGCCGCAAACGTCTCGGTGTTGTTGATAGTGGTGGGCTTGCCATATAAACCAAAGCTTGCAGGGAATGGAGGCTTAAAGCGTGGCTGACCTTTTTTGCCCTCGAGTGACTCGAGCAACGCGGTTTCCTCGCCACAAATGTAAGCGCCATAGCCATGAAAGGCATGTAGCTGGAAACTAAAGGTGGAGCCTAGGATGTTGTCACCTAAAAAGCCTGCTTGACGTGCTTCGTCGAGTGCCTCTTCGAAGCGCTCGTACACCTCGAAAATTTCACCGTGAATATAGTTGTAGCCAACGGAGATCCCCATCGCATAGGCGGCGATCGCCATGCCTTCGATCACAATGTGCGGATTCAGGCGAAGAATGTCACGGTCTTTAAACGTACCTGGCTCGCCCTCATCGGAGTTACAGACCAAATACTTTTGACCAGGAAAGCTGCGGGGCATAAAGCTCCACTTCAGGCCCGTTGGAAAGCCGGCCCCCCCTCTTCCACGCAAACCTGATGCTTTGACTTCGGCAATCACTTCTTCCTGAGTCATGCCCTGCGTCAAAATCTTGCGTAGCGCCTCATAGCCACCACGTTTAACGTAGTCGGCCAAACGCCAGTTTTTACCATCAAGGTCCGCCATGATCTGCGGAACGATGTGGCGACCATGAAGGGCCATCGAATCTGCACCAGATGAGACCTCAAGGCCCTGCGAGTACTTGGACAAAATTGCGGCGCTCATGCTGCGCCTCCCTTGGCGGCGTCTGTTAAATCGCTGATCATTGCGTCAATTTTTTCACGTTCCATCCGCACACACATGTGATTGTCGTTCACCAACAAGACTGGCGAATCACCACAAGCGCCCATGCATTCACCTTCCATGAGGGTAAAAGCGCCATCAGGGGTCGTTTCACGAAAGCCAATGCCCAACTTCTTTTTCAGATAGTCGGCTGTTTTTTCACCATCGCGCAACGCGCAAGGCAAATTGGTACAGACGGTGATTTTGAACTGACCAACAGGACGCACGTTGAACATGTTGTAAAACGTTGCATTTTCCTGAACCAAAATAGCAGGCTGACCAAGATAATCAGCAATATCTTGAATCACTTCAGGCGATACCCAGCCCTTTTCTTGCTGGGCAATCCCTAAAGACGCCATGATGGCGGATTGCTTTTGATCCGGCGGGTACTTGGCGATCTCGCGATCAATTCTTTTGTAGGCCTGTTCAGAGAGCAGCATGATCTAAATCCGTTGGTAGCAAAGTCAAAACGCAAGCAAAATTAGCGGTCGATCTCGCCAAAAACAATATCCTGGGTGCCGATGATCGTGACAGCATCGGCAATCATGTGGCCACGAGACATTTCGTCAAGCGCCTGCAAGTGCACAAAGCCTGGCGCACGAATTTTAAGTCGATAGGGCTTGTTGGCCCCGTCAGACACCATATAAATACCAAACTCCCCCTTGGGGTGTTCAATTGCGGCGTACGCTTCGCCCGCCGGAACATGTAAACATTCGGTAAAGAGCTTGAAGTGATGGATCAGCTCTTCCATGTTGGACTTCATCCCTGTGCGGTGCGGTGGCGACACCTTGTGATTGTCAATCATTACCGGACCAGGGTTGTTACGCAGCCACTGGACACACTGCGCAATGATGCGATTACTTTCGCGCATTTCAGCGATACGGACCAAGTAACGATCGTAAGAGTCGCCATTGACGCCCACTGGAATGTCGAACTGCATGCGATCGTAGACCTCATAGGGCTGCATCTTACGCAAGTCCCATGCCACGCCAGAGCCACGCAACATCGGCCCGGTAAAACCCAAAGCCTTGGCGCGCTCAGGATCAACCACGCCAATACCGACCAGACGCTGTTTCCAGATCCGATTATCCGTCAACAGTGTCTCGTACTCGTCGACACAAGATGGAAAGCGATTGGTGAAGTCCTCGATAAAGTCTAGCAATGAACCAGCACGCGCATCGTTCATGGCCTTGAGGTCTTTCTCGGAACGATACTGGCTAGACTTGCCGTACTGTGGCATGGCGTCAGGCAGATCGCGATAGACGCCACCCGGACGATAGTAGGCGGCGTGCATACGTGCGCCTGAAACCGCCTCGTAACAATCCATCAAATCTTCACGCTCGCGGAATGCGTACAAAAACACGGCCATCGCACCCACGTCCAAAGCATGTGAGCCAAGTGACATCAGATGGTTAAGCAGACGCGTGATTTCATCGAACATCACTCGGATGTACTGTGCGCGCAAGGGAACCGTCACACCCATCATTTTTTCGATGGTCATCACGTAGGCATGCTCGTTACACATCATCGACACATAGTCGAGACGGTCCATATAGGGCAAGGCCTGAAGATAAGTACGATGCTCTGCCAGCTTTTCCGTGCCTCGATGCAATAAACCGATATGCGGATCAGCGCGCTGGATGACCTCACCATCGAGCTCAAGCACCAGACGAAGCACTCCGTGCGCAGCGGGGTGCTGAGGACCAAAGTTCAGTGTGTAGTTCTTAATTTCTGCCATGATTAGCGCCCCACTCCGTAGCCGTCTTCGCGAATCACGCGCGGAATCACCTCGCGCGGCTCGATCGTGACAGGCTGGTAAACGACACGACCCTGCTCTGGGTCGTAACGCATCTCGACGTTGCCATATACCGGGAAATCTTTGCGGAATGGATGGCCGATGAAGCCATAGTCCGTCAGGATGCGACGCAGATCAGGATGACCTTCGAACACGATGCCAAACAAATCAAAAGCCTCACGCTCAAACCAGTTAACCGCAGGCCAAACCTCAACCAAAGAATCGATCACTGGAAATTCTGCGTTGGTGGCGTACGTACGTACACGCAAACGCCAGTTGTGCTTGATCGACAGCAAATGCGCAACTACAGCAAAACGGGCAACCGGCACAACAGCGGAAACGGGGACTTCGCCGACACGGCCAGCACCGTACGTCAAATAATCCACGCCACACAAATCGATACAGGTTTCAAAATTCAAACCTGGCTCATCACGTAAACGCTGGCAGCAGGACTGCCATTGCTCAGCGGAGATTTCGAGTGTGATTTCGTCTGTCGATAACGTGATCTTTGCCTGTTCACCGAACAGAGTGATCAATTGTTGTTGCAGGTTTTCTAGCCTGGACATGTCTTAAGCCTGAGTCAACCGCCACACTGCCCTAAATAAGGGCAGTCTGACGCTTTTGATTTAACGAGCGATCGTATTGGTCTGACGAATTTTGTTTTGCATCTGCAAAAGGCCGTAGACAAGAGCCTCTGCAGTCGGCGGACAGCCCGGCACATACACATCAACCGGAACAATCCGATCACAGCCGCGCACAACCGAATAGGAGTAATGGTAATAGCCGCCGCCATTAGCGCAGGAACCCATCGACACGACCCAACGTGGCTCGGGCATCTGGTCGTAGACCTTACGCAAAGCCGGTGCCATTTTGTTGCAAAGCGTGCCGGCCACAATCATCAGATCGGATTGTCGCGGGCTGGGACGAAAAATAATGCCGAACTGGTCCAGGTCATAACGTGCCGCACCCGCATGCATCATCTCGACCGCACAGCACGCCAATCCAAACGTCATAGGCCACATTGAACCTGTCTTGGCCCAATTAATAAACTTGTCAGCGCTCGTGGTGACAAAACCTTGTTTCAAAATACCGTCAATAGCCATAGGTGTCTCGCTGCATCGAAGGAGTTACTCCCAATCGAGCGCGCCTTTTTTCCATTCGTAGATGAAACCAACGGTGAGCACGGCCAAAAAGATCATGACTGTGACAAAACCGACCATCCCAACTGAGCCATTCGAAATCGCCCAAGGGAACAAAAATGCAATTTCAAGATCGAACAAAATAAACAAAATGGCAACAAGGTAATAGCGCACATCGAACTTCATGCGGGCATCGCCAAAGGCCTCAAAGCCGCACTCATAGGGCGAGAGCTTTTGAGCATCGGGACGATTGGGGCCAATCAGTGAACCAGCAGCAATCAAAGCAAAACCAATGACTGTGCCAACCACGATAAATAACAAAACAGGGAAGTATTGTTCCAGATTCATTCGACGTTTCCGGCTGTTGCACAAAACTCTGGGATTGTATCATCCCGCATAGGGGTTTTACCTGAAAAGACCAGCTAAAAAATAAGCGAGCCACTCTTTTGAGTGGCTCGCTTAGCAGTGATTTACTCGCGGCAACTTAACCGTCAAGGCTAAGCTGCCATTCTAAGCAATTGCTTAGAACTGGTGACGCAGACCGAGACCAACTTGTGTGCTCTTAGCTGTATCAACTGTACCGACGTTTTGCATCGTACCCACGAAAGCGTACATGTTTGTGCGCTTTGTGAAGTCGTATGTGTAGGCCAGGTTGTAAGCAGTCTGGTTTTGTGCGTTGTACGCATCTTTCATGTTGGTGTTAGGCGTCAACATTGTCCACGACAACAAGACACGTGAAACTGGGTTCACAGGAATTGTTGCGCCAACGATGTAGCTGTTTGTGCCAACGGCTGGAGCGAAAATGTTCTCGCCAGTACCGATTGGGCTGCCATTCAGTGTTGCGCCAGTACCGCCACCGCCTTGACCCAAGATCACGCCATCACGTGTCTGGCCATAACCAGCAGCGATTTTGACGACTTTGAAGTCATACGAACCAGCGATGTTCCATGAGCTGATCGAAGCGTTGCCACCACCACGTGCGTTGTCGCCGTAGAGTTTGTCATACGAAGCTGCAGCGTAGAAAGGACCATTCATGTAACGCGCGCCGAGAGTAACCTGACGTGTGTTGTTTGAAGTCGCGAAGTTGTAGCCTGTGCCGCTTGTGCCCACTGGGTCTGTGTACAGACCGCTTGAACCGTTAGCGAACGCATAGCCAATACCAGCCTGGAAGCCGGACATGTTAGGCGTCTGGTACTTAATGGCGTTGCTGATACGGTCTGTGTTAGCCACGCCGAATGCAGCACCCATGTTCAACTGGCCGAAACCTGTGCCGAACGGATCAACTGGGATACCAACGTATTCTGTTGCGAAGTTGAGCTGACGACCGATACGGACATAGCCCCATGAGTTGTTCTCAAGACCGAGCCAAGCAGCGCGACCGAACAAACGGCTACCTTGCTGAGCTGTACCGTTACCGAACTCGAAACCATTCTCGAGCACGAACGTTACTTTGTTACCGCCACCGATGTCTTCGACGCCTTTCAGGCCGAAACGGTTACCGGACTGCATACCGTAGCCAAGACCGAAGTTGGTGACGCCATCGCCGTTGGCGAGGCTGACGCTTGTATAACGCAAACCGCCGTCAAGAATACCGTACAGTGTTACTGAGGATTGGGCCGAAGCGGCACCAGCAAAGCCGGCTAACAGGGCGGCGGCGAGCAGAGTCTTTTTCATTTAAGAAATCTCCGATGATTTGAGTGACAAGAGCAACAAACAATGATTTGTCTGCCGCCCCCCTAACTCCGCTAAGGGAAGTTGACGCTATTGCATCAAAATTCGGGGGCTGTGGCTATGAAAACGAGTAGAAAAGAGCCGAGAGGCATCGTTTCTGTTGGGTGAGTGCAACATTACGACCAAATAGAGGCAATTTACCTAGGGTTTACCCTTTATTTCGTGTTGCCTTATAACAACAAACAATTACGCTATTTTTAGTGCTTTTTAAAAAAACAAGCCGGAAACAACTATTCCCGGCTCCGCTCTATACATCGTCTGGCTTAGGAGCAGGAGGCACTGCCCCAAAGGGGCATTTCGTCTCCTGGCACCTCTCTCTTACTCCTCTTACTCTTTACTTAACCAACACAACTGGCTGCTTAGCCTGAGTTAATACGCGCTGCGCAACAGAACCCAACAACATGTCTGCAATTGCGCTACGGCCTTTTGAGCCCAGCACGATCATGTCGTACTTGCCTCGCTGCCCCTCGGCCACGATTTCCTGAGAGGCATTGCCAATCAACATCACCATGTTGTGCTTCACGCCAAGCGCATCCAATGCCTTCATCGCTGACTTGAGTTCTTTTTCGCTCAGTTCGCGCAGATAGTCCAACACCGCTTCTTTTCCAACGAACGCCTTGGCGTGGCGCAGACCTGCGTCATCGTGCACGCTAATCAACGTGATGCTTTTTGATTTATCCGTACTGTTGTTCAACAGATCGGCCGCATATTTGACTGCGCGCAGTGCATTTTTTGAGCCATCGGTGGCGACGAGAATTTTCATTATTCAGTCCTTCAGGGTTCGTATTAAGTAGATATTATTTTAGGCAAGCCTAAGCACGCACGATGCACGCACCATTCAAGCAATCACCATGGCAGCTTGCCTATGGAGTGTACCCATACGCAATATACCCAAAAAGCAGTGGCCCTGAATGAAATTGAACCACTAACACCTCAGAACTGCTTTAAGAACCCGCTTTTAGGCGAATATTTTGAATACAAGGACACAAATTCTCCAATCGCAAGCCGCTTTGACTGTTTTATGTTGAGGCTTTGAACAGAAAAATCAGCAATATGCGCGTGTATCGCGCACTCGAACGACAACCCAATGACAAATTTAATCGTCAGGAAGCTATTAGATCGCAGAGTTTGGAATGGAGGGGATATGCTGAGGGGCTGCCAGAAAGCAGGAAACCACTCTTTGAGATGAATATCACTACTATGGTGCCGACGGCGAGACTCGAACTCGCACAGCTTTCGCCACTACCCCCTCAAGATAGCGTGTCTACCAATTCCACCACGTCGGCATTGCAATATGCACATTAATACATGCACTTAATCAGCCAAAGATTGTAGCACGCTTGCGCGCAAACCTTTGGCCAAAGCTCTGACTATTTAATTGCTCGCAGGGGCTGCAGGTGCAGGTGCAGGTGCAGGTGCAGGTGCAGGTGCAGGTGCAGGTGCAGGTGCAGGTGCAGGCACGCTTGGAGCTGGAACGCTTGGGGCAGGCACAACTGGTGCGGCCGGAACTGCAGGCGCAGCTGGAACAACGGGCACTCCAAGCACTCCGGGTACAGCATTCTGCGGTACAGCTGGTGCAGCAGGCGCTGCAGGTGCCACACCAGGCACTGCCGATCCAGCAGGCGGCGCAACCGGCGCCGTCTGGGTAAAGTTCTGCATGATGCCTGTGTCTTGCCCGGTGTTACCACGGTTTGCCAAGTAGGCGAGGCCGATAGTGGTGGCGAAGAATACGACCGCTGCCCATTTTGTGGCGCGCGACATAAAGTTTGCTGCGCCTGTCGCACCAAATAGGCTGCCAGCCGAGCCGCCTCCAAAAGATGAACCCATATCCGCTCCTTTTCCTTGCTGAAGCAAGACGAGCGAAATAATGGACAGTGAAGACAGGATCTGCACAACCAGCAGAAGATTAAACATCCAAGACATTGAAAGACTCCGAAAACTAAATGGCTATAAAGGGCTCATACCAAAACTAAATCATGTAGCGATGGCAAGAAACTCCTCAGCAACTAAAGACGCCCCACCCACCAGGGCACCATCAATATCAGGCATCGCAAATAAACGCGCAGCATTCGCGGCTTTCACGCTACCGCCGTACAAAATCTGAACTTCCTCTGCCCCCACTTCTTTTAGGGCAGAACGGATTGCTGCATGGACCTCTTGAGCCTGTTCTGGGGTGGCGGTACGACCTGTTCCGATCGCCCACACTGGTTCGTAAGCAATCACCATTTTCTGAACCAACTCACTGCCAAGCGCGAACACGGGCGCGAGCTGACGAGAAATAATGGCGACAGCTTGGCCAGCATCACGCTCGGACAACGACTCACCTACGCATACAACGGGCGTCAAACCTGCCACCAGCGCAGCACGCGCTTTACTAGCCACAAGCTCATCGGTTTCCGCATGCATGGCACGACGCTCCGAATGACCCACAAGTACCCAGCGGCAAGAGAAATCAGCCAGCATTGCACCTGAAATCTCACCAGTAAAAGCACCTTGGGCGTGCACACTCATGTCTTGCGCGCCCCAAGAAATCAGCGAGCCCTTGAGCGCCTCTGCAGCCTGCGCCAAATAAGGAAACGGTACGCACACCCCCATCTGGGTAGTCGTAGAGCGATTTGCAGCACGCAAGCCCGTCAACAACTTGGCGTTGTCAGCTAAGTTGCCATGCATTTTCCAGTTACCAAGGACGAGTCGGGTACGGGCATTCAAATGGGCAGGCGATGCGGTCATTTTGGGCTGTAAATTAGAAGCGGCAAACCCAGAATTGTATCCTGTTGCACATTATTGAGGGAAAACACGATAAGGTCGCAGGAAATGTCTCGCTAAATCGTTTATGATTCAGCCCTTCTTGATGGAAGCGTGGCCGAGTGGTTTAAGGCACCGGTCTTGAAAACCGGCGAGGGTTCACGCCCTCCGTGAGTTCGAATCTCACCGCTTCCGCCAATTCATCTAAATAAAAAAAAATTTCTACCTCTCCAAAAAAGTCACCCACCTAAAAAATTGCACTTGCATAAGTTTTCACAAGCACTTATGACAGTCTGCTTGGGGCAACTGAATACTTTTTGGGTGTGGTTTAAACAACGCGAGCGGATCAGTCGGTTTCCACAACGCACAATCTCGTACTTTTTACTCGCCTCCAGTAAAACCCTTACCGTATCCTTTTTTGATAGAAAAGTTGCAAAAGGTTGCCAGTGTGGTAATTTAAGTTATCCATAACAACACGAGAAGGGGTTCATTCCATGAAATTCCATTATCTTGTCCGTATTCTCCTGCTGGCTGCTTCGATGGTACTTGCGAGCTGTTCCAGCGATCCGGTCCGGTCCGGTGCCGTTACGCTTCTGGACGGCGAAAAAGGCATGGAAAATTTCAACGTATTGGGTGACGCCAACTGGCGTGCTGAGGGCGGCGCCGTTGTGGCAGACAAAGGAAAGAGCGGTTATCTCGTTTCTAAGAAGATCTATAAAGATTTTCTCATCAGCGCTGAATTCTGGGCCGAAACCGACACCAACAGTGGCATTTTCATTCGTGCTTCCGACCCCAAAAAAATTGG
>JAURZO010000220.1 GCA_030653405.1 Zwartia sp. | reverse complement strand
TCTCTTGGGACGTACGCTGGCCGCCGGAGTGACAGGGATTATTGTGGCTGTGATTGGCTGGTTTCTTGCGGGTGCGCTCATCACGGCGATATTGGGTGGTGTCATGGCGTTTATCGCCACGCTGTTGACGGGGGGCTTGAGGGGGTTGACTTCAAGTCATTACGGCGGCTCGGGAAAGGGCTCAGGTTGGAGTGGCTCCGATCGGGGAGGCTCTAGCCGTGGTGGTTTTCAAGGTGGTGGCGGCTTTTCGGGCGGGGGTGGTTTCTCTGGTGGTGGCGGTGGGTTTGGTGGCGGCGGTGCCTCGGGGAGGTGGTGAGCATGCGCGTTAAACGATTATTTCGTCACCTCTTTACAACCCGGATTCAGTTGAAACAAGCGTTTTCTCGAAGTACCTTGCATGATATTGAAGCCGCGATACAGTCAAGTGAGCGGCAGCATTCAGGTGAGTTGCGTTTTGTAGTTGAAGCCTCTCTGGATCCTCTTTTGATCATGGAGGGAGAGACTCCTCGCATGCGAGCGATTGATTTGTTTTCTAGTCTCAGAATCTGGGACACGGAGCATAACTGCGGGCTATTGATTTATGTTTTGATCGCTGATCATGCTGTTGAAATTGTGGCGGATCGCGGTATCCATGCAAAAGTTGGTGATGCGGAGTGGACGCGAATCTGCCGCGAAATGGAGACTGCATTTCGTCATAAGCACTACCGGGACGGTGTATTGACCGGAATAAAGCAGGTGACAGGACATTTGATCCGTTATTTCCCAATGCGTGATAACGATAAAAATGAACTTTCAGATCGACCGGTCGTGCTGAGCTAGGGATCGCGTCATACTTCTTCAAACGCTTGACATGTTGAGAGGGGTGCCCTACTGTGCCCCTCAGC
The DNA here is from genome assembly GCA_030653405.1 of Zwartia sp. Lineage (GTDB taxonomy): Bacteria > Pseudomonadota > Gammaproteobacteria > Burkholderiales > Burkholderiaceae_B > Zwartia. The sequence goes on along the minus strand of JAURZO010000220.1, from coordinate 2,692 downwards.
GACTTGATTTTCCCTCTCGGGCGCGTCAGGTGAGCAAATATAAAAATGGAGAAGACAATGAAATTAATCAATCGGTTGATTCAATCGGCTTTTGTGGTGGCGCTGTCCCTGTCAGCGATACCACTCGTCGCTTCGGCTCAAAAATTTCCCGATAAGCCAATCAAAATTCTCGTTCCTTTCCCACCCGGTGGTGGAACAGACTTTGTGTCGCGCATTGTGGGTGCAAAGCTTGGTGAATTGACGGGTTGGCAAGTTGTCGTCGAAAATCGGCCAGGGGCGGGCGGTAACTTGGCGATCGAGGCAGCCTCCAAGGCGCCTGCAGACGGCTATACGCTTGTGATGGGTCAAACCGACAACATGATGTTGGGTCCCTGGCTGTACAACACGCTGACCTATGACAGCGTGAAGAGTTTTGCGCCGATCATCCAGGTGTCCGTCACGCCTGCGGGAATTGGGACATCGCCCACTTCAGGCATCAAGACGCCTCAGGATCTCGTCTCAAAAGGCAAGACGACGGAGGGGTTGCGTTGGGGTACTGCAGGTTTGGGTACGCTTGGACACATCATCGGTGAAGACTTTAAAAAACGCGCCAATATCAATTTATTGCAGGTGCCCTACAAAGGGGCAGGTCCGGCGATTGTGGATGTGATGGGTAATCAAGTCGATATTTACATCGGCACGCTTGCCTCCCTCGCGCCGCACGCCAAGAGTGGCAAGCTCATAGCAGTAGCTGTTTCCTCAGCTAAACGTTCGTCTGAGTTCCCAGATGTACCAACCTTGGATGAGACTGTCGCTAAAGGAATGGACTTTAGTATTTGGACCGGTTTGTTTGCTCCTGCAGGGACACCACCTGCGACGATTGCAATCCTCAACAAAGAACTCAACCGCGTTCTTGCTTCACCTGATGTCATTGCAAGAATGAAGGCAGGTGGCGTGGATCCAGGCGGTGGCACCTCCGCGGCGTTTGCTGCTTTTGTCGCCAAAGACTATGCAAACTGGGGGCACATTATCAAAGAGTCTGGTATCAAGCTGAACTAGGTTTTATTTGTCAAAAACGCATACTGAGTCCGGCTCTGGCTCCCAGGGCTTGGCCTCTGTCAGAAACGTTTGCTTCAACAGTGACATACCCCGTGAGTCCCGAACGGTTGGTGCCGGAAAGCCCGAGCACCATTCGTCCGACATTCTGCGGAGCAGAGGCGCCATACACCGTAAACGCCTGTGTCGGCAATAACTGAAGCGAAGCATCAACTTGTCGGGAAGGGTTCAGTTCATGAATCCACGCGACCAGCATCGAAGGACGAAGCGTCCAGCCGTTGTTTAACGCGATAGCTGAGTCGATCTGAACACCGAGTGACACTGGAACTGAAGTCACTTGTTGTGACTGGTAACTTAAGCCCAGATTAACCCCCTGAGACTGAGAAGAACGCGCGGTTTCTGAGAAGGCACCCTGCCAGATCCAGCCGGGTTCAACGGCCGCGTATGGGGTCACATTCACGTTACCCGACCGTGTCAGAATGCCCGCTTCGAGGCGGGCACTGAGCACCTGGCTATTGAAACTTCCCTTGAGTTGATTAAACAGATCATTGACTGCGACATCGCGATCAAGGTCGTTACTGGACCAAGCGTAGGCCAGCGTGCCAGACAAATAAAGACTCCCCGACTTTGCGACCCCATAAAGTGCCGCATTCATGGCATTGAGGCTGCCTTTGCTGGCCCGATCGTTGACCGAGTAGTTAGAGTTGACCGCGCCAAGAGCAAAGCCTGCAAGAAAGTGTGGGTTGATTTGTCGGCTCAGTCCGATTTGAAGTCCTGCGCCTGAGGCATTGACGGTTGCTGTGTCATTGTCGCCTCGCAGCATGGATGAACCGCCCTTGAGGCTCGCCCATAGGCCTGTTCCTTGCGGCGCTTCGGTGAGCCCTGTGCCTCCCCCTGGTCTGACCAGCCAGTTGGCATTGCTCTGACGAATGGCATCAATGAATGAAGCCGTATTTCCGAGATTGATAGATTGGGAAGCGGTCGCGGCCTCTCCAGAGAGGGCATTCAGAGCATGACGAAACTGTTTAGAGGTTTCAGGTGAATATAAAAGATCAAGATTGTCGTAGAGCGTGTCAAGACTCGAGTAGGGTTGAGGCGATCCTCGGTCAAGTGCCACCCCCACTTGGTGTGCATTGCCGGTGGGTGCGAGCGTTCGATAGCAAAGAAAGCAGTCGCCGATCAGCTGTTGGTTAATGAAGTTCGCTCTGGGTACAAATGGAGGCCCCATCATTTTTGATTGCGTTGCGCCGCCATCACCCCAACCGACAATCGGCCCGGCGACGCCCGTATACATAACGATGTCTGCCGGGACCTTGACCAAGGTGAATTTGACTGGCATCGCCGGCAAGGCCTGTATATTTCTGATCTGTGCCGGGGTCATCCCTCTGGCCTGCGATGCCCGCATGATCCAGCTGCCAACAGGATACGAGCCTGTTTTCTCATCGTAAACCCGAACAAAGTAAAGCATCTGACTGGTCTGAATTTTGGTGACATCGGTATTTGAGTCAAACGGAAAGGTTGCGGGTGTGATGTTCGGGTCGAGGCTCATCAGATATTGATTGACCTGAAGAGCTGTTTGAGGGGGACTGATCAGCATGGTCCCGATCGGCTGGGTGATGTTTTGCCAGGATTGAGCCTGCACAAGGACAGGAAGGCT
>JAURZO010000204.1 GCA_030653405.1 Zwartia sp. | reverse complement strand
ACGAAAGTCGTGAGCCCAAGGTTAAGTTTGCGGGCATCACAAATCGCGACTTGTTTTTTGATTACCCCTTCTTCCTGAAGCTTTTGAATACGTCGCCAACAGGGCGTCGGCGTCAGATTCACTGCGTGAGCCAGCTCAGCGAGCGAGAGGCTTGCATCTTCTTGCATGAGACGGAGGATTTCACGATCTTTTTTATCAATAGGCATATTTTTTCTATTTTGAAATATTTTGTAGAAATTATTTCTAATATTTACATATTTTTCAGATAAATAGCAAATAATTTCTCTGATGCAGCCCCTATCATGATTCATCATATTTTCAGATGGCGATCTGTCATGCAAATAGCATCTCCTGTTCAGACTTGGCCCACTTCAGCGAGTCATACTCCGGAGGAAAAACCTGAGTCTTTGCTCAACCGCATGGTGCCGTTACTGTCTGAAAAAATTGCACAAGCGTGTATGGCTGAGGCGGACTTGGTCCCATATCGTGTGCGTCAAGCGTTGAATGAGGCGCTTGATTCGGCCGCAAGCGATCGCTTGGTGGCACAAATCCTCTCCATGCCGAACTCCGTGCAAAGCTACACGCGGCATATTTTGCATGCTGATCCGTCAGGTATGTTTACCGTGGTGGCGCTCAGGTGGGATCCCCGACAAGGGAGCCCTGTGCATGCGCACTACACGTGGTGTGCTTATCGCGTGTTGAGCGGTGAATTAACCGAGAGTCATTTCGAGTGGGATCGCGCGGCCAACCAAGCCTATTTGTTTAACCGTGTCTCTCGTGTTGCGGGGCAGAGCGTGTGTGGCCATGGCGGCATGGATTTTATTCATCGACTCAGCAACGAGCATGAACAAACTGCCGTTTCGATTCATGTTTATGGCATTGACTCGGCGCGCATCAGCACCCACGTTAATCGCATGGTGGCATTGGCGCACGAGATCAATTAACAGATCCTTTCAGGCGGGTTTTTAAAGCAAGAAGATTGTTGCCAGACCCAGAAAGATAAAAAAGCCGAGCGAATCAGTCGCAAAGGTCAATAAGACGGAAGATCCCATGGCGGGATCTTTGCCAAAACGGTTGCGTACGACAGGGACGAGCACCCCCATCATGGCGCCTACCAGCATGTTGCAGACCATGGCGGCCATCATGACAAGCGCAATGGCGACGGAGTCGGAAATTGCCCAGGCGAATACGGCTGCGATCGCACTGCCCACCAAGCCGACCATGAAGGTGACCAGCAACTCGCGCTGAAAGAGTTGCCAAACGTTCTTGTCAGTGATCCTGCCGACTGCCAGCGCTCGGATGATCAACGTCATGGTCTGGTTACCGGAGTTGCCGCCAATGCCTGCGACGATGGACATGAGAAAGGCCAGCACAACGATGGTGCTGACAGTATCTTCGAAGCGAGAGGCGATAAATGAAGCGGTGGCGGCGGTGGCCAGGTTGAGCAGCAGCCAGGGCGCGCGGTTGCGCAAGGCTCTGACCACAGGGGCGAAGATATCCTCGTCTTGCATACCCGCGCGAGACAATGCTTGCTCGTCAGAGTCTTCGCGAATCACATCCACCACCTCGGCGATTGTGACGCGACCAATCAGACGACCGAGATCATCCACGACAGGTGCGGAAATTAAGTCATAGCGTTCAAACGCGCCGGCTGCGTCGGCATCAGAGTCAAGTGGACTCAGTGACAAATAGTCGGTGCTCATGACCTCGCTCACCTGAGCCTCTGGTTCGTTGACGAGCAACGACGAGAGGCTGAGGGTGCCGAGCAATTTGTCTTGACGATTGACCACAAAAATCTGGTCGGTGTGGTCAGGCAGCTCGGGCAAGCGTCTCAGGTAGCGTAGTACGACCTCTAGCGAGACATCCTCGCGCACACGCACCATTTCGAAATCCATGATGCCGCCGACGCTGTCGTCGGGGTAGCCCATGGCTTCGATCAGTCTGGCGCGCTCTTCTACTGTGAGACCTTTTTGGACCTCAGCGACCACATCCGGGGGGAGATCCGGCGCGAGGTCGGCCAGCTCATCGGCATCCATGCTCCCGGTCGCGGCCACCAGATCCTGACGATCCATCGCCTCAATCAGGGACTCACGCACCCAATCATCGACCTCTAGCAGCACATCTGCATCATGCTCGGCGCTGACGAGACGCCAGATCATCTGACGTTCTAAGTTCGGCACTGAGCCAAGGATAAAAGCAATATCAGCCGGGTGCAGGTCGTTCACGAAGGCCGCGAGCTCGGCCTCATGCTGACGCTGGAGCAGACCTTCGACCAGATCCGCCCGCTGGTCACCTTCTTCTTGCTTATGTACTAGATTTTCGACTAACTCATGCCTGTGCAGCAGCTCCTGGACCTTGGCGAGCGCCTGCTGGGCGTCCTCTGGATCAAGGCGCCTGATGGTTGCTGCGGACTCGGCAGGGGGTGGAGTCATGTCGATAGGCCATGTTGAATCAGGTGACGAGCTTCACGAGCGCGTAGCCGCCAAATGCAAGCAGTATAAACAGTATGACACCCAATGCGACGACTCGAGGACCCGCTTGGCGAATTTGTGTGAATCGCGTTTCGATGCCAAGCGCAGTCATGGCCATGGTGAGTGCAAAAATATCGAGTGCCCGCAGCGTATGCAGAACGTTTTCAGGGATGATGTTTGCGGAGTTGATCAGCGCAAGCACCAAAAAGCCGATGGCAAACCAGGGGATGGGCAGTTTGGGGCGGGGTGCGCCTTCTTTGGCTTGTGCGATCGCGGCACGTTGCAGCCAGATGCCTAAAATAATCAGAACCGGGACAAGCAAGGCGACACGCGTCATTTTGACGATTGTGGCGACTTCGGTCGTGGCCGCATCGATGTTACTGGCTGAGGCGACGACTTGAGCGACTTCATGCACTGATCCACCCAGGAAAATACCAAAAGCGCGCGGATCCATGTCGAACCAGCCTGCTTGATACAGAATTGGGTAGAGGAACATGGAAATAGTGCCGAACAACACAACGGTTGCGACAGCAACGGCGGCTTTATGTGGCGCGGCTTTCAGTGTGGACTCGAAGGCCAGCACGGCTGCGGCACCGCAGACGGCACTACCCGCAGAAGTCAGCATGGCGGTGTCGCGGTCGAGCTTGAGTACCTTTGTGCCGATCAGTGTGCCGAACACCAATACGCCAAGCACAATCCCGACAGAGACGACCAAACCAGGCAGACCGACCTCAATGATTTGTTGGATGCTGACGTTGAGTCCGTAAAAGGCAACGGCGACTCGCAGGATGCGTCTTGCGGCGAAATGCACGCCAACGCCCCATTCCGCAGGCATCGTACCGCGCAAGAAGTTGCCGTAAAGCATGCCGCACACGATGCCCACGACCAGCGGGCTGAATCCAAGCAATTTGATCGCAGGGATACCTGCTAATTGAACGACGGCCGCGGCCATCAGGCCGACGAAAAGCACGCCATTGATTCTGTCACGCCAAGGGGAAACGCTGGTAATAACGGGGTGAGACATACCTATCCGGTCAGCTGATTGAAAGTGACCGAGATACTAACCCGATACGCAGACTCAATCCAAGTCATCGTTTGCTGGAGCGGGTACCTCTGGCAGACCTTAACGATCGGCGCGGTTAAACCAGCTTTCAGCGAGCTTGACCCAGTAAGTTGCGCCAAGAGGTAAAAGATCGTCGTTAAAGTCGTAGGAGCCGTTGTGCAGCATGCAGGGTCCCAGTCCGTGTCCAGCATCGCGGTGGTCGCCTGTGCCATTGCCGATCCAGACGTAGCAGCCTGGCAGTTCTTGCAGCATGAAGGCGAAGTCTTCAGCGCCCATGGTGGGGGTGACGTGTTCGTCGACCTGCTCGGCCCCCACGATTTCACGCATGACGTTTGCGCAAAAAGCGGATTCGTCCGGGTGATTGATGGTGGGCGGGTATTTGCGCACAAAGGAAAAGTCGGCTTCGGCACCCATTGCGGCCGCAGAGTGCTGAACGACCTCGCGCATACGCTGCTCGATCATGTCCAGCGTTTCGACGGTGAAGGTCCTCACTGTCCCCCGCATTTCAGCATCGGTGGGGATGACGTTATCCGCGCTGCCCGTGTGGATTTGAGTAATACTCAACACCGCCGCTTCGAGTGGATGGCGATTGCGTGTCACGATACTTTGCAGGGCTTGGGCAATATGAACTGCCGTCATCACCGGATCAACACCGAGGTGAGGCATGCCGCCATGGGCGCCCTTGCCCCGAATTGTGATGCGGAACTGATTGCTTGAGGCCATAATCGGACCGGCAGTCAGTCCGAAGTGACCAACCGGCAAACCGGGCCAGTTGTGCATGCCAAAGACGGCCTGCATCGGGAATTTTTCAAAGAGTCCATCGTCCATCATGCTCTTGGCGCCCGCACCGCCTTCTTCGGCAGGCTGGAAAATAACGTAGACCGTGCCATCGAAATTTTTGTGTTGCGCTAAGTAGCGTGCGGCGCTGAGCAGCATGGCTGTGTGGCCATCATGCCCGCAGCCATGCATTTTCCCGGGATGTTGGCTGGCATGGGCAAACGTGTTGAGCTCTTGCATTGGGAGCGCATCCAGGTCGGCGCGTAAGCCAATGGCGCCAGACCCGGGCGTGCGCCCTGTGATGATTCCGACGACACCTGTGCCACCGAGTCCCCGATGAACGGGGATGCCCCATTTTTGCAAGGCCTGCGCGACGACATCTGCCGTGCGCAGCTCTTCGTAGCAAAGCTCCGGATGCGCATGGAGGTCACGTCGGATTGCCTGAATTTCGGACTGCCAATCAAGGAAGGGCTCTAGAACTTTCATGCAAATCACTTTAAAAGAGTATGACTGTGACAGTATTATCGTTTTTATTAGTTGCAAATACAGCATAACCCTGACAACTGACCTCACTATGCAATATCCTTGGATCAAACACTACCCAGAAGGGGTGCCCGCTGATGTTTCGATAGAGGGATATCGCTCGCTGGTTGACTTGCTCGATCAGGCATGCAGGACGTATGCGCCTCGCATTGCCGCTCGCTCCTTTGGTGTCTCCCTGACGTTCGAGCAGCTCGATCACGATGCTCAGGCTTTTGCGGGTTGGCTGCAGTCTTTGAGGCTGCCTCGCGGCTCGCGCATCGCGTTGATGATGCCCAATGTTTTGCCGTATCTGGTTGCGATGCTTGGCACGCTGCGCGCGGGGCACGTGATTGTCAATATCAATCCGCTTTGTACGGCGCGAGAGCTCTCGATTCAGCTCAATGACAGCGGTGCATGCACCATTGTGGTGCTTGAAAGCGTCGCGCTCACCTTGGAACAAGTGACTGATTGTCCCGCATTGCAGCATCGTGTGGTGGTGCCGCCTGGTGCCATGCTTGGAAGGCTCAAGGGCATGGTGATCAATCTAGGTGCCCGATACATCAAAAAACTAGGTCCCGAAAAGCCTATTGCCGGTGCTTGGTCTTGGGATGCTGTGCTCCGAGAGGGTCGTGGTTTTCAATGGGTTGCACCTGAAATTGGTTTGGAGGATCTCGCGGCATTGCAGTACACCGGTGGGACAACAGGCCAACCAAAGGGGGCGATGCTCACGCATGGCAATCTTGTAGCGAATGTGCTGCAAGTGGAGGCGGTGGCGCGACCTGCACTTCACGATTTATTGGCCAAGCCACTGACGATGTTGACAGCGCTGCCGCTCTACCATGTGTTCGCCATGACAGTCTGCGGCTTCTACGCCCTGCACGCCGGTATGAAAAGTGTTCTGGTGCTTAATCCACGGGATCGCGCCTCTCTGGTTCATGCTTGGCGGGAGGATCCACCGCATATCTTTCCCGGCGTCAACACCCTGTTTAACGCGTTGGCGCATGATGAAGCTTTTTCCAGGCTGGATTTCAGCAGTCTGCGTCTGGCTTTTGGCGGCGGGATGGCGATCCAGCGCACGGTTGCTGAGCGTTGGGTGCAGCTGACCGGTCGACCGTTGATCGAGGGTTATGGCTTATCTGAAACTTCGCCTGTGGTGGCGGCGAATCCAACCAATGGGACGCAGTATTCGGGGAGCGTGGGTTTGCCCGTGCCCTCAACTGAAATTTGTATCCTTGACCCACAAGGCGGTCGCGTCGACGAGGGTCAAAATGGCGAGGTGGCGATCCGTGGTCCTCAGGTGATGCGAGGTTACTGGCATGCCGAGTTAGAGACGGCAGCGGTGATGACCGAGGACGGATTTTTGCGAACGGGCGATATCGGACACATGGATGCGCGCGGTTATCTCTATCTCGTGGATAGAAAAAAAGATCTGATCGTGGTTTCCGGGTTTAACGTTTATCCGAGCGAAATCGAGGCGGTTGTGAGTGAGATGCCGGGCGTGCTGGAGTGTGCGGCGGTCGGGTTGCCGAGCACCGACTCCGGAGAGGTTGTGAAATTATTCGTGGTGCGTCGAGATCCTTTGCTGGATGAAGCGACGATTCAGGACTGGTGCCAGCAGCAACTCAGTCGCTATAAGTGCCCAAAACGTATTGAGTTTCGCGACGAGCTACCCAAGAGCAACGTAGGAAAAATACTGCGTCGTGCGCTCCGAGACGTTTGATTATGCCGCTTGAACAGAGGCAGCTTGAGCGTTTGGGGTTGCCGCAACGCTGGCGCGAGCGAGCGCAATACACGTTGATTGATTCGGACTTTGGTGACGGTCAGCGTTTTTTGCAGCTTTGGGAACTGTGGCGCCAAGATGCGGCTCGTCCTGACAGATTGCATGTAGTGTGCTTCAGTCCCTCGCTGATGAAGGCCTCGGTCTTGCGGGAGCTACTTTTGACTGGCGGCTCATCGCATTTGCGTCATTTGGCCGAGCAGTTGATTCAGGCTTGGCCACTTAACCTCCCTGGGACGCATCGTTTGGATTTTGAGGGCCTGGCGGTCACGTTGACGATCGCAGTCGGCCCGCTTGCGTGCACCGTCCCCAGAATGGCTGTGTTGGCTGATGCGCTCTTACTCAGTGATTCGCCGGCGCTTTGCCAAGAGGATCTTGCACCCGTTTGGCAAGACGCATTGCCCCGGCTGTTGCGCGATCAAAAACAAGCAGTCTTGGTGACGCAGACTGGCTTGGTGTCTGTTCCCCATTCCTTTGCCCAAACTTCACCCCTAAGTCCCACTGACAGGCTTCTTGCGTTCTCCCAGGCGGCGAGCTCTGCAAAAACGCAGAGAGAGGCGATCGTCGTGGGGGCGGGGGTGGCGGGCGTTGGCGTCGCGCATGCATTGGCGCTACGCGGCTGGCAGGTGAAGGTGGTTGATTCACGCGCGTCGCGCAGGCGGTCTCATGGCGGGCATCTGGCTGCCGCATTGACACCGATGGTGACTCGAGACGACGATGTGCGTGCGCGGCTCTCGCGGGCCGGTAGCTTGCGTGCGCAAGCACGCTGGTCTCAGTTGAGCCAAGAGGCGCTTTGGCGCTGTGGTGCTCTGCAACTGCAGCGAGTCACTGGTCGGATTGTTGACCTCGCGGCAGTGCTCGAGGGGCTGTCGTTTCCAGAGGAGTGGGTCCGTTATGTTGATGCCGAGCAGGCCTCAGTGCTTGCAGGCCTGCCCTTAACGCGAGGGGGGCTGCATTTTCCGACCGCCGCCCGTATTCGCCCCGAACGCCTTTTGGAGGAGTTGCTCGCGACACCGGGTGTGGAGTTTGTGGATGCGCACGTGCATGTGTTGGATCACACAGGTTTGCAATGGAGTGTGTCGGATGTGTCCGGTCAGAAACTGGCTCAGGCACCTCATCTGATCTTGGCGGGAGCGTTCGGGACGCAGGAGCTTTTGCGCCGCCACCACCTGCTAGAACAGACACCGCGATTGGCCGCCATGCACTCACTTGGCGGAGAAGTCACGATGCTACCGGCTGAGTTGCTGTCTGGTGGCCCGCGCTGCATTGTGTCGGGAGACGGCTACATCCTGCCTGAGTTGGAGGGTCAGTGCGTCGTCGGTAGCAGCTATGTGCATGGTGCTGAGCAGATCGGGATGACTTCTGACGGGGTAAGAGGCAATTTCCTGCGTGTCGAGGGTCTGTTGGGGAAAATGATTCCTTCAGGCTGTTTTGTGGAGGATCCAGCCAATGAGGAAGCGGGATGGGCAGGGTGGCGCGCCGTGTTGCCGGGACGCTTGCCCGCCATTGGACCTGTGCCCCTCGCCCCAGGCCTCTGGGTGGCGACGGGTTACGCCTCGAGAGGACTCACTTGGGCCAGCCTCGCCGGCGACCTAATCGCGGCGGCTCTGAATGACGAACCCTTGCCATTGGAACGGGATATAATAGATAAAATTAGTCAAACTTAGACAAAATCACAATAAATACAATCCGTATTTTTACGGTTTGGGTTTATTAAAGCGGCTAAATCCGTCAAAATAGCGCCTTTGGTCGCTTTTCATACGCGCTGAACATGCACCTAGAATCGCTCAAACTAGTCGACACGTTACCTTCCAGGATCGTATTCGACGCGGGTGCAGGGATGAAGTTGATCGTCGAGCCTCACGCTCCGGGTGTGTTCCGAATCCGCTGTGGTCGACCAGAGGCTGTCGCTGCCGATATTTTGCCGGGCGCCCGCGCCCGGGTCCATGCAGAGGTTCTTCTCGCCCGTCCAGAGGCGATTGGAGAGGCTCTGCTCGAGCCGCTTGCAGGTCCAGCCAAAGGTTGGCGCCTGATACAAGGCGATGTGACCCTCGATATTCAGATCAATCCATTCCAAATCCACTTGCAGCGTTTAGGCAAAAATGCGCTCTCTTTATCAGAGGGTGGTATCGCCTGCGAGGACAATCTGTGGACCGTGGGGTTTGATTTAGCTCCGGAAGAAAAGATTTTTGGTTTGGGGGAAACCTCAGGTGATTTGGATCGCCGAACAGAAACGATTATTTCTGATGCACCGGATCATCGCGCGCTGCCTCTCGCTTGGGGACCCTCCGGCTGGGGCGTTTATGTCAATACGCTCTCGCGTGTCGAGCATGATTTGGGTGCCGAGTCCCCTTCGCAGTACCTGTTGGGGATTGAGGACAGTACGCTGGATCTTTTCTTGTTTGCCGCCGAACCAGCAGAGATTCTGAATCAGTACACGCAGTTGACGGGGCGTGCGGGCCAGCCTTCGTTGTGGACGATGGGCGTCTGGGTCGAGCAGCACAGCACTCAAAGTGCAGCGCAAACGGCTGAACTGATCGCCGAGTTTCGTAAACAAAATATTG
>JAURZO010000195.1 GCA_030653405.1 Zwartia sp. | reverse complement strand
GACACAAATCGTGGATTGCGATCTCGCGGCACTTAAGATCGGCCAAAAGGTGAAGTTGGTCTTTAAACCAACGACCGCAGATGGTCCGCCAGTTCCGATGTTTACGCCTGTCTGAAAGACAGGTTGTTGTGATCAGTGAGCTTCGTCTTTCACTGATCAGACTGCATTAACCGAGGGGCGTTGATCACTAAAAAACGCCCCTCAGTGCTTATCAAGCACCCGGCCTATTGCGGTGCTAAAAGACTATTAATCACGTTATCTGAGTATGTCAGATACTCTTTGATATCAAATGCCCTTCCATTGATTTTGATCACGCCTTCTGAAAAGTCAAAAGCGCTTTTTAGACCATCGGGCGTCGGGATGGCCAAGCCGAGCAATACTGCCGTCGTTGTCTGAGCTGGATCTAATACCCGACCTTTAAGCTGAAGCTGACCTGTCGCATTTACCCGCTGGGCTGTCGAAAATGCGCGACCAACCGAACCTTCGGATTTCAGGATTTCAACTTTAGCCTCACCTTCGATTGAGCCGCTGTCCATTTTTGCAGCGATTTTAGGCAAAGCCACTGAAAACCCTTGATCTATCAATTGACGAACAGCTGTCGTCAGTTTAGTCCGCTCGTCTAATGTCATGTTGCGCAGGTCTTTGGCATCGCGAAGAATCGACGAAATCGTTTGTACGCTTTGAAAGTCCATATTGTTGAGCCTAAAGGACTGGTCAATATCGTTCAGTCTGTATTGATCAAAAACGTAACTCTTGATGGTCTGTGCGATCGAAACATTTAATCTGTCATTAGACAGACTCACATTTTTAATGAGTGTCATTTTTTCAAAACTCGACCCATCGCTTGAGCCTTTGTCAGCACTCATGGTGTAGACGCCCAGACCCTGCATACGATCAGAAAGATTTACATCAAGCGCAATACCCTGCCAATCGAGTGCACTGCCCTCTGCGCGCGCATTTAATCGATCCGTTTTGAGCTGCAAATGCAGCGCTAAATTATCCCAATCGAGGTTGCCCTTGACGGGTGTCATTTGCACAAAAGCATCTCCATCCTTTAGCACCAGTTCTGCCAACTCAACGCTCGAGCGTCTCTTGCCATCGTACTGAATGATGCCATGACCGTGCATCGCAGCACCTTGACCGAATAATTTTGTCAGTCTGGTGTCAATCGCATCATCTCCGATCAGTTGCCAAGTCACACGACCGGCGGACTTTGGGAGTAGAAGATTCGATATCGAGTACTGAACGACGAATCCCAAAGCGCCCTGACCTTCTTCACTCATCGCAAAAACATTAGGCATCCGCAATTCAAACTTGCCTTCAGATGAAAAGGCAGATTGTTGATGCTCAATTGTTTTAATGTGAATAAAATCTTGTTGTTGATACATTTCTGGAAGCGATGTGACATAGTTTCCAGAAATGCGTGCGGAATAAAAACTCGCGCCAAGCCATGTTGCAACAACTAACATGGCTACTGTCACTACTGCTATGGTTATTTTTTTCATTCTATTTATCCGTTTATATGCACTGAAGCTGCATGGAGAAGGCGATGCTTAAACACCGAATTCTTTAGATAATTCAGCAGCACGCCGATCAGCCGCTCTCATTGCGCGTGCAACAATATCAACAAACTGCGCTCCATTAAAAACATCCAGTGCAGCCGCGGTTGTTCCGCCTTTTGAGGTCACACGCTCACGTAAGACCGACACATCTTCAGTCGAGTTGCTCGCAAGCTTTGCGGCACCTACCAACGTAGCCAACGCTAAGTCTTTTGCCTGAGCATGTGTGAGTCCAAGAGCTTCGCCTCCTTTGATCAAAGACTCAAGGAATAAAAATACGTAGGCTGGACCACTGCCAGAGAGTGCCGTCACTGCGTCGATCGCAGCATCATCATTTACCCAAACTGCCTGACCGACAGCGGATAAAAGACTCGTCGCTGTTAAACGATCCTGATGTGACAACGTAGCGGGCGCTGTCAGACCGGTCACACCCGAGCCAACTAGCGCAGGGGTATTAGGCATACAACGGACAACGTTTGGATAGTGGGAGAGTTCCGTGCCTAGCCAGGCCCCAAGCGATCCAAGTGAAATCCCCGCAGCAATGCTAATCACCAGCGTATCAGGCAACATCCACGGCTTGCACTGCAAAACGACTTCTCGCATTTGCTGAGGCTTGACTGCAAAGATCCAGACTCGACATGCGCTGAGTGCGGCGCTGGGTGCCGCACGCACGCTGATCCCGCGCGATGACCATTGATCACGTAAAACATCCGCCACTTCTATCACGTGCAGATGGTCTTTTGGGCATTGTTGATTTAAAAACCCCAGCGCCAGCGCATTGGCCATATTGCCGCCACCGATGAGCGCTACAGTTGGAAACGTATCCATATCTATACCTATAAAAATCTATGTCAAAACTTCGAGTGCGATACCAATAAAAACAGTCGCCCCGATCCAAGTATTATGTAAAAACGCTTTAAAGCAAGCCTGTCGGTCACGACCACCAATCCAGCCAATGTGGACCGAGGCGATCATGGCCGCGACACTCAAGGCGGTGAAGAACTTCCATCCGTAAGACAGCCAGCTACCCGCGACTCCGAGCAGTAGCAAGGCCATGCCGTAGCAAAGTGCCACGATCGCGACGTCATAGCGGCCGAAAGTAATCGCAGAGGACTTCACGCCTAACAGTAGGTCGTCGTCACGATCGACCATCGCATATTCCGTATCATAGGCAATCGCCCAACAGACATTTGCAGCTAATAGTAACCACGCAACAGGTGGCACCTCATTCTGAATTGCCGCGAAACCCATCGGAATGCCAAATCCAAAGGCAATGCCAAGATAAGCTTGCGGAATTGCAAAAAATCGCTTGAACAGAGGATAGGTCACTGCAAGAACGCCAGCGACACACGCAAGCAGTATTGTCAGGACATTTGTGGTCAATACGAGTCCGAGGCTGAGCAAGCCCAGAACTGCAGCAATGTAGAGCGCCTCGCGAGGTCTAAGCTCACCCGTCGCAAGAACCCTATTTTGCGTGCGTTTAACGTGAAGATCCACATTGCGGTCGAAGTAATCATTCATTGCACAGCCTGCAGAACGCATCAGAACAGTGCCAAAAATAAATACCAGTAAAAGGTGTGAACTTGGCATTCCATCGGCCGCAGCGAATAGCGCCCAGAGTGTTGGCCAAAGCAGCAACAAAATACCGATCGGTTTATCGAGTCGAACCAGGCGCCAATAGAGTTTAAGTCGGGCGTTCAATCTCAGACCTGTGGTGTTTGAGGAGGTTGAGGCAACATTTTTACATCCTGTAATTGACAAGCGTAGACGGCTTGCGCCAGAGCATCGATCGCTGCCGAACGCGGGAAACTTTTGCGCCAAGCAAGCACCACGCGTCGATCTGGAATCGGACGTTCAAATGGAATGTAGCGAAGTAATTTGTTGTTACGATCTTCTTTTGGCACGGAGGTACGCGGCATAACGGTAATGCCAATACCGGCGGCAACCATATGTCGAATTGTTTCAAGCGAGGAGCCTTCAAATGTGCGTTGTATTCCCTCGCTTGAGGCGGCAAAACGAGATAACTCAGGACAGACCTCGAGCACTTGATCTCGAAAGCAATGGCCGCTCCCCAACAAAAGCATATTTTGTTGTTTTAAGTCCTCTGCAGAAATTGATTTGCGTGCAGCCCAGGGATGTCCAGCCGGAATGACCACAATAAATTCTTCGTCATAAAGAGGCTGAGTCATTAGACCTGCATCGGGGAGAGGCAAAGCCATGATCGCGCAATCGATTTCTCCTTGCCGCAAGAGTTCAATCAATTTAACTGTGAAGTTTTCCTGCAAAATCAAGGGCATCTGTGGGGTGCGTTCAATTTGAGCGGGCACGAGTTTCGGTAACAAATAAGGCCCAATCGTATGAATGACACCCACTCTTAAGGCGCCCGCTAACGGATCGTGTCCCAGACGAGCAAGTTCTTTTAGATTAGCGCTCTCCTCCAACACCTTTTGCGCTTGAGAAATAATTTGCTGTCCAATGGAAGTCACCCCGACTTCGTTGCCACCACGTTCAAACAAGGTGATGCCAAGTTCATCCTCAAGCTTACGAATAGCCACGGATAAGGTCGGTTGGCTCACAAAGCACGCTTCAGCTGCGCGTCCAAAATGACGCTCTCTCGCCACAGCGACGATGTATTTCAATTCGGTCAAGGTCATGACATATCCAACTTTGTAGATTGCACAGTGTTTAACTACGTAAAAAATCTTCGCGCCCGCGCATCCAACGACTGAGATGCCGCTCGACAATCAGGGGGGCACTGCTTCTAAGCTCAATTGCAACTTCGCGGGCCATGCGCACCAGTGCAGAATCCGTCGCAAGATCTGCAAACTTGAGAAGCGCCACGCCGGACTGACGGGCACCAAGCAACTCTCCAGGTCCTCGTAAATCCAGATCTCGCTGAGCAATCTCGAATCCATCCTGAGTCTCGTACATCGCACGTAACCTTTGTCTGGCAATCATCGAAAGTGGTGTTTGATAAAGTAAGACACACACTGACTGCAAGGCGCCTCGCCCGACACGTCCTCTCAGTTGATGCAACTGTGCCAAGCCAAAACGCTCAGCGTGCTCGATCACCATGAGTGAAGCATTTGGAACATCAACGCCAACCTCGATGACGGTCGTGGCCACCAGAACATTGAGTTCAGCCGCTCGAAAAGACTGCATAACTTTCGCTTTTTCTGCGGTCGGCAATCGACCATGAACCAAACCCACTGATAGATTTGGTAAAGCGAGTGACAAGTCACGATGAGTATCCACCGCTGTCTGAAGATCAAGCGCCTCACTTTCTTCAACGAGTGGGCATACCCAATAGACTTGCTGACCCTTGGCGCACGCCTGAGCAATATGCTCAATGAGCTCTCCGCGTCGATCCGCTGCGATCAACTTGGTTACAACCGGAGTACGTCCCGGCGGAAGCTCATCAATCGATGACACCTCTAAATCGGCGTAAAACGTCATAGCAAGCGTACGCGGAATCGGTGTTGCGCTCATTGTGAGTTGGTGAGGAACTGAGTCCATCAATTTGGCAACCCGATTTGATGAGTCATCAGACTCTCCCTCTGGCTCACCTTCTCCTTTGCGTGAAAGCGATAAGCGTTGAGAAACGCCAAAACGATGCTGCTCATCGACAATAATCAAGCCAAGAGAATGGAAATCAACGCCTTCCTGAATCAACGCTTGCGTACCCACGACGAGTTTGGCTTCGCCTGAACGTATCGATGCAAGCGCCTCGCGTCGTGCTTTAGCCGCGACGCTACCCGCTAGCCAGCAGACCTGTATGCCTAGAGGCTCACACCAGGATTTGAGCTTCAAATAATGTTGTTCGGCCAAGATTTCTGTAGGCGCCATGAGCGCCACTTGAGCACCATGTTCGATGGCCTGGAGTGCAGCGAGCGCTGCGACAACCGTTTTACCGCTGCCTACATCGCCCTGGAGAAGTCTGTACATTGGAAATGTACGTTCAAGATCTGTGCTGATCTCATTGCAGACCCGTTGTTGCGCAGCCGTCAGAGAGAATGGCAGCGAGTTTTTAAGTTTAGCCACCAGGCTATCTGCGGATGTTGTTGCGACAAAGGATCGCGCGCGCTTGGCTTGTCTGGCCTCGCGGGCGGCGGCTAAAGACAGTTGCTGGGCAAGTAACTCATCAAACTTGATTCTGACCCAAGCCGGATGCTCGTGCTCCATCAGCGCCTGTGGATCCATGTCAGGCGTTGGGCCGTGCAACGTCCGAATGGCGGATTCGAAAGACATCAAATCCAGCTTCTTAAGCAGGTCCGGAGGGAGCGTATCTGCGAGCGTGACGGCACTCAAAGCCTGCGTAATGGCCTTGCGTAAACTTGGCTGGGACAGTCCCTCCGTCGTCGGGTATACCGGCGTGAGAGCAGCTGACAGCGGAGCCCCAGGCGTTGAAATCCGCGGATGAATCAATTCAAATCCATAGATCCCCCCGCGCACCTCGCCTCGGACACGCCATCGACGACCAATTTGTATCTGGCTCTGTTGGCTGGGATAAAAAGTCAACCACCTCAACCCAATCTCAGCCGTATCGTCCTTGAGTATCGCAGTGAGTTGCCGACGCGGTTTGTTAATCACCTCCGCTCGGACAATCTCACCCTCTACTTGTGCAGACATACCCGGACGCAGACTCGCAATTTCCTGAATCTGTGTTTCATCTTCGTAGCGAAGCGGTAGATGCAAAACGAACGCCTCAGGCGTCGTCAATCCAAGGCGCTCAAATTTGCCACGCACCGACCCGTCTGATGCGGGTCGACGCTTAGTCGCAGGACGCAACGGGCTCGTCATAGAGCACTCGATAAGGCATTAGCGCCGTCAAACAACAATGATCGCTTCGATCTCAAACTGGGCATCTTTGGGCAAGCTGCTCACTCCAACAGTGGATCGCGCAGGAAACGGCTCGGGAATCAACTCAGCCATGACATTATTCACAACTGAAAATTGTTTCAAATCTGTGAGAAATAAAGTGAGTTTTACAATGTGCTCAAGTCTTCCACCAGCCGCTTCGATTACCGCTTGCATATTGGCAAAGGATTGTCTGACCTGGTCTTCAAAATGATCTGAAATCATCATGCCGGTGCTGGGTACCAAACCGATTTGACCTGACAGAAAAACGAGACGTCCCGCAGGAGCCGCTACGGCCTGCGAGTAAGGACCAACCGCTGCAGGTGCGTTGCTTGTATGGATAATTTGCTTAGACATTTCTGCTCCAATTATTAACTATTAGATTCTACCGTTCAATAGTTGAAAACGATAGAGCGATAGTGAATAATTGAAGCGAAAATCAATGTATGGCGAAATTAATTCAGTGAAAGATCCGCATTTATTCTGTTGTCTCTGCGGATGATTCGGCATAGCCTGTGTCCATCCCCAACTCACGTAGTTTACGGGTAATGGTGTTGCGACCCATACCCAAACGTGCGGCAGCCTCCACACGACGACCTCGGCACACTTCAAGTGAGGACTGCAAAATTGTTCGTTCAAACTGACGCGTCAATGCAGTCCATACCTCAGGATCAGAACGAGAAAGTCGCGCGCTGGCATCCAAGGCAAGAAGTTGCTGCCACGACTGCGGACCGACTTGACCCACCGTACCCGCGCCGGGCCTTGGTAGATCTGCGGCTCTGACTTCTGCAGGCAGATCACTGACTTCGACTGTTTGACCTGGTGCCATGACAGTGAGCCAATGACAAAAATTTTCAAGCTGTCGCACATTACCTGGAAAATCAAACTGAGACAGTACTTGCATCGCCTGTTCTGAAATACGTTTGACAGGTACACCCACGCCACGCGCGCAAACAGAGAGGAAGTGTCTAGCCAATTCAGGAATATCTTCTCGACGCTCGCGCAATGGCGGAAGCCTTAATCTAATGACATTCAGCCGATGAAACAAGTCTTCGCGAAACTTACCTTCTCTGACCCGTTCCTCTAAAGGCTGATGCGTGGCGGCAACGATCCGCACATCGACGCGCACAGGCTGAGCGCCACCAACACGATAAAACGTTCCGTCCGATAAAACCCTCAACAGTCGCGTCTGCAACTCGAAAGGCATATCACCAATTTCATCGAGAAATAACGTACCACCGCTCGCCTCTTCAAACCGTCCGCGACGCAAAGAATTGGCACCCGTAAAGGCACCACGTTCATGACCGAACAATTCTGCCTCAAGTAGGTCGCGTGGAATCGCGGCAGTATTCAAGGCGACGAAAGGCCCCTTTGAGCGCACACCGTGACTATGCAATGCGCGTGCCACAAGCTCTTTGCCCGTGCCAGACTCGCCAGTGATCAGCACTGTGACATTGGACTGGGCCAAACGACCAATCGCTCTAAAAACCTCCTGCATCGCAACAGAAGAGGACTGGGTCAAGATGCCTTTGACAGAATTGACGCCTGTATTTAAACCCGTATCTGTCAGTGTGCCATCACCCGACTGATCCTCAGAGGCTGGCTCTCGTACCGCACGAGTGATCAACGCAACCGCTTCGTTAATATCAAAAGGTTTGGCCAGATAATCAAAAGCACCGCCTTGAAAGGCTGTGACGGTGCTATCTAAGTCGCTATAAGCCGTCATAATAATGACAGGCAAGGTCGGATAGTGTTCCTTGACATGTTTCAACAATGCGAAGCCATCTGTACCTGGCATACGTATGTCGGAAATTAATGCGGAAGGGGTTTCCGACTCGAGCGCGTGGGACACGTCATTGGCACCCACAAAACTACGCGTGGCCATTCCTGCACGACTCAGTGCTTTTTCAAGCACCCAGCGGATGGCTTGATCATCATCCACAATCCAGACAGGTTTCATAGTGGCTCCATGGGTAACATCAAACGAAACTCGGTGTGTCCGGGTCTTGAATCAAACTCAATCACACCGCCGTGTTGCTGAACGAAATCTTGGGCAAGGCTCAGCCCCAAGCCTGTCCCCCCTTCACGCCCCGTCACGAGAGGATGAAAAATCCGGTCCTGAATCGAGTCAGGAACGCCGGGACCGTTATCAATCACTGATACAACAACAGC
>JAURZO010000187.1 GCA_030653405.1 Zwartia sp. | reverse complement strand
GATGCGGTAATCGATCTGGTCACGACCGGCGTCATCACCAATGCTTTCAAGTCGATCGATGTAGGCAAAATCGTGGCAGCATCGCTCCTTGGTACCCAAAGGCTCTATGACTTTGGGCATAACAATGCGGCCCTTGACCTCCGCCCTTACGCCTACACACATGCATTGAACACACTTTCCCGTGTAGAAAATTTTACTGCCATCAACTCTGCGATCGAGGTGGACTTGACGGGTCAAGTCAATGCTGAGTCCGTGCATGGACGTTATGTAGGTGCGACAGGCGGACTGGTGGATTTTGTGCGGGGCGCCTTGGCTGCGCCGGGTGGTCGTTCGATTATTGCTCTACCATCCAGTACGAGGGATGGCAGCATAAGCCGAATTGTCAGCCAGATTAAAAATGGGCCCGTCACGTGTTTGCGCAGCGATGCCGATATTGTGGTGACAGAGTGGGGAAGTGCTCAGTTGCGTGGCAAGACTTTTTTCGAACGCATCAGAGCGATGATTGCGATTGCGCACCCGGAGCACCGCGAAATGTTGGAGCGTGAAGCCCGCGCCCTCCTAAACTATAAGAGTGACTGCGACTAGAACAGTTTAGGCTGTCAATCTAGCCTGGCCATTGACGTTTTCACTACAAGATCTAAACTGTGCTGAATGACTCATTGAATATTGGAGTTCCAGTGCGCAAATATCTATCTCTTCTAATGTTGTTCTTAACGCTGAGTCTCTCGGGTTGTGGCTACAACACCTTTCAGACTGCCGATGAAAAAGTCAAAGCCGCCTGGGCTGAAGTACTGAATCAGTATCAGCGTCGTTCAGATTTGATTCCGAATCTTGTGAGTACAGTCAAAGGTGAGGCCAGTTTTGAACAAGACACCCTCACCAGAGTGGTGGAGGCGCGTGCCCGCGCGACCGGCATTCAGGCCACCCCCGAGCTCGTGAATGATCCAGAAGCGTTTAAGAGATTCCAGGCGGCGCAAGGCCAGTTGACTGGTGCGTTGAGCCGTTTGATGGTGGTGGTTGAAAACTATCCCGCACTCAAGTCGAATCAGAGTTTCCAAGAGCTGCGTGCGCAGCTCGAAGGCACGGAGAACCGCATCACTGTTGCTCGCAATCGTTTCATTCAAGCTGTTCAGGAATACAACATTGCTGTGCGCTCATTCCCGTCAAACGTGACTGCGATGATTTTTGGCTACAAACCCAAGGCAAGTTTCACGGTCGAGAACGAAGCTGAGATTTCAAAACCACCCGCAGTGAACTTTGACAAAGCTCCGGCCAAGTAATCGATATGGCTGATCTGTCTCGCCTATTTCGGATTTTTTTGGTGTTGTCGGCATTTTGTTTGCCTTGGCAAGTGTCGGCAGATATCGCTGTTCCGCCGTTATCGGGACGCGTGATTGATCAAACGAAAACCTTAACCCCCGAACAAATCCGAACCCTTGATCAAAAGCTGCGTGATTTTGAGGCTCTCAAGGGGAGTCAGATCGCGGTCTTGATGGTGCCGACTACAAAACCTGAGGAGATCGAACAATATGCGATTCGTGTTGCTGATCAGTGGAAGCTTGGTCGTAAAAAGGTGGATGACGGCGTGATTCTGTTGGTTGCCAAAAATGATCGAACTGTGCGCATTGAAGTGGGTTACGGTCTGGAAGGTGCGTTGACGGATGCGCTGAGTAAGCGAATCATTGATGGCACGATTGTGCCGCGTTTTAAACAGCAGGATTTTTATGGTGGTGTCACGGCCGGCGTTGATCAGATTATGCGCGTGCTTGCGGGTGAACCTTTGCCACCCCCTCTCAAGCAAGTGGTCAGTGATGATGAGGGGGCATTGTCATCACTTTCTGTTCTTTTTGTCATTGGCTTGGTTTTGGGTGGCTTTTTGCGTGTTCTC
>JAURZO010000186.1 GCA_030653405.1 Zwartia sp. | reverse complement strand
GCTGTTTATCAGCCATGACTTGCGGGTCGTACGCCACATCTGTGATGACGTGGCGGTGATGTATCTGGGCAAAATTATCGAACAAGGTCCAGCGGAAAAGATTCTTTCGCAACCGGCTCATCCCTATACCGCTGCACTCATTTCTGCTGTGTCACACCCGAATGGAGCGTGCGGATCAGAGAACGCGCGCGGCACTCATCTCAAAGCCGAACCTCGCAAGCGGATTTTGCTGACAGGCGAGCCCCCCAATCCGATTGATGTGCCCAGCGGTTGCGCCTTTCATCCACGCTGCCCGAGTGTCTTGGCACGCTGCAAAATCGAGGCACCCGTCAAAGCCTTGCTCGACGGTAGACACTCGGTCGCTTGCCATCTGCACAAGGGCGCTGCCCCGCTGGTGTACGTGCCCTTAGCAAATGAATCCTTGATTGCAACATCTCTTAAAGCTGCTGCCTGATGAATTATTTACTGACACGCAGTGCCCGCTCTGGCCTAACCGTTCTATTGGTCGTGACCTTTACCTTTTTTATCCTCAGGATGTCGGGTGATCCGGCGATGATGATTCTGTCGGCCGATGCGCCCCCTGAGGCCATCGAGGCGTTTCGTCAAAGCTGGGGACTTGATGCCCCGCTTTCTCACCAGTACTTTGGTTATCTCGGCAACATTCTCGCGGGCAATTTTGGTGTGTCGATGCGCAATGGCGCTTCGGCCATGTCACTAGTACTAGAAGCCATCCCCGCGACACTCGCGATCACGCTACCTGCCTTTGTGCTGAAGCTGCTGCTCGGTATTCCGGCAGGCGTGTTTGCCGCGTTTCACCGTAACACTTGGGTAGATCGGCTGATTATGAGCTTTTCTGTCGCAGGTCACTCCATGCCGAGTTTTGTGTTGGGTGTGCTGCTGGTGTTGATCTTTGCCGTCTCTCTGGGTTGGCTGCCAAGCGGTGGCTATGCCTCGTGGGGGCATGCGATTTTGCCCATCATCACGCTGTCAATCGGTGGCGCGGCAGTGCTCGCGCGTTATACCCGCTCGGCCATGCTTGAGGTCCTGGGTCAACCCTACATCCGAGCGGCTTCAGCCAAGGGACTCAGTTGGCGTCACGTGGTGATTCGTCACGCCTTGCCCAATGCGGCAGCGCCAATTTTGACGATCACAGGTTTAATGCTGGGTGCACTGATTGCCGGTGCGGTGGTGGTGGAAAGCGTATTTTCCTGGCCAGGGGTGGGACGCCTGATCGTCTCGGCGGTTGCCAACCGTGATCTCGCCGTGGTCCAAGCCGCCTTGCTGTTGGTGACCTTTAGTATGGTGGGCGCGAATTTACTTGTCGATGCGCTCAACGTCATGATCGATCCCAAGATCCGGTCTTCGAAATAGGGGCTCTGCATGAACACAACAAGCAAAGTGACTCCATTGGGCTCAGCCCCCTCGTTCGCTTTAAAAATCTCCATGCTGCGCAGCAATCTAGCCCGCTGTCCCACCATCGTCTTAATCGGCTGGATCTGGCTCGCAGTGATGTTGTTTGTCGCCCTATTCGCAGAGGTCCTAACCCCTTACGCCTATACCGCGCTTGATTTATCTGCCAGACTGCAGCCTCCTGTGGGTTTTGGAGGGCAGCCCAATCACCTGCTCGGCACCGACGAGCTTGGACGGGATGTCATGTCGCGGCTGGTGACCTCGATTCAGATGAGCTTGCTGATCGCTTTTGCCAGCACATTGATTTCCGCGGTGATCGGCTTGACCTTGGGATTTTTAGCGGCGCGTTTTAGAGACTGGGTCGAGCAAGGGGTGATGGTGGCGATTGATTTTCAGGCCTCGATTCCCTTTATGTTGATTGCGCTCGCCGTCTTGGCATTTTTTGGCAACACCTTGGTACTGTTTATCTGTCTGATGGGTTGTCATGGCTGGGAGCGCACGGCCCGCATTACGCGCAACCTCACCGTGGCCGCGGTCGAGCAAGGCTATGCCAATGCCGTCCAAGCACTGGGCGCAAGCACCTGGCGCATTTACTTTCGTCACATCCTGCCGAACATCGCCAGCACCTTGATCGTCAGCATGACCCTGACGTTTCCAGAGGTCATTTTGCTCGAATCCGGCTTGTCCTTTTTAGGCTTGGGTGTCCAAGCTCCCCTGACCAGTCTGGGCAATATGGTGGGCTATGGACGCGAGTATCTGCAGTCCGCCCCCTGGATCTTGCTGGCACCGGCTGCGATTATCGTACTGACGACACTTTCGATTTCTTTGGTCGGCGACTGGGTACGCGACAAGCTCGACCCGACGCTGCAATAAATTTTCTTGTTTGGAATTTGACTCATGACACGCGCTAAAAAAAATGTACTCTTGATCGTGGTGGATCAGTGGCGAGGCGATACGCTCGGTAAGCTCGGGCACCCCACCGTGAAAACGCCTAATATCGATGCGCTCGCCAACGAAGGCGTGACCTTTGCCAAGCACTACACGCAAGCTGTGCCTTGCGGTCCAGGCCGTGCCTCGATGCTGACCGGTCTCTACATGATGACGCACCGCGCGGTGCAAAACACCATTCCGCTTGATGCGCGTCACACCAACATCGCCTTTGAAGTCCGCAAGGCAGGCTACGAGCCCGCGCTGGTCGGCTACACAACCACGACACCCGACCCACGCGTGACGTCTCCTCAAGACCCACGCTTTAAAGTGCTCGGCGCTGACATGGAAGGCTGGAAACCCGTCGGTTCCTGGGGCCTGAAAATGGAAGCCTATTTTGCCTGGGTCAAGGCTCAAGGTTACCCAGTGCCCAAAATCCCCACCAACATCTGGCTCCCCCAGGGTCAAGACGAGGACGACATCGGTGCCACGGCCAAGCCAAGCTCGATCCCTGCCCACCTGTCGGATACATCCTTCTTTACCGACCGCGCATTGGAATACCTCAAAGGCACCGAAAACAAACCCTGGTTTCTACATCTGGGCTACTACCGCCCGCACCCGCCCTTTATCGCGCCCGAACCTTACAACACGATGTACAAGCCTGAGGACTGCCCCGCCCCCATCCGAGCGGAAACAGTAGACGCCGAGGCGGCGCAGCACCCGATGCTGGAGTTTTATCTCAAGTCCATTGAGAGGAAAAAATTCTTTGAACACGGCCATGGTATGGGGGCCGACATGTCGGAGCAGGAAGTCCTGCAGATGCGGGCGACTTACTACGGACTGATGTCCGAGGTTGACGCGCACGTGGGTCGTGTCTGTGACTACCTCAAGCAGACCGGTCAATGGGACAACACCTTGGTGATCCTGACGAGCGACCATGGCGAACAGCTCGGCGATCACCATCTGCTCGGCAAGCTTGGATATTTTGACCAGAGCTTTCACATCCCGATGATTGTGCGCGATCCTAGCGAAGGCGCCAATCTGACCCGAGGCAAGATCGTTCGCCATTTCACGGAAACAGTCGATACGATGCCAACGATCCTAGAGTGGATGGGCTTGCCCGTCCCACGCACCTGCGATGGCGAGTCGCTCCTACCATTTGTACATAGCGCCGAGGCGCCTGCCAACTGGCGCACCGAGGTGCATTACGAGTTTGACTTCAGAAATATTTTCTACTCCAAGCCCGAAGATTACCTCGGACTGAAGATGGACGAATGTTCACTATCCGTGATTCAAAATGAACGCTACAAGTACGTACACTTTGCCGCACTCCCACCCTTGTTTTTTGATCTTGAAAAGGATCCAGGCCAGTTGCGTAACGTCGCCAAAGATCCTGCTTACGTCACACCGCTCTTGGATATGGCTCAGAAAATGCTCAACTGGCGTCTCAAGCATGCGGATCGCACGCTCACGGGCTACGCTGCCACACCTGATGGGTTGACTTCAAGACTATGAAACACCTCGCCCCGCTTTTATTTACCAAAGAAGCCGTCGTGTTCGATCTGGATGGCACGCTCTTACATACCGAGCCAGATATTCGCATGGCGATCAATTCAGCGCTGGTCGAGTGCGGACACAGGGAGATCGACCCGAACTTGCAACTCCCTAACCTCTTTGGTCCCTCCAGAGAGTTGTTGAGAAGCGCGGTCGCCCTCGTTGATTTTCCTGATGAAGGTCTGGATGAATTAATGCCTGCCTACCAGCTTCACTACAAACTCCAGGCACACGCCAACTCAAGCCTTTACCCTGGTGTCATGGAATTGTTGGAGCATCTGCGGGATCGCGATTTTAAACTCGCGGTCTGCACCAATAAAATTGAAGTCAATGCCCGTCATGCCTTGCATACAACAGGGATTATTGATTTTTTTGATGTGATTACCGGTTCAGATACGACCGCCCATCCGAAGCCTCATCCCCTGCCCTTGTCGCATACGCTCAAACAATTGGACGTGGCACATGAACACGCGGTGCTGATCGGCGATACGCATGTTGATGCCCGCTGTGCCGCACATTGCAATGTTGATTTTATTTTGCACCAGAACGGCTACGGTGCGCCCAGCGAACCCGAATATCGGATTGCCGGGCAGTTTCATTCGTATGGCGGGGTGTTTGCTTAGATTACTTTTTGGGACGTCCGGCACGCAGCTTCGTGAGGGCTGCACGCGCCGCATCCAGCTGAGCGGTGGAGAGACTTTTCAACAGACTCACTCCAATGCGGAACAACTCGCTCTTCTTGATTTCAATACCGGCTTTCAGTGAAGCCTTTTTGATATCTTGAAGCACCTGGTATTCATGACCGGGCATCGTAAAGCTGTCACGTACCAACTTCACTTTTTTTGCTTTTTGTGCGACTTGATCGACCACAGGCGCAGTATTACTTGGTTTGGCCAGGCGAGGCTTTTTGACAGCAACACTCTTCGCGGTTACTTCTTTTGCTGTTGCTTTCTTCACGCTTGCTTTCTGTGCGACTGAGTTAGGAGCGGCCGCTTTCTTGGCGGTGACTTTTTTAGCGACTGGGTTTTTAGCAACGGCTTTCTTGGCAGTGGCTTTCTTAGCAACAGCTTTCTTTGCTACTGCTTTCTTTGCTACTGCTTTCTTAACGACTGATTTTGTAGCAGTTGCTTTCTTGGCCGTTGCTTTTTTAGCAGTTGCATTTTTGACAGCTGATTTTTCAGCAATGGCTTTTTTAGCAACTTTCTTCGCTGCAACTTTCTTCGCCACTACTTTTTCAACGACAGCTTTCGTTGCAGCGACCTTCTTGGCTACAACTTTCTTTGCCGCTATCTTCTTAACCGCGACTTTTTTGGCTGTTGCTGGAGCAGCAACTACGTTTTCTTCACCTGACGTTGGTTCAGCGGCAGGAGTAGCTTGAGTTGCTGGCACGACTGGAGCGACGGTCACCACTGGCACGCTCACTGGCTGAGCAGACGCACTCACGGGCACTTTTGTATCGTTTTCCATCATGAATTTTATCCTTGCAATAAAAGGGATAAACAATTTATATCATTTACACCATTTACTCAAGAATAATTTGATCTGCAGCACGACCGCCACTATCCAGCACTTTCACCTATGGTGCGAAAGCCAGTGCCTAGCAATCTCGGTTCTGATCGCGAACGCGCCAATACCCTAGGCGCGGATCAAATCAAAATGAGACTCCGGGTACAGATCAGCCTGCGTGGTGACTTGATTCAAGAGAGCAACTTAATATATTGGTCGTAGCTAAAACTTCGATTCTTCTTCAGTCCCGTTGTTTCAACGATTAAGCCTATATCCTCCAAAGCTTTAACCGCTGCACTGGCTGTTGGAAAAGTAATATCAAGTGCAGTTTTGACCCTATCCACCGTAAATCTCGGCATCATCGGAAGAAGCTCAAATAATCGATATGAGGCTGTGCCAGCCTTAGGTGATCCCAGTAATTTTTTACGATCAGAAGCAACAAGAGACGCGAGCTTCACGATATTTTCTTCTGCATGTGCAGCTGATGACTCAACGCCTTTGAGAAAGAAGCGAACCCAGGATTCCCAATCTCCATTTTTTCGAATAGAAGATAAAAGTGTGTAGTACTCGATTTGATTCTGCTTTAAATATCCGCTCAAGTACATCAGCGGCTCCGGAAGCAATCCAAAATCCTCTAGCAAAGCAGAAATTAACAAGCGCCCCATACGGCCATTACCATCCAAAAAAGGATGTATGGTTTCAAACTGCGCATGCGCCAAAGCAATCACGACCAACGGCGGCAGTTGCAAACCCGAACCATCGACAATCTCGCCATAGCTTGGCTGATCGTGAATGAACTTCTCAAGATCACTCATCAGTTCAGGAACATTATTCGCAGGTGGCGGCACAAAGATTGCGTTTCCAGGCCTTGTCCCGCCAAGCCAATTTTGAGAGCGTCTGAGTTCACCGGGCCGCTTACCTGCTCCCCGCACCCCCTTCAACAGCAATTTATGGGCCTTGCAAAGGAGTCGGACACTGATTGGTAAACCTTTCTGGTTACGAAGGTTTTCTCTCACCAATCGATAGGCGGCAATGTAATTGGTGACTTCCTCGACATCGTCTGTGTTGCTGACTGCAAGACCAGCCTCATCATCAAAGAGATCTGTAATAGTGGCTTGTGTCCCCTCGATTTGAGAGGTCAACAACGCTTCTTTTCTTATCGCGCTATAAAGAAGCCAATCTACAGAAGGCACTAAACCGGATACACCAGACAAACGAGCCAGCGCCATTTCTGCCTTGCGATTGAGGTCTTGATAAGTCTCAATGTCCAAATGTGGCCGCTGAGGAGGGAGCGCACATGGCACGAACGCCTTCACCACTTCACCAAGTGTTGAGGATTCGACGTAAGAACCGGTAATGCGCTTCATAAAAAAGGCTTCTTTGATTTGATTTTTTTATTTTAAAGACTTCTTTAATACAAATCAATCGTATCAAAACACTCTTTAATTACCATCTGATCTCGAACAGCCAAAAACAGCGTCCACAATCACCCTCCCAGCACTTTCACCGATGGTGCGCAAGCCAGTGCCTGGCAATCTCGGTACGGGTTGCGATCCAGAGTCGGGGGTCGCTTTTAATAAACGTCAAAATATCCCGCAGTGCATTGATGCGGCCGGGGCGCCCGACAATGCGCAAATGCAGTCCGATCGTCAGCATGGAGCTTGACTGCCAACGCTCGCCTTCGTCGAGTAAACGTTGAACGGTCTCGATGACGTAATTGGAAAAATCTTTAGCTTGAACAAATGCCGGCGATTCACCGAAGAATCGCATGTCGTTGGTATCAAACTGGTAGGGCAAGACGAGATGCGGTCCCTTTTCGTCAGCCACCCAAAAAGGTAGCTCGTCGTTATAGGCATCACTGTCATAGAGCATGCCAAGCTTGGCGGCGAGTGCGCGGGTCTGCAGGGTCGGAGTGGACTTGCAATGCCATCCCGTCGGGCGCACGCCGGTCGCGGATTCGATTGCTTCGAGAGTGTGCCGCATCATCGCCTCTTCTTCTGCTGCGGGCATGCCAGCAGGTGACTGCCACAGCCAGCCGTGGGCACACAAATCGTGACCTCGCTCGACGGCATCTTTTAATAAATCTGGCGTGCGCTGTGCGGCACGGCCGCAAGCATTGAGCGTGACCTTGACGCCTGCCTCGTCCAACTCTCGCATCACACGCCAATAGCCCAAGCGTGGGCCAAATTCAAAATGTGACTCTCTACAGAGATCGGGCTGTGAGGTGACCTTGCTCGTGACCTCATGCATCGGCTCATTGGCTGGATCACCATCGGCCAGACTGAGTTCTGCGCCCTCTTCGATGTTGACAACCAGATTAATCGCCACTCGAGCACCGCCCGGCCATTTCGCATCGGGACGTTGATCTTTGTAGCCGTAAAAATCTCTGCGATCCATTTCTAAAATCCTCACAAATATTTTGGCGAATAACTGAGTCTGCTTTGACTATCGATACAGCCGTGCAATGTTTTCTTCGACACCATTCAAGATCCGCCCTTTTGGACGCGCAAAGCTTCCCGTGACTTGTTTGGAAGGTCGCATGCGTGCAACGGTGATCGCCTGGAGTGCGGCTGCCTGTATCGGATCCACGACGGGCACACCCACCGCCTCAGAGACTTGACTGGCGTAGCCAGCCAACACAGCGCCACACAGCACGATCACTTCTGAGCCATCTTGGTGCACCAATTGCTCGCAGGCGTCGATCAGGGCTTGAGCCACGGCGGGATCGGCATCGGTCACACGAAAGGCGCTAGGCATCTCGATCGCCCGCCATTTGGAGACGCGACGACTCAACCCATACGAATGTGTCAGTTCTTCGTATACCGGCACCATCGAGGCGCCAAGCGTCAGGCAACCAATTTTGCCACCCAGCATACTGGCGGTGAGGAGTGCAGACTCGGCCATGCCGACCACCGGGATATCGAGCATTTCTCGCAAAGCCATCAGTCCGGTATCGATTGAGACTCCGAGCACCAACACATCGTGGCCGGCTTGATTGGTGGCCGCAAGACGCAACATCTCGGCAAGGGCGATCGCATTTTCGGAACGGCTACTAATGATGGCGGGTCCGGTCTGTGCGGTGTAGGCATGAATGGTCGCTTGATCGCCCACAACCCGCTCGGCCTGCTCCAGCATACGTTGCGTGACATGCGCGCTGGTGTTGGGATTGATCATCAGGATCTTCATGGCGACGGTTCCGTTATTCAGAGAAAATTTTCGCAAGATCAACTTCGGAGTCGGCAGGCTCGAGATTCAAGCTGCCCTCAATATGCTCGAGATGCTCGAGAATCAGACGCTGTCCGAGCTCGACATCGCGCTTAGCAATCGCCTCAACGATCAGGCTATGCTCATCGGCCAAACAGCTTGAGGCCGTCGGCGCGTCATACAGAATGATGATCAGGCATGTCAGGGTCGAGAGCTCGCGCATTGTGCGCGCCAGCGCTTGATTGCCTGCCAGCTCGGACAGGAGCGTGTGAAACTCTCCCGACAAGCGAACGATCAGCCTCTTATCCTCACGACGCCGAGCTTCGAGTTCGAGCGCACAATGTTGCCGCAAACGTTCGATACGCTCGGGGGTGAGGTTTTCAATCAGGCGACGCACCAGCTCTGGCTCGATCAATCGTCGGGCTTCGAAAACATGCAAAGCCTGCTCAATGGTGGGGCGAGCAACATAGGCGCCACGTTGTGGATACAGGTCAACAACTTGCTCGTGGGCCAGTCGGGCCAACACTTCGCGAATGCGTGCGCGGCTGACTTTAAAAATCTCAGCGAGGCGTTCCTCAACCAGCTTTGTGCCAGGATGCAGTCGGTGCTCCAGAATTGCGACGTAAATTTTTTCGTAAATTTCGTCTTGCGTGTTTTCGCGCTTTAAACGAGCCGAGACCTTTGACTGCATGACGCTTCCTTTAGGTGCAATTGTTCAGGTGCAATTGTTCAGGTGCAAAATACTAACAACCTAGGCGTGTTAACAACCTAAGCGCAAATGTAGCTAAACCCAACTGAACAACTTGCCCCACCCTTTGATTTGTGAGGGATCCACACCCACTTTGCGCAATGCGCCCCATACGGTCGTGCTCACCGTGTCAAGCAGTACCACCGAACTCTGTCGTTCAAATTCATCCGCAAGCTGTGCGGCACGCAAGTTGGTGCAGTACGTCACGATCGCTTCAGGTTTGGACTGAGAGACTGTCAACAGGTCTTGTTCGATCGTCTTGGGTTCGACCAGCGCGAAATCATAATTCACAGAAATGTCGTGATGAACCTCGCCCACCACCTCAATACCCGCCTCACCGTACTGCCGGACGATTTTCTGCTGCACATCCTCTGTATAGGGACTGACAATCCCCAGGCGCTTGATGTTCTTGAGCGCGATGAGCTCATTGAGTGCCAACACGGCAGTGGAGGCAGGAATGCCGGTGCGCGCGGTGATTCTTTCGCAGAGCACCATGTCTTTTTCAAAGCCCATCCAGCCTGCGGAGGTGCCGCTCCAGGTGATCACATCGGGCTTGGCGTCGGCCAGCATCTCGGCCGCGGCCAGGATATTGCTGTCATCGAACTGACCAAGCGCTTGATCTGAAAGGGAAATATTCGTCACACGAAAGCGTGCGAAATGGGCATGGACGTTGGGCAAGCTGCTGACAATCGCGTTCGTCAGAGGCTCAAGAGCGGTGTTGGACGAAGGCGTCAACACACCAATGCGGATCACTTTTTCCATAGTCTGTCCTATTTATGTTGACTTAACTGTCCACGTTATTGTAAACATTCTGTTAACACCAATATATCAATAATGATAAATGCTGGCACGTGTCTTGCTAGAGAAGACGTAAGCAAGTGATGTGCCAGTTGAGACAAATTCGATCTCTCTATAGAGGGAAAGCTTTATTTGGCATTCATGCACTTT
This sequence comes from Zwartia sp., assembly GCA_030653405.1. Classification (GTDB taxonomy): domain Bacteria; phylum Pseudomonadota; class Gammaproteobacteria; order Burkholderiales; family Burkholderiaceae_B; genus Zwartia. The sequence goes on along the minus strand of JAURZO010000186.1, from coordinate 19,396 downwards.
GTATGCACTGATGTTGACAATTGATCGCCCCAAAATGGGGCACTACGCACAATCTGGATTGAAACTGGAGCACGTCTGACATGAGCAACACGCTAGACCTGATCATCAAGAACGCAAAGATCGCCACGGCCTCTGATGTGTTCATGGCCGATATCGGCATCAAGGATGGCACGATCGTTATGCTGGGCAGTCATTTACCCGCAGCGGACAAAACCATCGACGCGGCCGGTCGCGTCGTCACTCCCGGCGGTGTTGACGCGCACTGCCATCTGGATCAACCAATGCCAGCCCCCATGAAAATGGCGGATAACTTTGAGACCGGGACACGCTCAGCAGCGTGCGGGGGCACAACTACCGTAATCCCCTTTGCTGCGCAGGAAAAGGGCCAGTCGCTCCGTGCGGCAGTCAAGGACTACCACCAGCGCTCCGACGGACACGCACACGTCGACTACACCTTTCACCTGATCGTCAGTGATCCAACGCCTACTGTGCTCAATGAAGAGCTGCCCGCCCTGATCGCTGAGGGCTACACGTCGTTCAAGATCTACATGACTTACGACGATCTCAAGCTCAACGACGGACAGATCTTGGATGTCTTGTCGGTGGCCAAACAGCATGGCGCCATGGCGATGATCCATGCTGAAAACGCTGATTGCATCGAGTGGCTCACCCGCAGGCTCGAAGCGGCAGGTCAAACCGCGCCAAGATTTCATGCGCACTCCAGACCCATGCTGGTCGAGCGCGAAGCCACCCATCGTGCGATTGCCCTGTCTGAGCTCGTGGACGTGCCGATCCTGATCGTGCACGTTTCTGGTCGCGAAGCAGTCGAACAAATTCGCTGGGCGCGCAGTCACGGACTACAGATTTTTGCCGAGACCTGTCCACAGTATTTATTTTTGACAGCCGAAGATCTTGGGATCGACAACAGCTACCTGGGCGCACGCTGTATTTGCAGTCCCCCACCTCGGGATCGCAAGAACCAGGAGGTGATTTGGAACGCGCTGAGCGATGGCCTGTTTTCTGTCTTCTCCTCCGACCACGCTCCCTTCAACTACGACAGTCCCGACGGTAAAAAGCCTGGTGGTGAAGAAGTCGCGTTCCGGCATATTCCCAACGGCATCCCGGGCATTGAGACGCGGATGCCGCTTTTGTACTCCGAGGGCGTATTGGGCGGAAGAATCTCGCTCACCAAGTTTGTCGAACTCACCTCCACCAATCCCGCCAAGGCCTATGGTCTGCATCCCCTCAAGGGCACGATCGCACCTGGCTCGCACGCTGACCTCGTGATCTGGGATGAAAAGCCTGTGACGATTCAAAACAGCGCCCTGCATCATGCGGTCGATTACACGCCCTACGAGGGCATCGAGCTCAAAGCCTGGCCTGGCATGACGTTGATTCGCGGCGAAGTGGTGTGGGATGGTCAACATTTCATCCCCAGACTGGGCAAAGGCAAGTTCCTGTCTTGTGGCAAGCCCACGCTCATAGCCACAGGGCGCTAGGAGTTCGTCATGCGCTTACTGCTCATCAATCCCAATATCTCGCAGAGCGTCTCTGACCTCATAGACACCGAGGCCAAGCTCACGGCGAGTCCGGACACACAGATTCAAACAGTGACGGCGCCTTTTGGTGTGGCCTACATCGAAACACGCTTCGAAGCCATGATCGGCGCCTACGCCGCTGCGCAACTGGCTGGTGAACACGCAGGTCAGTACGATGCCGTCGTGGTCGCGGCGTTTGGAGACCCGGGGCTTGCGGGACTCAAAGAAGTGTTGCCCTGCCCTGTTGTGGGCCTCACGCAAGCTGCACTCGCCAGCGCCTGCCTACTCGGCAACAAAATTTCCATCGTCGCGATTTCCAAACGCATCAAGGCCTGGTATGCCGAAACGGTGGCGTCCTACGGTTTGACCGAGCGTCTGGTCAGCATTCGCAGCCTCGAAGAGCCACTCCCAAATATTGGCTCCGTGCAGCAAGATAAGGCCACAAGTCTGCTGGCAACGGCCAACCTTTGTGTGAGCGAAGATGGCGCAGATGTGATTATTTTGGCGGGTGCGCCGCTTGCAGGACTGGCGCGCACGCTTGCCGGCCGTCTGCCTGTACCCGTGGTCGATGGCGTTTCAAGCGCAGTCAGACACGCAGAATCCCTGGTGCGACTCAATGCCGGGTCCACTCGCGCGGGTAGCTTCGCACCGCCTCCGCTCAAACCCAATGCAGGGCTTCCCCCATCCATCGCGACACTGCTTGCGAACGGACATCAACGCATTTAACCCCCTTAAAAGGACGCATCATGAACCAGAGAACGCCTCGAACCCTCCTCAGCACTGCGATCGGCACACTTCTGTTGGCGGCAACTTGCCTGCAGGCGAATGCACAAGACAAACTTCAGATCGCAGGCAACTTCGCGACCTCGCACCCCAGTAGCGTCGCTGTAGACAAAGTATTTAAAGATGAGCTCGCTCGTCTGACTAACAACAAATTGCAAGTCGATGTCTTCCCCGCCATGCAGCTCGGTGGGGCCAAGGAAAACGTGGACGGTGTGCGCGCGGGCACGCTTGGCATGACTTGGGTCGGTGCGTCCTTCATGTCGCGCATCGCACCTGAAATCGAAGCGGTGAGCTTGCCCTTTGTCTTTAAAAATCGCGAAGCCGCCTATCGCGTGATTGATGGCCCCGTCGGCAAGGCGATCGATCAAAAGCTGCTTGAAAAAGGTTTTGTCGTCCTGGGCTGGATGGAGCTCGGAATGCGCAATATCACCAACAGCAAAGGTCCGATCAAAACGGTCGACGATCTCAAGGGCATGAAAATCCGCATGCAGCCAAACGAGACACACCTGGCTTCGTTCCGTGCCCTAGGAGCGAATCCCGTTGCAATGGATGTGAAAGAACTCTACTCGGCGCTCGAGCAGAAAGTTGTAGACGGCCAGGAAAATCCCTACACCGTGATCGATGCCAACCGTTATGCCGAAGTACAGAAGCATCTTTCCAACTCTTCCCACTTCTTTGACTTCATCGTCGTCGTCGCGAGCAAGCGCGTGTTTGACAAAATGAGTCCTGAGAACCAGAAAGCCGTCCGCGAAGCCATGGCAAAAACTGTTGCCTATCAGCGTAGCCTGGCTGCTGAAAACGAGCTCAAGGCCCTGAACAATCTCAAGGCAAAGATGACCTATACGGAAATCCCGCCCGAAACGTTTGAGCAAATGCGCAAGCTGACTGCTCCCGTCGTGGAAAGCGTGAAGAAACGCGCAGGTGCTGATTTGGTCAATCAAGTGATTGCCGAAACTTCCAAGTAATTTTTTGTTCTGGACTGCCCGATGATGAATTCAATCCCCGCCTCTTACGACACCACCAGCGTGCTGGGCAAGTGTTTTCGTGGTTTAGATTTAGTTTTAATTTGGGCAGTTGTCCTGATTTTTATTTTCATGGTCGGCATTGTCTCCGCCCAGGTCGTCATGCGTTACGGCTTTAACGTATCGATCGACTGGGCCGAAGAGTCCGGCCGACTCGCCTTTGTATGGGTGGTATTCCTGGCGATTCCTCTCGCGGCCTCACAAGGCGCCCACATCGGCATCAATCTCTTTGTCGATAAATTTTCAGACGCGCATCAACGCCTCATCCAGAGAGCTTCCGCAGCGCTGTGCGCCGCACTCTCCTTTGCAATCGCCTGGTCGTGCATAGAGCTTTGCAAAGACCAGTGGGATGAACTCATGGCGACCATCGACATCAGCGTCGCATACTTTTTTGTCGCAGTCGGTGTCGGAATGTTATGCACTGGGTTGCACATGGCGCGCATTGCCATCACGGGTGCATCGACCAAATCCTCAGGAGACGCAGAATGAGCACAATGGTCGTCATCGGTTTTATGTTGATCGCACTCATGGGTCTACCCATTGCGTTTGCGATGGGACTCAGCGCCATCGTCGCGATCTGGCTCTCGGGCATTGATATTTCCATCATTCCCCAGCGGATGATGTACTCGGTGAATTCTTTCCCTTTGATGGCCATTCCGTTTTTTATGCTATCCGGCGAACTGATGATCAAAGCTGGCATTATTGAACGGCTGATTTCCTTTGCGAATGCCTTAGTCGGACGCGTGCGGGGTGGTTTGGCTCATGTCACGATGTTGTCGGGTGCAGGCCTCGCTACCGTGTCGGGAACCGCAGTCTCGGATGCAAGTGCCTTGTCCGCCATTCTGGTGCCGTCACTTTCAAAAATTTATGACAAAGGCTTTGCAACGGCGATCGTAGCCGCAGCCGCCAACCTTGGCCCCATTATTCCGCCTTCGGCCGCCATGATTGTCTACGCCTTTATGGCGGGACCGTCTGTCTCGGTCGGTGGCATGTTTATGGCGGGAGTTGTGCCCGGATTGCTCATCACCGTGGGCTTTATGGTGTTATGCAGCTGGATCACATCCCGGCGTGGCTGGGCCACCACCGGCGAACCTTTCCAATTTAAAAGACTATTCGTTGAGTTGCGTCGCTCCGCCATCGTGTTGTTTATGCCACTACTGGTGATCGGCGGCATCATCGGTGGAGCATTCACCGCGACCGAAGGGTCGGCAATCTCAGTGGTCTATGCGCTGATTCTGGGCTTTTTCGTCACCCGAACACTTAAGCTTTCCGACCTCCCCCGTATCTTGGTGCGCGCGGCCATCACCACGGCTGTCGTCGGCGCACTGATTGCGTTTGCCTCTGTCATCACTTACCTGATGACGGTGGACTTGATGCCACATAAGCTGTCTCAGTTGCTATTCTCACTCACAAAAGATCCGATTGTTTATTTACTGTTGGTGACCTTGCTGTTATTTGTCGTCGGCATGTTCCTGGAGTCCAACTCCGCCTACATCATGCTGGTGCCGCTGCTGCACCCCATCGCGATCCTGTATGGTATCGACCCCCTGCATTTCGGCTTTTTGTTTGTATTGAATCTGGTGATCGGCATGCTCACCCCACCCGTCGGCGTCGTGCTGTTCGTCGTGTGCGGAGTCACGGGTGTGCGCATGCGTGAACTCGTTTCCAACATTTGGCCATTTGTAGCCTTGATGTACGCAGTGCTTTTTCTTTGTATGTTTTTCCCCGCCATTGTCACGACCCTGCCCCGCGCACTGGGTTACTGACAATACTTTCTGTCCTTAACGGAGCTCACAATGTCTTCATTTAAGCGCTATCTCACCCCCTATCTGGCCCCACTTGCACTCAGTGCCCTGATGCTGTCTTCTCCCGTAGTTCAGGCACAAAACATCACGCTCAAAGTGATTGGTCAGCCCTTGGCAACAGGCAATATTCAAAAGAACCGTGAGCAACCCTTCTTTGAACAACTTGCCGCCAAAACTGGATTGCCCATCACAGTCGAATACAAACCACTCGACACACTTGGCATCAAAGACACCGAACAACTGCGCATCATGAAAGCAGGCTTGTTTGACATGGTCTCTTTACGCTTTTCTCAAAACTCGCGTGATGAGCCCGCTTTGATCGGCATGGACTTGGTCGGCGGTAGTCCTGACTATGAAAAGAGCCGCAAAGTTGTCGATGCATGGTTACCTGTCCTGGATGCGCGTCTCCAGAAGCAATTTGGCATCAAGTTGTTGGGGCACTGGCCTTTTGGTCCACAGATGATTTTTTGCAAAAAGCCCATTACTCAGCTGTCGGATGTCAAAGGGATGAAAATCCGTGTAGCCGATCAAAGTATGGCTAAATTTTTAGAGTTAGTGGGCGCGACACCCGTGCCGATGGGTTTCACTGAAGTGCATCAGGCACTCTCTCTGGGTGTGATTGATTGCGCGGTGACGGGTCCTAGCTCAGCCAACTCGGCAGCTTGGTCAGAGATCGTCACACATCAATTACCGCTAGGTTTTCAAATGAGCATGAACGGCTATGCCATTTCACTTAAAACATGGAATCGTCTGAAGCCAGATCAACAAGCCAAACTGCAAGCGGCCTTTACTGAACTGACCAACGATATCTGGAAATACTCAAAAGAGTTGTCCGATGACGCACTGCGTTGCAATGAAGGTTCCGACCCCTGCACCACAGGCAAGAAATACAAAGTGAAAACCGTGCCTGTTTCAGAAGCAGATATCAAACTCGTTGGCACAGCCATCGACAAAGTCTCCTTCCCAGCCTGGGCACCTGTGTGCGACAAGACCAATCCAACCTGCTCAGCAGATTGGAAGAAAACTGTTGGACCGATCGTTGGTGTGAAATAAGCTAAATCATTAGGACGTCAACATGAAATCACGGTTTGAAAATATTCTGGGCATTCTGTTCGGGACAATCTTTATGACGCTGGTGGGCCTCGTCACCATTGAGACGATCGCGCGCAAGCTCTTTAATATTTCCCTTCAGGGTGTCGATGAATTAGGCGGTTACGCCCTAGCCGTCGGTTCAACCATCGCCTTTAGTCTGGCGGTGTTTGGACGCAACCACATTCGTGTTGACGTCTTGCACCAACACTACCCTGATTGGCTGAAAGCCTGGATGAATTGGTTTTCAGCCGTGAGCATGGCCGCCTTTGCCCTCTTTCTTTGCTGGGTCGCGTTACAAGTATTGATCGACTCCGTGACCTACGGCAGTACCGCTCAAACACCGTGGGCCACCCCTCTTATTTACCCGCAAAGCCTCTGGTACGCGGGGCTTGTCATTTTTGCAATTGTGTCGACGTGCTGGGCGGTTTGGGCAAGCTACTTGCTCATCACAGGTAAACGCGCAGAGCTCGTCACCGAGTTTCAACCTAAAAGTGCCAAAGAAGAACTCAAAGAAGAGCTCGATGACCTGGCCCATCGCTCCAACCTGGACGAGATCACAGCAAAATCATGAATCCGACCATCATCATCCTCGCATTTTTAGTCATGGTTTTCATGATGATCGCCGGTATTCCCATTGCCGTCTCAATGGCACTCGTCGGCATCATTGGAGGGATCTCTGTCTACGGGTTGCCCTTTATGAACTCGATCGCCCCTGTCTTGTGGGGCGTACAAAACGAAAACCTGCTCACGTCGATTCCGCTGTTTGTACTGCTTGGTGAACTGCTGTTACGTTCCGGCATTGCCGATCGTATGTATCTCGCGCTGTCGGCCTGGTTTGGCCGCCTGCCTGGTGGCTTGCTTCACACGAATATCGGTAGTTGCGCACTGTTTTCAGCGACTTCGGGCTCTTCCGTTGCAACCGCCGCCACCATCGCCACGGTTGCGCTGCCTTCATTGATGAAACGCGGCTATCCGATCCGTCCGTCACTGGGCTCAATCGCAGCCGGCGGTACTCTCGGCATTCTGATTCCGCCCAGCGTGAACATGATCATCTACGGATCACTCACCAATAATTCAATTGGAAAACTGTTCGTAGCGGGCATTATTCCAGGCCTATTACTCACAAGCTGCTTCATGTTGTACATCGCCATCAGCAGCATCTTGAGTGGCAATGCCATCCGTGAAGAAAAGATCAGCTTTAAAGAAAAACTCCAGGCTTCGACTCATCTGATTCCACCGATCATTGTTTTTGGCGTCGTGATGGGAAGCCTGTATCTTGGTATCGCAACGGCGACAGAAAGCGCGGCCTTGGGTGTCACCACTGTGCTGCTCTTTATTTTGAAATCAGGGCGGATGAGCTGGCCCTTGTTGCGCGGCTGTTTTATTTCAACCGCTCGTGTCTCGGGCATGATTCTACTCATCATTGCAGCCGCATTTATTTTGAATCTGACGATCAGTCTCACAGGTGTCGCCGAAGTCATGACGAAGTGGGTAACGGGTCTGGGACTCTCAGCAACAGCCTTAATCCTCGGCTTAATCCTTTTCTATCTCTTGCTCGGCATGTTCATGGATGTGTTGTCGATGATGGTCGCCACCATCCCCGTCACCTACCCAATTGCCATTGCACTGGGGATCGATCCAATCTGGTTTGGTATTTTTGTGATTTTGATGTGTGAACTCGGCCTCATCACACCACCCGTGGGGATGAATTTATTTGTCGTGCACGGCATTCGGCCCGACAAAGGCACCATTGGCGACGTCATGTGGGGAGCACTCCCCTACGCGATCATCATTATTCTATTTACCTTATTCATCATGATCTTCCCTCAAATCGTGACTTGGTTGCCCGGAAAAATGTGATTATGATGCGCTAAGCTGAATAACAATAGAGTGCAGAGACATGGCCGCGTTCATTAAATTTATTATGTTTAACTTCACCCTGACCTTTTTTGTTCTGGGAATGTTGATCGCAGCCATACAAATTTTTCGCACTCCTGCGGTGCAGCGCACCACGGAATTGAAGTACGAGACCGTCTTTAAATGGTTTCTATTGTTTTCGGTGGGTGCCAGCTACTTCTATAACTTCATTGTGCACACCTTTTTTGGTGAAGTCTCTGCACATTTTATTGGCTGGGCAAACAGCCCCTTTCAACTTGAAGTTGGATTTGCGAGCCTGGGGTATGCGGTCGTCGGTTTTATCGCCTTTAGAAAGAACTGGTGGCTGAGACTGGCCGCTGTCGTCGGCCCCGGCTTGTTCATGCTGGGCGCGGCCGGTGGTCATGTCTATCAAATGATCGTGGCACATAATTTTGCTCCGGGTAATGCCGGCATTATGTTTTATTCCGACATCTTCCTGCCGCTCTTTGGTTTGCTGATGCTCTGGCTAACACGCCGTCAAGCCTAAGCTCAAGCCTCAGCTTCATGATAAATAGACTAGCCGTGGCCTTTCGGGGTAGCGCGTTGCGCCACCCCAATTTTCGGATGCTGTGGGTCGCCACGCTGCTCTCCTCGACAGCGCGCTGGGCGGACTTAGTGGTCGTCGGCTGGATCACCCTGCAAGTCACTGACTCTCCTTTGATGGTTGGGATTGTCGCCGGTTGCAAAATGGCCGGCTATATTTTGGCGCCGATGATGGGCGTGGCCGTCGATAGGATGGATCGACTCAAACTCTTGATTGCGGCCTCCATCGTCAGCGGGGGTGTCGCACTCATCATGTTGATACTGCTATTAACAGACTCCCTCAGCACAAGCTATCTGATTACACTCTCACTCATCAGCAGCCTCACTTGGGCGTTAGACAGTCCCGCTCGACAAGCCTTTATTCCCGATGTCGTAGAAAAAGACGATTTGACCAATGCGGTGGCGCTGAACGCTGTCGCGACTGAACTCACGGTCGTGATCGGTCCGGCTGTGGGCGGGTTATTGATCCCAGCCTTGGGGATGAGCGGAGCCTACTGGTTTATCGCAGGGGTTTACCTCCTTGACCTGTTGGCACTTCTGGGACTCAAGCGTTCCAAACAACCGATCAAACGATCTCCGCCCCGCAACCACGAACCGCCCCTTCAAAGCTTGATCGCAGGCTTTAAGTACGCACGTAGCAACGAACCCGTCCTCGTGCTGCTGATCATTGCGTTCATGTTGAACTTTTTTGTAGCACCCTACCGCTATTCACTGCTGCCCTTGTTCTCTCATTACGTACTGGATGTAGGATCGACTGGCTACGGCATGCTGACGGCAATAGCCGGACTCGGTGCTCTCACCGCCGGACTCGTGGTGGTGTCGCTAGGAAACTTCAAGCGTCGTGGGCAATTGGTGATTTTTGGCGGACTGCTTTGGGCGCTTTCTCTTTTTGTGTTTTCCCTCTCGACGTCCTATTACGTATCGCTGGTCTTGATTTTTTTTGCCGGCATCGCCCAGGCGATCACCTGGACGCTGATCGCCACGCTGATTTTGGACAACACCTCAGAGTCAATGCGCGGTCGAGTCATGGGCTTACGGACCGGCGTCATCATCGCTCTGCCCTTTGGTAACCTGATGGCTGGGGCGATGGCCGAACAAGTTGGCGTGGCATTTGCGTTGGGAGGCTATGCAGTCTGTGCCGCAGCGCTGATGCTGCTGATCATCGCCTGGATGCCCAGTTTAAAGAAGCTTCAATAGCCGTTGATCGTTGTATGCTCTGGCTTACTCGATATTCCTTGTTCCATCATCAATACTCATCGTCATCGAAATTTCGTCTTTTCAAACATCAAGGTTAAAAAATGAAGTCATATTGGATGCAAACAGTTGAAAACAAGACTGTCCTCGAAATGCGCGATATTGAAAAACCCAAGCCCGGTCCCAAACAAGTCCTGATTCGCTTACATGCCGCCAGTCTTAACCGAGGCGAGTTTGTGATCGGACACGGCTTGCACAAAGGCGGACAAGCCAGCGCGATCGGCATGGAAGGCGCAGGGGTCGTGGAGGCGATTGGCGCTGAGGTCAAAAATCTCAAGATCGGCGACAAAATCATGGGACGCTGCCGAGGCGCCTTTGCTGAGTACGCCTGTATGGACAGCGTTGAGGCGATGCCGATTCCCGCGACGCTCACGTTCGAGCAGGCGGCAAGCGTTCCACTGACATTCCTGGTCGTGCACGATATGCTGTCACTCCAAGGCAAACTGCAACCAAACGAATGGTTGCTGATCCACGGCGTTTCCTCCGGCGTCGGCGTCGCAGCACTGCAAACGGCCAAAGCCATGGGTGCCAAGGTTATCGGTACCTCGGGTTCGCCTGAAAAACTAGCGCGTCTCAAAGAGCACGGTTTGGATCTCCCACTCTGTCTGCGTGGCTCCGGCTTTGAAGCCGCCGTCATGGAGGCCACAGGTGGCAAAGGCGCGAACCTGGTTGTCGATACTGTGGGTGGCTCAGTCTTTGCAGAAAGCATCCGCTGCATGGCGTTCGAAGGACGCTTCGCCATGGTCGGCTATGTGGATGGCGTGCTATCAGCCGAACTCGATTTGCTGGCGCTGCACTCCAAGCGCTTGCGACTCTTCGGGGTGTCCAACAAGCTTCGCACTGCTGAACAGCGCGCTGAGTTCTTGCCAGAGTTTAAAGCCGAGGTGATCCCTGCGATCGCTGATGGCCGAATTAAACCTCTCGTTGATCATGCCTTTGACTTCGATCAGCTTGAGCAAGCCAAAGAAATGATGGAAACCAACAAGCATGTCGGCAAAATCGTGCTGCGCATGCCTGTTAATTAAATAGTCGAAATCAGTAGGCTAATTTTTTGCCCTATTTCATGTGTTCGCGTTCCCAGTCTTCAAAGCTGGGAACTACCATTTCAAAATGATCGCGTGTGCGGGTGTAAAGTTTGCCAAACATTCGACCGACTGGACGATATAGCTCTGGATTGATGTAATTGGTGACTGGATCTAACAGCCCGTCGCGAACATGCATTCTGACAACTTTGCCGATTGCTATATTGCGAGTCGGACCAATCTGAAGCAATGCGATTTTCTCGCACTCAAATGCAACAGGCGCCTCCACAATACGTTTAGGACGCACGAGACGCGAAGCGGTCAATGTCAGGCCAGCCTGCTCCACTTCCGAGATATTGCTCGGAAAATCGATTGCACAAATATTCATCGCTTGCGCCATCGGCTCATCCACCAAGTGGATGACAAACTGCCCATTGTCTCGAATATTGATGGTCGTGTCTTTCAGTGCTTGATTATGTCTCTTCGTCTCTAGTCCCAGGACCATGACAGGGGGATTCTCACCCATGCAATTGAAAAAACTGTAGGGTGCAGCATTATCCCCAAACTCATCCGAAAATGTGGTCACCAAAGCGATCGGCCGAGGCACAACCGTCGAAGACAACAACTTATACTGCTCCGCGGGTGGGAGAGCATTGATATCAATTTCCATTATTCAAAGCCTGTTTGAGGTATTTATTCAGAAAAATAGTCTGCGTTCGCGAGGAGCCAGTCTGCATAGTCATCCATCACTCCTGGTAACTCATGTGATGCAGTAAAACCAAGATCATCTTTAATCCGGCTGGCTTCTAGACTCGCACGGTCCCGCAAATCGTAATAATCTATCGTTGCAGGATGCCGTTCACTTTGATGCGACCAACTAAATCTTGAGAAACGAGCTTTCAGCGCCTCGCACCATCGCTCAGGGGTCTCTTCCCATTTGGTATTGCAAGAAAGATTATAGGTATCGTGGGAAAGTCCAGGCGCAAACATCAACAGCACGATCGCTTCAGCCAAGTCACGGCTATAAATCATTTCCCGGCGAGGATAGGTAGTTGGTAGAACGACAGGCTCACCCTGAGCACAGGCTCGTGCGATCTGCGCCAACGGACTGACCAGATCACGCACGCCCGTCGAGGTTTCCCAAGGACCAAATACAGCTCCTATACGTCCAGTCACCGCCTCTAGCTTCATCAAGGTGGCCATGCGCAGCACCATCCTCTCTCCCGCATACTTGGTGATCCCATATAGCCCCTCTGGAATCGGTGGCGTGCCATCCTCTTGGCACACAAAGCGATCAAAAAGACTGGCTCCATAGACCGTCAGGGAGCTCGGAAAGACAATACGTTTAACTTTGGCCCGACCACAGGCTTTCAAGATATTCAGGTTACCCAACAAATTGACGTCAATCACTGAGTGCGGATCAGACAACTCCCTTACCGGACCTGCGGTAATCGCAGCACCAAGAAAGACATGTGAAATAGTGTGACGAGCGAATACCTCATCGACAGCAAACTGATCGCAGACATCGCCTGACTCGTGACAAACAAAATCTTTCATTGAACCAATAGCTCTCAAAAAAGCCATTGGAAAAGGTCGACGATCCATGACGACCACATGCTCACCACGCATGAGCAATGCCTCAATCACGTTCAAACCAACAAAACCCGTTCCACCCGTCACTAAGATGCTCATGACGTCCTCGCTTCAAAATGATTCATTGAGCTATCGGTACTGTACGATCAGCCGGCTTCTCAAGGTTCTTCTATGATGCCAGGCGGTAAGGCGCAGACGTGATCGTATATTTCACCTGGCCTTGTGATCCAAACCTGATCGCGCTGAGGGTGATTCACAATATGCTCCAGAGCTTTACGAAGGGCATGCAGTCGATAAGGCTGACCGAAGATCATCGTATGCAAAGCGATACCCAAGACCAAAGGTTGCCTGGAAGACTGACGGAGCATCTCTTCAAACTGATGAACGATCATCGTGGCGAACTCTTCGGCCGTGTGATGCCGCACCAGAATTTGTGGAGAGTCGTTGATTTCAAGTGAATATGGAATTGACATCAACTTGCCCTTTCTGGTTTTCATCCAGATAGGCTGATCATCGCAAGGCCAGTCCATTTCATAAAAATAGCCCGCTTCCTGAAGAAGATCGGGTGTGAGACGACTTTGAGACATCCAGGGGCCCATCCAGCCACGCGGCGCGACACCTGTCTTATCTTTGATAAAGGATCGCACGTCCTTGAGCATCCTCAATTCATCCTCTTCCCACCATTCACCGTGCCGCTCTGCATTCGTGCGGCCGTGGCCGACGATTTCATCACCGCGCGCCAAGATTGGCTCAATGACATCGGGCGCATAGTCAAAAACAGACGTATTCACCAGGTGACAAGCGGGGACTTTCAAATCGTTCAACAGATCGTACATTCTCCAGACCCCGACGCGATTGCCATAATCACGCCAGGCAAACGATCTCGAATCAGGCGAAGGCAGCGCGTTGGAGACAGCGTGTCCCATTCCACTACCAAAGGCAAAATGCTCGATGTTGAGTGCAAAATAAATCGCTAATCTTTTGCCTTCCGGAAAAGAGTAGTCAGGTCGCTTGATAATAGGGGAATACTTGAATCGTCCGTGATAAGGTAGTTCGATCAATTGAAACTCCATTCAAGTTGCTTTGTTCAAAAAATCGCAAATCGCCACTGTGCGCGCAGTAACAACTCAATACTTTGCAGCCTGCTCGTCATTGGAGGCACGAAAACGCGCCACGGCATCCGCGTGAGTCGCCCTTTCGCGCAGACCATAGTCCTCTTGAGGACGCGGTTCGTCATCGAAATAATTAAACGTATCCTCACCACGCACCAAGGCTGCAGTCACTCTTGTACGACTTGTGCAGCGAGCATGTGTCGGGATATAGCTAAAACCGAGACCGACCCTTCGATAATCTGTATTGTTGGAGCCCGACGCATGTACAAGGAACGTGTCATGCATCGAAAACTGACCTGCATGCACCGCCATAAATTCAGTTTTAGAACGATCAAACGGGACGTCAACCGTCTGTCCCTTGGACAGCAAGATCGTATTCTTATGATCCTCTGCGTGGTGCAACTGACCTAGTTTATGGGAGCCCGGCACAACTTCCATACAACCGGATTCGACCGGCGCATCCGACAGTGCGACCCAGACTGTGATTTGAGTACTCGGATCCAAACCAAAATAGGTCGCGTCCTGATGCCAGTCGATATAGGCCGGAGAATGCGCATTTTTAGGCCAGACCGACAAATGGAATAAACGGATATTGGGTCCAATAAGATCCTCGACCGCATCCAGAATTCTCGGGTGTCGCGCCACTTCGTCGACCCACTTGAACAGTAAATGCGGCTTGAAATTAAACCCTTTACCCAACTCAACACCATGAGCTTTTTCAAATCCCTCGAGCTGCGTTAAATAAGCAGTTGCCTGTTCGCGGGTGAAACAGTCAACTGGATAGACAAAGCCATTGTCCTCGAACTGTTTAACTTGATCTGCAGTCAGTAACTTGCCCATGAGTCTCTCCTGAATTGTTCAATTCGCAGAAATTAAACCTACATCACTGTCCAGCCGCCATCACAAAACAACTGACTCCCCGTTGTAAATGACGAGTCGTCAGAGGCTAAAAATAGTGCTGCTTTAGCCACTTCCTCCGGTAAACCAAAGCGCCGCATGGCATGCCGATTTTCCCAACGCTCTCGCGTTGCAGTGGTATCTTCATAACGCGTTAAAGAATTGCGCGACATGGGCGTATCGATCACCCCAGGCATTAAGACATTGACGCGAATGCCATGTGGCGCATGATCAACAGCCATCGTTTTGGCAAGCGCCGCAATCGCCCCTTTTGAGGCAATATATGCAGCATTATTGCCACCACTTGAAATCACCAGCTGGGAGCCGAGCAACACGATCGAGCCACGGCCTGCCAGGATCATATGTGGCAACGTATGATGCATCCAGAAATAGCTACCTTTGACATTGACATTAAAGACCTTGTCCCAGAGAGCCTCGTCAATCGTGGCAACCGTACCGCCCACAGAAATGCCTGAGCAGGGCATCAAAACGTCAATGCGTCCCCACTTCGACATGATGACGGGTACAGTTTGCCCGACAAGAACACCGTCCGTGACATCAACGACGTACGTATCAACTTCACCGCCGGCAGCACGAATCTGCAGAGCCGTTTCATTCAGCAGGGCTTCATTTTTGTCGACTAGAGCAACCTTGGCGCCTTCCTGAGCAAATAACGCAGCCGTTGCTGCACCAATCCCGGAAGCCGCACCGGTAATAATCGCAACACGAGATGCTAATTTGCCCATTTCATTCAATCAATCAAGACCAAGATAAGCATTACGAATTTTGGGACTCTGTCTCAACTCCGCAGCGTCACCTACTGCGACAACACGACCCAACTCAAGAATCACCGCACGCGATGACAGCCCGAGTGCCCAGATCGCATTTTGTTCGGACAAAATTACAGAGATTTTTTCCTTCTCTTGCACTTCTTTCAAAATTTCACCAATGCGTTCAACGATAATTGGCGCCAACCCAAGTGACGGTTCATCGAGCAAAAAGAGTTTTGGAAAAGACATAAGAGCGCGACCTATCGCAAGCATTTGTTGCTCACCGCCACTCAAACTTCCGGCATCTTGCTTGTGCCGCTCTTTGAGTCGGGGGAAATAACCATAGATCTGTTCGCTACGCTGCTCAAACTCTTGGGTGGTTCTTGTATAGGCGCCCACACGCAAATTGTCTGCAACCGACAGTGCAGGAAAGACTCGTCTTCCTTCTGGAGAATATCCCACGCCCAGGCGCAAAACTTCGTGTGGCTTCAACCCTTTTAACGCCTGCCCGTGATAAGTGATGGAGCCAGTGGGATATGAAGCCATGCCTAAAATAGCCTTCAGTGTGCTGCTTTTACCCGCACCATTCGAACCAATTAAAGCCACGGTTTCGCCCTCGTGCACCTCGAAAGAAATATCATTCGTGCCTTGGATGCTTCCGTAGCGAACATTAAGGCTCTCAACCTGCAGCAGTGGCATGGCCTTTCCCCAGATAAGCTTCAATCACGAGTGCGTTTTCCAACACCTCTTTGGGTGTGCCTTGGGCGATCTTCTCCCCTTGAGAGGTCACCACCAGACGATCGCACAAACCAGAAATAAAACGCATATTGTGATCAATCACAACAACCGAGATTCCCTGTTCTCTGACACGTTTGATCGTGTCCCTGACATGGTCAGTTTCTTCGGCACTCAGCCCTGCCACAGGCTCGTCCAGTAAAATCATTCTCGGTTCAGCAGCAAGCGCAATCACGATGCCAAGCGTCTTTTGATGACCATAAGGCATCTCACTGGCGTCCGTATCTGCAAACTGTTCAAGTCCGAGCCAGGTCATCAAGCGCTCGACCTTCTCCGTTGTTTGCTTTTGCAACTCACGTGCCTGCCGCGTAGAAATGAATGAGGCCAGCATCCCCGGATAGCGATGCAAATAGGCACCTCGCAATGCATTTTCACGCACTGTCTGGTTGCCATACACCGTGGTGGACTGAAAGGTTCTCACCAGACCCAACGCCGCCCGCTTGTGCGGGGCAATCTTTGTGATGTCTTCACCACCAAAAATCACCTCGCCCGAGGTTGGCATAATCATGCCCGTTACAAGATTAACGACCGTAGTTTTTCCCGCACCATTAGGCCCGATCAAGCCCAAGATCTCACCATCAGACACTTCAAAATCCAAATTTCGAACAGCATGTAAACCACCAAACTGTCGACACAATTTTTTGACTTGCAAAAGGTGGCTCATGATGTCTTACCTGCCGTGAGTTTTTGAACAAGACGGCGAAGCGCCTCCATCAACCCAATGATCCCGCCTGGCAAAGCAGCCATCACGACAATCAAGATCACGCCGAAGATCACGCGCTGTAGATCAACGTAACCCCTTAGCAACTCAGGCAATGCGGCCAGGAAGGTGCTACCCAGAACCGGACCAAGCAAGTAATACATTCCACCCAAGACGTTCATCACAACAAGATTGAGGGATGCCTCCATGTTGAAGGCAGAGGGATCAATAAACTGAAGCAAATATGTCTGCAAGATCCCATACACACCCACGAGTGTGCAGGCAATCACGAAAATCGTGATCTTGAGCTTAATCACGGGGATTCCTGAACATTCGGCTAATTTTTCAGCCTCACGCACAGAGTCCATGGCACGGCCGATTTCAGAAGACAAAATTCGCCAGGCAATACCGACACAAACAACTGAGGCACCCAAGGCAAGATAGTAAAAACCTGTCGGGGTCTTCATGAGTTCCAAGCCTGGTGGTATGTTTTGAATACCATTGGCTCCACCTGTCAAACTTTGCCACTCTACAAAAATCATTCGAATAATTTCACCGACCAAAAAGGTTACCAGGACAAAATACTTACCCGTCAGCCTGAGCACGATCGGACCCAAGATGAGTGCCAACAGGCCAGAGGCTAAACACCCTGCCACCATCGCCAGCCAAAACGGAACCCCGAGTCGCATTTGAAGCAGCACACAGGTGTAAGCCGCCACACCCATAAAGGCGGCATGCGCCAATGAAACATGGCCCGTACGTATGATCAAATTCAGACTGGTGGCGCCAATCGCCGACAACACAACCATGGTCCCGATCGTGATGTAAAACTTGTTGTTAAACATCAGAGGCCAAACGAGCAAAATCAGGATTGCAATGGCCGCACCCACACAAGCCAAACCTGACATGCCGAAAATGACGCCCTTAGAGACTTTGCCGCGATCGTTGCGCGGTGAGTTATTCAGGTTTGCCAAGGAGCCCCCACGGTCTAAAAATCAGCAAAGCAACGACAACGCCAAAGGAAACAAACGAAGAAACTGCGGCGCCGTAGAAAGTTGATAGAAAGCTTTCACCCATGCCAAGCAACACACCACCCAGAGCGGCTCCCGGAATACTGCCCATCCCACCGAGGATGACAACGATAAAGGCCACCATCAAAGGACGCTCACCAATAAAGGGAGAAAGCGCATATGTTTGCGCATACAACCCTCCGGCCAGCGCGGTCATGAAAATTGCGACAAAAAACGCCAGCCGATAGATAAAGGTCGTATTGATCCCTTGAGCCGCTGCGATGTCCACATCCTGCGAAGCCGCGCGCATCGCCAAGCCATGCCGAGTCTTAGTGACAAAGAACCAGAACAGTGCCAGAACAACAATGGTGATGCCCATGATGACGAGGCGATCTGTTGGAATCGTCAGCCCCCAAATACTCAAAATTCCCGAGGCGGCTGCAGGGATCGTCCGTTCATTGACATCCCAGATCATCACGCTGGCGAAAACAATCGCCATGTTCAATCCCATCAGTCCAATCATGCTTTGGAACATTTTCTGATAGAACCAGCGATAGACCAGTACTTCAAAAATCAGTCCAAAGCAGGCAACGGTAAAGGCTGAGCCAAACACCGCGACTGCATAGGGAAGTTTGAAAGAGCCATAGGCATAGAACAGCGCGTAGCCGCCTAACATGGCGAACGCTCCGTGCGCGAAGTTCACAACACGCATAATGCCAAACAGAAGCGTAAAACCCAATGCAACCAGCACATAGATTGCAGACAGGCTTAAGCCGTTCACAACCACCTGACTCAGTATTGGCAATGTAAACATATCAATCCTTACCAGACAAAACACATCGTCGGTTAGCCGATCAACTCAACTAACCCACGTGACAGTCTTAACGTTTTTCTGGGGAGATAGCAGCCCGAGTCACGATTTTGCCGTCTTTGACTTCGACGATCCAGAAGCGCAAGAGCAACTGATGATCAACGCCATAGTCACCCATACCGCCCCACTTAACTGGACCGAAGAGACCGGCCTCATAACCGTCAAGCTTCTTCAAGGAGTCGCGTACTTTGTCGACATCAAGTGAACCCGCACGGCGCATGGCCTCAAACAGATTTAAAGCCGCGTTGTACCAGCCAGGCGCCTGCGCATTAATCACGCCGTCACCGTACTTAGCGCGATACGTTGCGACAAACTTTTTAGCTTCAGGCATGTTGAAGTCAAACACGTTCAGAGAAATGAACCCTTCGGCCAGAGGACCGCCAATGCTCATGATCTCGTCAACAGAAGGTCCGCCCACCTGCCAGATTTTGCCTTTAAAGCCGGCTTGTTTTGCTTGCTTGAGGATAAGACCGGCTTCACCAGGTGCATTACTGTTCAGATCCAGAAGATCAACACCCTGAGCCATCATGCGCGTGAGTAACGGCGTGAACTCTTTTGAACCCCGGTCATAAAGCTCTTTCCAAACCTCGATGCCATTGTCGCGGTAATACTGTTCAAGCTGAGGAACCACGGCCTGACCCACTGCATCGTTCGGTGCGATCAAAGCCACTT
>JAURZO010000038.1 GCA_030653405.1 Zwartia sp. | reverse complement strand
ACGAGTTGCCAGCACTTGGTGCTGCCGAAATCTCCGAAGCCTTGCAGTCGTTAACACTGGAGGCAGGTTTGACCCTTGAGGCTGGTTTGGCGATCAGTACGCCGACTACCGATGAGGCGAACGCCTCTGCATTAGATCTTGAAAATTTGAATCACAATAAAAACGAAGTCCATATCGACGCAACTCTCAACGCAACACAAGAATCACTAGACGAAGCGGTGCACACACCGGTGCAGAAATCCGATTCTGTCGAAGAACAAAACAAGCACAATACCAATCTGGAGTCCAAGTGACTAAACCGAATACCCAAGAATCAGGCTTGATCTCCAAGTCAGCGGCACAAGACGTCGAGCAGGGCGGAGAGCCTCAAAAGCCAGCGCGTAAAACCGCTGCGCGTAAGACGGCGACACCGCGCAAAACTGCCGCTGCAAGCAAAGCAGACGCGAAGGCCCAGCAAGTTGTTGCTGAGCAATCTCCAGTTGGGGCTGCTGCACCTTCATCAGTTGAGGCGGCCGCGCCAAGTCAAGTGTTGGCGCCCGCCAAAAAGTCGCCTCGCAAGACTGCGACTAAATCGACCGCAAAGACAGAGTCCAATGACGAGTCCACTGCAGCGCCGGAGGCGAGTCCGAAATCTGCTCCTAAGGCTGCTCCTAAGGCTGCGTCCAAGAGAGCAAAGAAAACAACTGACATACCGGGTGCTGGCTCGGGGGCCGGGACTGACTCAGTGACGGACGCTGGCGCGTTTAGTCACGAATCACCTGTGTCGGCGAGCGTAAGTCCAATCGAGACTGCGTCTTCAAGCCCGTCTGCTGAAGCGCCCAAATCCGCTTCGTCACGCAAACCTGCCTCACCGCGTAAGACGACCAAAACTCGAACGCAAGACGCTTCCATTGAGTCAAGCTCTGGAATGAGTCCTGCTGTGGAGCGCTTGGCTGTTCAATCCTCTGCGGTTAATCAGGAAAGTCAAGAGCAACCGCGTCATCAAGATCAAGCACGCAATCAAGAGCAACCGAGCAATCAAGATGAAGCTTCGCCGCACGCCCGTGCGAGTCATTCCGAGGGTGTTGCTTCGAACGATTCCTCTGACTATAAGCAGACATCTGGCGCTTTTGTGCCTCACGAGCCCAGCGCCACTGGAGAGTCAGGCGCGGGTGGTCCGAAGTCCCGGGGTCGTAAGTTACGTACGCCATTTCGCCGTCGCCGAAGCGATGCACCCGCGACCGGTCCAGCACCTGAGGGCGCTCCGCTCGGATCTGCTGTTGCAGCTGTTTCCTTTGATGAAGATGCCCGCGACGTCGTGGATATGGGCGATCCCGTCGCCGCAGAAAAGGAAGCCGAACAGGCCCTGTCTTACTTAAGCGGTGCAGATCGCATTGAGCAGCGTCTGAATAAATATCTGAACAGTGATGTTCTGATGCCCAAGCTACACAAGGTGTTGGCTGATGCTGGCATTGGCTCGCGCCGAGAGATGGAAGAGCTGATCATCGCTGGTCGGGTCTCGGTGAACGGAGAGCCTGCGCATATTGGACAACGTGTGGGCGTCAACGACAATGTGCGCGTGAATGGTAAGCCAGTCACACGCACTAATACTAAAAAACCTCCGCGCGTTATTTTGTATCACAAGCCGGCGGGTGAAATAGTCAGCCATGACGATCCAAATGGTCGCGCCAACGTATTTTCACGTCTACCTAAAATGAAGGTCGGCAAGTGGTTGTCAATTGGTCGTCTAGATCTCAATACTGAAGGCTTGTTGATTCTGACAACCTCCGGAGACTTATCAAATCGCTTGCTGCATCCTCGTTACGGAAACGAGCGTGAGTACGCGGTGCGAGTGCTGGGCGAGCTCGGGCCCGAGCAGCGTCAATCCTTGCTGGATGGTGTGATGCTCGATGATGGCCCGGCAA
>JAURZO010000165.1 GCA_030653405.1 Zwartia sp. | reverse complement strand
CTCGTGCCGGTCATCACCATCATGGGTCTGCAGCTTGGCGGCATCATCGCCTTTGCGATTGTGACGGAGACAGTATTCCAGTGGCCAGGCATGGGTCTGCTCTTCATCCAGGCGGTCCAGTTCGCCGATATCCCGGTGATGGCGGCTTATCTCTGTCTGATTTCTTTTATTTTCGTGTTGATTAATCTGATTGTTGATTTGTTGTATTTCGCGGTCGATCCCCGCCTGCGCGTTGGTCTGGGCAAATCGGGAGGGGGGCACTGATGCGCGCTGCTCTCGCTAAATTTTGGGATGGTGACCTTGCCTGGTCATGGCGTCACACGCCTGTGGCGATTGTCGCGACCTTAACGCTGCTGGTCATGCTGATTGCCGCCTTTGGTGCGGATTGGATCGCGCCTCATAACCCCTTCGACTTGGCAACCATTGAGTTGCTTGACGCGCTCAAGCCTCCTGTATGGGCGGAAGATGGTACGACTAAATACTTATTGGGCACGGACAGTCAAGGTCGCGACCTGCTTTCGGCCTTGATGTATGGCACCAAAGTGTCTCTGCTCATTGGTCTGGCTGCAGTCGCCGGTGCGATGTTGTTGGGGGTCGTGCTCGGTTTGATCTCCGGCTATGCGGGCGGTCGCATTGATGCCTTGATTATGCGCGTGGCCGACGTGCAGCTGTCATTCCCTGCCATTCTGATTGCCTTGTTGATCGATGGTGTTGCGCGTGCGGTGGTGCCTGGCGACATGCATGAGGTGATCGCCTTTCCGGTGTTGGTGGGTGCGATCGCGCTGGCCGGTTGGCCTCAGTACGCTCGAACCGTGCGAGGCTCGACTCTTGTGGAAAAAAATCGCGAGTACGTACAGGCTGCGCGGGTGATTGGCATTTCCTCTCCCGTCATTATGTTTCGCCATGTTTTACCCAATGTGCTCGGTCCGGTCTTGGTGTTGGCTACTGTCCATTTGGCCACTGCGATCATTACTGAAGCGACATTGTCCTTTTTGGGCGTCGGTGTGCCGCCGACTTCGCCATCGCTGGGCACGTTGATTCGCGTCGGCAATGATTTTTTATTTTCAGGAGAATGGTGGATCACTATTTTTCCTGGTGCGGCACTTGTGCTGCTGGTGTTGTCTGTCAACCTGCTTGGGGATTGGCTGCGTGATGCCTTGAATCCCCGTTTGAGTTGAGGGCAGACATGTCA
>JAURZO010000155.1 GCA_030653405.1 Zwartia sp. | reverse complement strand
GCACATTGCCTAAACCCGTTTGACCAAAAGTAATGCCAGCCAAGGCTGAACCTACAAGCATATTCAATCCCGCATCGAGATTCTCCCGGTTTGCGACAAACTGCCGGATATTGCCCGCAAGCAACTCCATCGCCTGCAAATTAATCGCATCCGTCATCAAATTCGACTGCCGGGAAATATAAGACTCAAACGCATGAACAAAGGCATCAATCCCTGAATGTGCGGCGACATGACTAGGTACCGTTCTTAACGCTAGCGGATCAAGAATCGCATAAGCAGCTGGATTGAGAGAGGCATGACGAATCGACATCTTGAGATTTTTCTCAGTATCGGAAATCACACAAGAGCCCGACACCTCAGAGCCCGTGCCTGCCGTCGTTGGAATTGCAATCAATGGCAAGGGTGGCGTAGAAAACTTTTCAATCCCTTCGTAATCATGGATTACGCCACCATTTGTCGCAAGAATACCAACCGCCTTCGCGACATCCATCGTGCTGCCGCCACCGATTGCTAACAACACCGTTGCACGGTGCGCCTGACAAGCTGCAAACGCTTTTACAACTGTATGGGCACTTGGATCGGGTTCAATTTCAGTGTAGGTGGCAATCTCAACACCTTCGTTTACTAACAATTGACGGATTTGAGCGAAAAAATCACTGTTTACCAACGCGCCATCAAGCGCAACAAAGACACGCTTACACTCGAGCTTTCGAACAATATCCGAAATTTTTTGATACGCACCCACGCCCATATAAATAGTCGTGGGGCATAAAAAGCTAGCAATCGTCATCTCAAACCCAACCTCTTTATTAAACGTCCAGATTAGCCGCTTGCAATGCGTGTGTTTCGATAAAGGCGCGACGTGGCTCAACGTGATCGCCCATCAGCGTTGTAAAAATTTCATCTGCGGCCAGTGCATCTTCAATTTGGACACGCAATAAACGGCGAACCTTCGGATCCATGGTGGTCTCCCACAATTGCGAAGGATTCATTTCTCCCAGACCCTTGTATCGTTGCTTGCTCACACTACGGTCAGCCTCACTTCGCAACCACTGCATGGCTTCTCTAAAGTCGGTCACCATGGACTCTTTACGCCGCTCACCCTCGCCGCGAGCCACCACCGCTCCCTTGCCCGTCAAACCCTGAAACGTTGCGGCTGCGCGCGCAAGAATGGCGTAATCGGCGCCATTTACAAAATCATTGTCCAGCACAGTTACCCGCACATTGCCATGATGTTTACGTCGAACAATCAACCTGTACTTCTCGGAGCCCTGATGATACTCAGACACGACGTCGACTTGATCTGGTAACAATGGGTCCTGCAATGCTGCCTGCAAACGTACAGCAGAAGCCGTGGCTGTTTCAGCCTGATTAAGCTCAACTGTTACTCCGCCGACAATCGCGGACAAAGTCGACTCGTCCATAAAACGACTCAAGCGCGCGATCACACCATCGGCCATGACATATTGTTTTGCCAACTCTGCGAGCGCGTCACCTGAAATGGGCTCGGCATCTGCACGTGGGACGAGAGAAGCATCTTTCAGAGAAACCTGCAGCATGTAGCTCGATTCTTCAACTTCGTCTTTGAGATAGCGTTCATCTTTACCATGCTTCACTTTATACAGTGGTGGCTGGGCAATATAGATGTAACCGCGCTCAACCAACTCAGGCATCTGGCGATACAGCAACGTCAGCAACAATGTACGAATGTGCGCACCATCAACGTCCGCGTCGGTCATGATGATGATTCGGTGATAACGCAACTTGTCGACATTAAAGTCAGGTCCGATACTTGTTCCTAACGCGGTAATCAGTGTGGTGATTTGTTCGCTTGCAATCAACTTGTCAAAACGCGCTTTTTCAACGTTTAGGACCTTGCCACGCAAAGGAAGAATCGCCTGAAATTTGCGGTCACGGCCTTGCTTGGCCGAACCACCTGCAGAGTCTCCCTCCACAATGTACAACTCACATAAAGCAGGATCTTTTTCCTGACAGTCTGCAAGCTTACCCGGCAGACCGGCACCCTCGAGAACGCTTTTTCGACGCGTCATTTCACGCGCTTTCCGCGCAGCTTCACGAGCGCGTGCCGCCTCGACTACCTTTGCGCACAGCGCTTTTGCATCAATCGGATTTTCAAGTAGCCAAGACTCGAGGGTTCGCGCCACAGCTTCTTCAACAGCAGGCCGCACCTCACTTGACACCAGTTTGTCTTTTGTTTGACTGCTAAATTTCGGCTCGGGGACTTTGACGGACAACACGCATGTCAGTCCCTCGCGCATATCATCGCCTGTCGTCTCAACCTTGGCCCGTTTAGCCAGTTCGTTATCAGCGATATATTTATTCAAAATACGCGTCATGGCCGCGCGTAAACCGGTCAGATGGGTACCACCATCCCGCTGAGGAATATTATTTGTGAAACACAGTACCTGTTCGTTATAGCCATCGTTCCACTGCATGGCGACTTCCACGCCAACCAGCGTACCGCCAGCATTAGACTCGGTACTCACTGAAAAAACGTTGGGATGCAACACGGTTTTGGTGCGATTAATGTATTCGACAAAACCTTTCACACCGCCAAGGAAAGCAAAGTTTTCTTCTTTACCCTGACGTTGATCAACCAGTCGGATCTTGACGCCATTATTCAGAAACGAAAGTTCGCGCAAGCGCTTTGACAGAATTTCGTAGTGATACTCAACGTTGTTGAAAATAGTCGTGTCAGCCAAAAAGTGGACTTCTGTGCCACGTTTTTCTGTTTTGCCTGTCACCGTCAAAGGCTGTACGCGTTCGCCCTGACGAAATTCCATTTCATGAACTTGACCATTACGACGAATCGTCAGTCGCAACCAAGAGGACAGCGCGTTCACACAAGAAACACCCACCCCGTGGAGACCACCTGAAACCTTATAGGAATTTTGGTCAAACTTGCCACCCGCATGAAGCTCTGTTAATACGATTTCAGCCGCGCTTCGTCCAAACTCGTCCTCCTTATGGATATCGGTAGGAATTCCACGTCCGTTATCCGTAACAGAAATTGAGTTATCACCATGTATTGTGACAACAATGTCATCACAGTGTCCGGCAAGCGCCTCATCAATGGCGTTGTCAACCACCTCAAACACCATGTGATGTAGGCCCGTTCCATCGGACGTGTCGCCGATATACATGCCTGGGCGCTTTCGGACTGCCTCAAGACCTTTGAGCATCTTGATAGAGTCTGCACCGTAGGCATCGCGATCTTCGGGGACTTGGTCTACGACTTGATTGTTATCTGACATGTTTAAATCCGCATGGGCATGACGACGTATTTAAACGATTCGTCATCGGGCAAAGTAATAAGGGCTGAAGCGTTCGCGTCGGGCATGATTGACCAGCGAATCGTTTCGGCTTTGACGTTGGCCAGAAAATCCAGCAAGTAGCTCACGTTGAAACCGACATCCAGAGCTTCGTGACCATAATCAATATCAATTTCTTCCTGCGCTTCTTCCTGCTCGGCATTGGTTGATGAAATTTTCAATACGTGCTGAGCGAGCTGAATTCGAACGCTACGAAACTTATCTGTTGTCAAAATCGCGGCGCGTTGCAAACTCCCTAGAAGAACTTCGCGCGACACATCAAAGTGACGCGTATAGTTTGTGGGTATTACACGGTTAAAGTCTGGAAACTTTCCTTCAACGAGTTTAGATACCAGCTCCACATGACCAAAAGTAAAACGTATCTGTCCTGCGGCGACATCAATCGTGACCGGCTCGTCGCTGTCGTCCAGTAAACGCTGCATTTCCAACACTGTTTTACGTGGAATGATCACCTCATGTTTAGCGATCAAACCATCGACTGGCGTGGAACTATGTGCCAGTCGATGACCATCCGTTGCAACCGCGCGCAGCATCCCTGGCTCAAATACCACTAGCATTCCGTTTAAGTAATAGCGAATATCTTGCTGCGCCATCGCAAAATGCACCATATTAAAAAGGTGCTTCAGCGTTTTGCGGCTAAGCGTCAAGGAAACATCCCACCGCTCTGGCTGATTCATTGTCGGGAATTCAGTTGCGGCCAGCGTCTGGATGGAAAAGCGACTTTTCCCCGACTGAATCGCGAGCTTTCCACTCGCTGTGGATAGCTTCACATCAC
>JAURZO010000149.1 GCA_030653405.1 Zwartia sp. | reverse complement strand
TGTTTCGTTCACGATACTGTTGCAAGTGTTAGTCAACACTGGCTGAGGATTGATCGCAAAACCAGTAAGCTCGGCTTTAATCGCTGCCGCGGTGACTTTTGCATGCTGGTTAGCCATGTGTCCTGACTTGGGCATTGCTGGTGCAATCTGAATTGAGTCGCCAATAATATGAATGTCTTTCGCTGCTACGGCTTCGAAGTTCAAAAAGTTGACGTTTGACCATCGCGCATTCGCATCAGCCAAACCCGCCTTCACAACTAAGTCACCTGCGCGCATAGGTGGCAGAATGTTCAAAACATCTGCCTTGACATCCTCTTGCACTTCAAACTTGATCGTGCGTGTTTTCGCATCAATCGCGGTGACATTATGCTCGGGCATGTATTGAATAATGGCTGGATAAAGTTTTGCCCAAGCCTCTTTAAACAACTTACCCTTTGATGTGACATCCTGATTCGCATCAAACACTAGAACCTTTGACTTGGGCTTATTTTTCTTGAGATAGTTCGCGACTTGGCAAACACGTTCGTAGGGGCCGGGAGGGCAGCGGTAAGGCGCGAGCGGAATGCTGAGGGCATACACCCCACCGTCTCGCATTTCTGCAATTTGCTGGTGTAACGCCGTGGTCTCAGGTCCTGCACGCCAGGCTTGCAGTGTGACTCCGGCTTTGTTTGCTGCCTCAAGGCCCTCGATGCGATCCATCATCAATCCGATACCCGGTGATAACACGAGCTTGTCGTACTTCACCGTCTGACCAGACGCTAACTGCACCGTTTTTTTCTCTCGATCAATGCTCGCGACCATGTCCTTGACCATCTTCACGCCATGATTTTTTTCAAGACCTGAATAGGGCACTGAGAGCTCGCCTATTTTGCGCGACCCACCCACAACCAAGTTTGATAACGGACATGAGATGAACTGTGGATTAGGCTCAATCAAAGTGACTTGTGCGGTGTTGTTAGAGAGCATACGTAAATACTTTGCGGCGGTTGCCCCGCCATATCCTGCACCCACCACCACAATGTGAGCGGACTTTAAAGAGTTGGCGCTGACTTGGCCGTTCAAACCAAAGGCGAGACCGGCAACCGCTGCGCTTTGTCCAAGAAAATGTCGACGATTCATGAGTGTGCCCCTTTAGTTTTTCTTGCCGAGAACGTTCGCGACGATCTTGAGCTGCTCTTCTGTATAGCCCTTAGCGAGCTGAGGCATGATGGTGCCCTCTCGTTTGCCGTCTTTGTACTCCATCAAACGCTCATACATGACGGATGCTGCAAGCTGATTAATCATCGGTATCGTGACATCAGGCACGCTGACACCGTTAGTACCATGACAATTCGCGCAAGTCGCAGCCAATGCCTGGTTGTACAGACGCTGCGCCTGTATGTCTTGTGCTTGTACCGGGCCACTAATCATCCCGAGTAACCCCGACAGGATCATTGCTGCCGTTGATAGTGTTTTTCGCATTGAGTTTCTCCCCAAATCTGAGTTTAGTATTTGATAACCATGGTCACAGCACTAACAGCCTACTGGCAATCAAGGTTTACCCTTGCTTTATGACTAAACCCCGTGCTTTTTGAACCATTGGAGACATTTCTCCCATCCGTCTTTAGCAGGCCCTGCTTGATAAGACGCACGGTAGTCCGCGTGAAAGGCATGAGGCGCCTCAGGATAAATCTCAAAACGGCTCGCTGCTGCCGCTTTATTATCTGGCGCTGCTGCAAGTGCTTTTTGCATCTGCTCGACCGACTCTAAACTGATTCCCGTGTCCTTCCCCCCATAAAGCCCAAGCACAGGTGCTTTAAGTTGTGCCGCAAGATCGACAGGGTGCGCAGGGAAGTTCTCACTTTTTTCACCGATTAACCGCCCATACCAGGCGACGCCAGCGCGAATCTGAGGCAAGTTTGCGCATGCAAGCCACGTAATACGGCCGCCCCAACAGAAGCCTGTGATTCCGACTCGGCTGAGATCGCCATTTTGCGTTCCTGCCCATTTCAGCGCGACGGCAATATCAGCCATGACTTGTTGATCGGGCGTTTTTGACACGATTTGAGACACGATCTCAGCCATGGTACCGAGCGCGCTTGGATCTCCCGCACGCGTAAAAAATTCAGGTGCGATCGCCATATAGCCCAATTTTGCAAACCGACGCGCGACGTCCGCGATGTGCTCATGCACGCCAAAAATTTCGCTAGCAATCACCACAATAGGCAATTTTGCCAGGCTATTCGCAGGTTTGGCTACATACGCATAAAGCTCTGTATCACCATCAACAATGGTCTCTTCACGCGCCTGAATACCTACGAAATCAGTTTGAATGACTTGGGCAAACGTAGGTTGAGCGACGGCGGCAAATCCCAGGCCAAGACCGACTGCGGAGGTGTTACGCAAAAACTCTCGTCGCGTACGTTTTGAGTTGCCATTGAGTGCGTCAATGTCTGTTAAATGTTCTTTGTTCACCATACTCTCCTAAGTATTTCTTTTTCTGATCGTCTTTTTCGATCGTCTTTTTCGATCATAAACATTCGTATATTAGGGTATGCCAGAGTTTATTTACCCAAAAAAATTGATTAAGGTTACATTTATATAACTCATATGTATTTATTTATAACCATAAAATATAAACAGGTCTCTAGTGAATAACACCTAGGGAAGTCTGAATGTTGAGGCAAGTGAGGACAATCTTGAACCCGAAAGACCTAGCGTTTCAACCCGGACACATCAAAAAAGCGCCCGAAAACTTTTTGACGCGAACATTCACGTCCGAATTAACGCAGCACGGTATGGATGAAAACCGCCGCGGCTTCCTGCGCAATAGTTTTTTCGGTGCACTTGCCGCTGGCGCTGCAGTAGCGGGTTCGATCCCCTCTGCCCGGGCCGCTCAAGGGGAAGATGTCATCTTACAAAAGCAGCCGTGGCAGACGACGCTGGGTCAACCTGTAGCCGCCAAGCCCTACGGGATGCCTTCAAAATATGAGGCCAATCTGCAACGCAGGGAGTCACCCGGGCTCACGCGTGTCTCAGCTGCCTCGGTCGCATTTACGCCTCTACAAGGACTCTTTGGCATCATTACACCGAGCGGCCTGCACTTTGAGCGACATCACCAAGGTTGGTACGACATCGACCCGACCAAGCATCGTCTGATGATCAACGGACTCGTCAAACAAGACATGGTCTTCTCAATGGAGGACTTGATGCGCCTGCCTTCAGTTTCGCGCATTCACTTTATTGAGTGTGGCGCCAACACGGGGATGGAATGGGGCAACGTGGCTGTCCCGACAGTACAGTACACGCACGGTATGGTTTCCTGCTGTGAGTTCACGGGGGTACCACTCTCTATCCTGTTAGACATGGCCGGTGCTGATTACACAAAAGGCAAATACGTTTTGGCTGAAGGCGGTGACGGTTCAGGCATGACGCGCACCCTCCCCATGGAGACGGCTCGAGATGACGTGTTGGTCGTCTGGGCGATGAACGGAGAAATGTTACGTCCTGAAAACGGCTATCCCTTGCGCCTCGTCGTACCCGGCGTACAGGGTGTGAGCTCGGTCAAGTGGCTGCGCCGCTTAGAAGTGGGCGACATGCCCTATGGCGCCAAAGACGAAGCCATCCACTACGTCGACCTCATGCCAGATGGTTTGCACAGGCAATACACCTCGATCCAGGAATGCAAATCTGTCATCACAACGCCCTCTGGCGGACAGCAACTGCTCTCCACAGGCTTCTACAACATCACCGGCATTGCCTGGTCAGGACGCGGTTCTATCAAACGCGTCGATGTGTCCGTCGATGGGGGACGTAACTGGCGCGAGGCCCGTCTGGAAACTCCCATTCTCAGCAAAGCGCTGACACGCTTTAACTTCAACTGGACTTGGGACGGCAAGCCAGCCATCCTCCAGTCCCGCGCCATCGACAGCACCGGCTATGTACAGCCCTCCAACCGCTTGTTAAGGGAAGTCAGAGGCACACGATCCATCTATCACAACAATGCCATTCAATCCTGGAAAGTTGACGTCAACGGAGAGGTCAGCAATGTACAAGTTGGTTAAAACTCTAACCGGCCTTGCTGGACTCATGATGTCAGCGAGCCTGGTTCATGCACAAGATACGTCCACCTATGCAGGTATTGGTCGGGTAGCAACCCCTGCTGAGGTGGCGGCTTGGGATATCGACGTCAGACCTGACTTTAAGGGTCTGCCAAAAGGCTCCGGCACTGCCGATCAGGGTCAACAGCTTTGGGATGCAAAATGTGCGAGCTGCCACGGCACCTTTGGCGAGTCCAATGAAGTATTCACACCGATTGTCGGGGGCACGACTGCTAAAGATATTGAAACAGGCCGCGTGGCATCTCTGACAGATCCTAATCAGCCACAACGCACCACGCTGATGAAAGTACCCACGGTCTCTACGCTCTACGATTACATCTATCGAGCAATGCCCTGGAACGCGCCTCGTACACTATCTGCCGATGACACCTACGCTTTGGTCGCTTACATCCTGGCGCTTGGAGAAATCGTGCCAGAGGACTTTACACTGAGCGATCAGAACATCGCGCAAGTGCAATCGCGGATGCCAAATCGAAACGGCATGACCACGCAACATGGTCTTTGGCTTGCCTCCGGAAAGCCAGATGTCAATGCAACCGCATGCATGAGCAACTGCGTGACGGAAATCAAAATCACGTCTTCATTGCCTGATTTCGCAAGGAATGCTCACGAAAATCTGGCAGAACAGAACCGCATTTTTGGTCCGTATCGCGGCATCGACTCTACAAAACCGCCACTCAATGCCCTCCCAGGGCAAGGCTATGTTACAAAGATATCAAGCCAGCTCGCTTCAGCTTCTGGCCAGGTTGCCGTAACAAAACCCAGTTCTACCGCTTCTGATAGCGCGGCGTTACAACAAGCATTCACCAAAAATAATTGTGCGGCTTGCCACGCAGCTACTGCAAAAGGCGTGGGTCCTTCCATTGCAGATGTTGCGAAAAAATATAAAGATCAGGACGTACTGGCAAAATTGAGTGCCAAAGTTAAAAACGGTGGAGCGGGAGCGTGGGGTGCCATTCCAATGCCCCCACACCCTCAAATTCCCGACGCAGAAATTAGCCAGCTAGTGAAATGGATGCTGACGGGTTCTTAGATTTATTTTCTATCCGCAAAGGAAAAAGCATGAACGTACAACGACGTAGACTCTTGCAAATGACCGCGCTGGTTGGCCTGATGGCAAGTGCCGGTTTGATGACAGAGGCTCAGGCTGCCGCCTGGAACAAGGCTGCCTTCGAAGCCAAAACAATCGATGATGTCGTCAAGGTTTTCGGTGGTGATGCACCACAAAAATCTGATGCCGTTATTTTGCGCGCACCGGATATTGCCGAAAATGGTGCAGTGGTGCCTGTGGGCATAGAAACAACACTAAATGCGACTGAAATGGCGATTTTGGTTGAGAAGAAC
Organism: Zwartia sp.; assembly: GCA_030653405.1. Classification (GTDB taxonomy): domain Bacteria; phylum Pseudomonadota; class Gammaproteobacteria; order Burkholderiales; family Burkholderiaceae_B; genus Zwartia. The sequence goes on along the minus strand of JAURZO010000149.1, from coordinate 26,560 downwards.
CCAAGCGCTCTGGCAGCCATGTTTGTGGTGCCCGCGGGAACTGAAGCGTTCGCATCGACACGCGTCAAAATGGGACAAACATCCAACGTATATGCGCTCGTGAAGGTCGATGGAAAATGGCTGATGGCCTCGAAAGAAGTCAAGGTCACTCTCGGTGGCTGTGGCGGCTAAAGTCGAGCACGCGACACCAAGTGACATATCCCAACCCGTATCAATTAAGCGATTTGGCCCTGAAAAAGGGCACACAGACAGTCTAGGAGAGTAAATCATGGCAAGTCCAATGCGTATTCGTGCCACAGAAAAAGATGGCATCGTAGATGTCCGAATTCTGATGAAGCACGACATGGAAACAGGCCAGCGTAAAACCGCAGAAGGTGCGGTGATTCCTGCTTGGTTCATTTCAACCGTCGAAGCAAAAGTAGGCGATAAAGTAGTCTACGGCGCGCAGTTTGGCCCTGCAGTATCCAAGGATCCATTCCTGCACTTTAAATTAAAAGACTCCGCAAAGAAGGGCGATTCGATGACCGTGACATGGGTCGATAACAAGGGCGAAACACGCACGGATAAAACCGACATTAAATAAAAAATACGCCCTGCACAATCGACATCTTCAGAATGACCCTTCCGTGCATGGCCTACAGGAGACATCCAATGAAACGGTATGTATTTGCTGCGCTTATTAGCGCCCTAGTTGGTACAACCCCGATCGCCTTTGCACAATCGGCCTCCGATCAGCTTGCCGAGTACCGCCGCATGCTGGCGGATGGCAATCCTGCCGAACTGTATGAAGCAGAAGGCGAAGAACTATGGTCCAAGTCTGCCGGCCCTAAAAATGCCAGCTTAGAAAAGTGCGATTTAGGGCTAGGACCTGGCGTTGTTGCTGGCGCCTCTGCGCAACTTCCACGCTACTTTAAAGATACAGACCGCGTGCAGGATCTTGAGTCGCGCTTAATGACCTGCATGGAAACATTACAGGGCATCCCTCAGGCCGATATTGTCAAAGGTTCATTTGGTAAGGGTGTTCGCAAAAACCTTGAAGCGATCGTGGCCTACGTTGTGACTCAATCCAAGGGCATGAAAGTCAACGTACCTGCCACGCATCCAAAAGAAAAGGAAATGCTCGCATTGGGTGAAAAGATCTTTTATCTGCAAGGCGGTCCGATGGACTTTGCTTGTGCCTCATGCCATGCCGTCGATGGACAGCGCATCCGAATGCAGGACTTGCCAAATCTAACCACGGCAAAAGGCGCGGCAGAGGGTTGGGGTAGCTGGCCAGCATACCGCGTTTCAAGCGGCACCTTCTGGACTATGCAACAGCGACTGAATGACTGCTACCGTCAACAGCGCATGCCTTTCCCAATTTATGGCTCAGACGCGACGATCGCGCTATCCGTATTTATGGCAAATACTGCGAATGGCGGAACAATTCAGACACCCGGCTTAAAGCGCTAATCTAGGGAGTACCGACCTATGAAAATAACGATGAACAAACTTGCCATGGCAAGCGCTGCAGCTCTGTTTATGCTTGCGGCCTCTCCTACTATCTATGCACAGAAAGTAGATCCTGCCGTACAGGCCGTCATGGAGCGCAGCTTCCGCGAGCAAGGTATTGCCAAGCTGGACCGCATACAACAAGATGAGGTTCAAATTCTCTGTTCGGATGCAAAGTATCGTGACAGCCCAGAGGGTCGTAAAAAGGCAGAGCAACTTCAGGCAGCAGCCTTAGCTGCCATCAAGCCACCGACTGATGGCAAATATCTTGGCGACTGGAAAGCAGGTGAAGTGGTCGCGCAAAGCGGACGTGGCGCGACATGGTCGGACACGCTGAAAACAGTCAATGGCGGCGGCTGCTACAACTGTCATCAAATCACCAAACAAGAAATTTCGCACGGAACAATCGGCCCCTCCCTCTTGAATTACGGCAAGATCAGAGGCACGAGTGAGCCGATTCTTGTGTACACCTGGAATCGCATCAATAACTCCAAAGCCTACAACGCCTGCAGCAATATGCCACGCATGGCGCATTTCAATCTGTTGACCGAACAGCAAATGAAAGACGTCATGGCGCTATTGCTAGATCCCGCATCGCCTGTCAACAAATAACTGCCTTGATCGTCATTATCTGGCTGTAAGGAAACCATAATGGGTATGAGTCGTCGTGAATTTGTACAGTTGATGGCCATTGCTTCGGCTGCTGGTCTATCGCTTGGGTCGGCAACGAGCCGGGCACAAGCAGCCTCGTCACTGTATGACGTACCAAAATTTGGCAACGTGCATTTCATGCATTTCACTGATTGTCACGCACAGCTCAAACCCATTTACTTCCGCGAGCCCAATGTCAACCTTGGCTTTGGCGACCAGTTCGGAAAGCCACCACACTTGGTCGGTGACGCTTTTTTAAAGTTTTACGACATGAAGTCAGGTACGCGTGAGGCGCATGCTCTGACTTATCTGGATTTCGACAAGGCCGCCCAACAGTATGGCAAGGTTGGAGGGTTCGCTCATTTGGCCACCCTGATCAAACAGGTCCGTGCCAACCGTCCGGGGGCATTACTACTGGATGGTGGAGATACTTGGCAGGGCTCCGGCACTGCCCTGTGGACCAAGGGTCAAGACATGGTTGATGCGTGTTTGGCGCTCGGCGTTGACATCATGACCGCGCATTGGGAAATGACGCTTGGTGAGGCACGGGTCAAAGAAATTGTTGAAAAGGACTTTGCCGGAAAAATCAATTTTGTCGCACAAAATATCAAAACAACTGACTTTGAAGATCCTGTCTTTGATGCCTTTGTCATGCGAGAAATGAATGGAATTCCTGTGGCGATTATCGGTCAAGCTTTTCCATACACACCGATTGCAAATCCACGCTATTTTGTCGAAAACTGGTCATTTGGTATCGACGAAGAAAACATGCAAAAGACCGTCAATCTAGCGCGCTCAAAAGGCGCCCAGGCTGTTATCGTGCTTTCGCATAACGGCATGGATGTTGATTTAAAAATGGCCAGTCGTGTACGTGGCATCGACGCCATCATGGGTGGACATACGCATGATGGCGTGCCGGCTCCAGTCAAAGTCACCAATCCAGGCGGCGTGACACTCGTGACCAACGCAGGCTCCAACAGCAAGTTCTTGGGTGTTCTCGATCTCGATGTCAAAAACGGCAAGGTCTCCGATTTTCGCTATCGACTCCTCCCTGTGTTCGCTGACCTTTTGCCAGCCGACACTGCGATGGATGCACTCATCAATAAAATCCGTGCACCATACGAGGCCAAGTTAAGTGAAAAACTTGCAACGGCTCAGGGCACGCTCTATCGTCGAGGCAACTTCAACGGCACCTTCGATCAACTCATTGTGGATGGCTTGATTCAAATGAAAGGTGCTGAAATTGCCTTTTCACCTGGCTTCAGATGGGGCACAACCCTACTGCCCGGACAAACGATCACGATGGAACACTTACTCGATCAAACTGCAATCACTTATCCCTATACAACCGTCACACCCATGACCGGCGAATTAATTAAAACAGTGCTGGAAGACGTCGCTGACAACCTATTTAATCCTGATCCCTATTATCAGCAAGGTGGTGATATGGTTCGCGTGGGTGGTATGCAATACACCATTGATCCAACAGCCTCTGCTGGCAAACGCATCTCTGACATGCGGATTGGCGATCAAGCCATTGAGGCAGGTAAGACATACAAAGTTGCGGGTTGGGCTCCCGTCTCAGAGGCCGCTCGTGATGCTGGAGGCGAACCCATTTGGGACGTGATGGCCACCTATCTTCGCGAGATTAAAACCGTTGCCGCAAAAGCTCCCAATATGCCTGTCATCAAAGGCGCAACTAACAATCCTGGAATGGTGGAGTAACTCATGAAAACAATGATCGCCGCACTATGCCTCTGCGTTGGGGCGGGACTGTCTGGAACTTCTGTCTTGGCACAACAAGTTGATAACAAAGTCGTGTATCACGTTGATAATGCTCAGGCGCAAGGGCTGAAAGGTCTCAGAAATATCCGCAATCATCTGGATGTCGCGCCCAACACCAAGATTACGGTCGTGATGCATGCCGAAGGTGTGGATCTTGTCATGGATGGCGCGCAAGACAAAAATTCGAAAGCCGAATATGCGCCCTTAGTCGCAGCACTTGTCTCACGCGGCGTGACTTTTGAGGTATGTGAAATCACACTCAAAAACAGAAACCTCAAGCGAGATCAATTCCTGCTCGAAGCAAACTTTACACCCTCAGGTGTTGCTCGCTTGGCAGACCTTCAGAGTAAACAACAGTTTGCTTACATCAAACCCTGAGTGATCACAGCGTGACGCTAAGCCTGCGCCTGAAAACACTCATGCTGTATAAAATCGTCTTGACGATTTTTTTAGGCATCTTTGGCGTGAGTGCCTTCAGCGCAGACTCACCACTCACACTCACACAGGTCGGACCGCACGCTTACTATGCGCAAGGGGTCTCGGCCTTAGGTTCCCCTCTGAACCGTAATTTCATTTCCAACGCCGGTGTTGTGATTGGTCCGCAAGGTGTGATCGTGATCGATGCACTGGGCTCCCCTGCGCTTGGCACCCAAATGATCGCCGAAATTCGCAAACTCACCGACAAACCAATCCAATACGTCATCGTCACCCACTACCATGCCGATCATATCTACGGACTGCAGAGTTTCGTTGATATTGGCGCCAAGGTGATTGCCCAAAATAGTGCCAAGGATTATCTTGGTTCGGACACGGCGCAACTCAGACTACAAGCATCGCGTACCGAGCTTGCACCTTGGATCAATGACCAAACACGACTGGTGCCCGCCACCCGCTGGATTAGCGATGATATTCGCTTGACATTATCAGGCCTCGAGGTGGACATCATCAAAATGGGTCCTGCGCATACGCCGGACGATCTGGCGATTTTTTTTCCTAGCGAAAGGGTTTTATTTGCGGGTGATTTAGTATTTCGAGGACGGATCCCCTATGTCGGCAATGCCGACAGTCTGGGCTGGATCAAATCTCTGGATAAGCTGTTGAACCGAGATGCAAAAACAATCGTCCCTGGTCATGGACCTGCCTCAGAGTCACCTGATGAAGATTTAAAGTTCACACGAGACTATTTGGTTTTTGTTCGTCAGGCCATGGTGCGTGCAGCGCGAGAGCTCGAACCGTTTGACGACGCTTATGCCGCGACAGATTGGTCTCAATACGAGAAAGTCCCGCTATTCAATGCCGCCAATCGCATGAACGCCTACAACATTTATCTCTCGATTCAAAACGAATAAATCGGTATCAAAACAAAACGATATCAAGGCTGAACGGGAGCGCGTCGACCGAACCGAGCCAGATCAAAAATATCTAGATCCACCATCTGACCAAAGTCTTTTTGAATGACCTTGCCTGTCGGATCAATCACATATAGCTCCGGAACGCCTCGACGCTTTCCAATCTGTTGTGACAATTCAGGCGTCATCATGACTAATGGAAAGTTGATCTCATATTTTGCCGCATAGGTTTTAACAACCTCTGCACTCTTATCGATTGACAGCCCGATGACCTGTAAATTGCTGCCCTGAGTCCGCTTAACAAGCTCCTTAAGATTTGCGTTTTGACGATGGCAATACGGACACCACGTTGCCCAGACTTGAACAGCAAGATATTTGCCTTTGAGATCCTCTGCAGAAAGTGTCTGACCGTCAACAGTGACTAGCTCACCCATGCGAATAGAGTCGCCCACGTTTATTGCGTGCGCGTTGAACACGCATAACAAACCTATGATCATCAATAGCAAGGTTGTGCGCAGTGCTTTCAGTTCATTTATCAGCATTTAATTCTCCGAGCTTGCATGCCTATTGAATAACGACTGCTCTTATTGTGTGAGTGCGCTTAGTCCGAACCGCCTATGCACAAATTTCACTTACTGTTTTACTCTGCGCTAGATAGAAAAAAAGGTGTAACCTGCATTGTCAGACGTAGCAAGTGAGATCAGCTATGAATTTAACGCGCTTTCAAAAAAACTCACTTAAAACGCGTATTACGTTTTTCACGTTGTTGATTTTTTTACCAAGCATCTGGATTCTCGGCTATTTTGCCAATCAGAGCCAACGTGAAAACATGCAGCGCATTTTGGGTGACCATCAGTACGCTGTCGCATCGTTGATGGCTGCCGATATCCAGGAACAAATTGCAGCACGCGTCGCTGCACTCGAGCGCGTGGCTCGGACGCTCTCACAGAGACGCATCACTCAGCCCCGCGATCTACAAGATCAACTGAATGAATTTCCAATTTTTCAGAGCCTTTTTAATGGCGGGACATTCATCACGAATATCAATGGTGAGGCGATTGCGTCATTGCCAATAGACCTCGACCGTATCGGCGTAAATTACATCGATCGTGACTACATTTCTAATGCGCTAAGAAATGGTGTGACAACCATTGGCCGACCCGTCATCGGCAGGCAACTCAACACTCCAGTCTTTGGCATGGGGACGCCAATCCAAGACGTCGATGGCAACGTCGTAGCAGTACTCGCTGGCGTGATCAATCTAGGCACGACAAACTTTATGGATCGCATCGAAAATAGTTATGCGCACCGTTCCAGCAACTTTCTTTTGGTCGATGCCACTCATCGCGTGATTGTCGCGAGCTCGGAAAAGGATCGACTCATGGAGTTACTGCCAGCGCCTATGGTGAGCCCAATCCTCGACAAATTTATTCAAGGCTATGACGGTAACGAGATCTTCAAGAATCCGCGCGGTATTGAGGTCATCACCGCTGTAAAACCGCTCTCTAGTCCTAACTGGTACGTTGCTGTTTCATTACCTACCTCTCTTGCATTTGCGCCCGTCAAAGAAATGGAGCGACAATTATTTTTATTCACCTTGCTACTGACAATCATCTCTGGCAGTGCGGTCTGGTGGATGCTCGTGCGACAGTTGCAACCACTCCAGTCGACCGCACAGCAGCTTGCTCAACTCTCAAACAGCAACACAGCACTCAAGCCTTTGCCTGTATTCCGTCAGGACGAGATTGGCATGCTCATCAGCGGATTTAATCGTCTACTCACCGAATTAGCCGCAAGACAAGAAACTCTGCGCGAAAGTGAAGCACGCTACCGAACAATTTTTCGCACGAGTCCGGATGCCGTCAGCATTACACGCCTCAGAGATGGAAGGTATATAGACATTAACGATGGGTTTTCCAAAATATTTGGCTGGGAACGAGAGCAGGTGATCGGCAAGACCTCGCTCGAACTCGGTATCTGGGCTTTACGTTCTGATCGGACTGCCTTCATGGATATCATTCAAAAGCAGGGCTCTTGTCAACGATATGAGGTTCGGTTCGTAGGTAGTCATGGACAAATTATTTATGCTCAAACATCGGCGAATACGCTCCTGTTAAACGACGAGCCTTGCCTGCTTGCCGTGACCCAAGATATCACTGCAAATAAACAAGCGTCCGATCACATTGAATACCTGGAGTACTTCGACGCTCTCACCGGTCTGGCCAATCTCCGCATGATGATGAAGCGTCTGACGCTTGCGCTTGAGGAACGATCAAATCTTCAATATCAATGTGCGCTAATTTATTTTGATCTCGATGACTTTAAATCGATGAATGATGCTTTTGGACACGACAAGGGAGATCTTTGGCTCAAGGAGGTCGCAAAACGTATTTCAGAGGTTTTGCATGAAGGCGATCTCGTTGCTCGCATTAGTGGCGACAAATTCGTAGTACTTCTTTCTGGATTAAGTGCAATATCAGAAGAAGCCGCCAGCGCAGCGGATGCCATTGCCCAGAAAATTCTCCTTGAAATAAATCAACCTTTTACTGTCGATCCGGAGATATATCAAGGCTCCTGCTGCCTGGGAATTGCACTGACCGACACCGAGACTGATGATGCAGTTGCCATACTCAAGCATGCCGAAGTCGCCATGTATCAAGCCAAAGCGGCGGGTCGCCAAACGATCCGTTTTTTTGATCCGGGCATGCAAAAACTCATTAGCACGCGCGTGGCACTTGAGGCCGATTTACGCGAGTCCCTGAAGCGTGGAGACTTCGTGCTGTATTACCAACAACAAATCAATCACCTCGGTGTCCTAGTGGGCGTTGAAGCGTTGATTCGCTGGCATCACCCTAGACGCGGCATCGTCACACCTGGTTACTTCATTCAAGTTGCGGAACAGTCCGGCATCATCATCCCAATCGGACGTTGGGTGCTCGAAACTGCTTGCAAACAGCTTGCTCTGTGGTCAAAAGATCCTAAAACATCTCACCTGACAATCTCGGTCAATGTGAGCGCCACGCAATTTCATGAAGACAAATATGTAGATCACGTCCTCTCTGTCCTGACACAAACCCGAGCGCCAGGCAACAGACTTAAACTTGAGTTAACCGAAAGCATGCTGGTCAATGAGATTGAAAGTCTCATCAAAAAACTGACTATTCTCAAGGCACATGGTATTGGCTTTTCTCTAGATGACTTCGGGACGGGCTTTTCATCCTTATCCTATCTTCAACGCTTACCGCTTGACCAACTCAAAATTGACCAAAGTTTTGTAACCAATGTAGTCAACAACGAAAGTGATGCCGCCATCGTCCAAACTATTGTGACGCTGGGCAATAGCTTGGGTATTTCAGTTATTGCGGAGGGCGTCGAAACCATCGAACAACGTGCGCGGTTGCATGAATTAGGCTGCGAACTTTATCAAGGCTATTTGTACGGTAAACCAGCACCGATTGATCAAATTTTGTACTCACTGTGACCATGCTTTTTCGTATCGCCACAGTGAGTAAAAATCCTTGATTTAAATCATCAATGGCACGATCAATAACGCAACAATATTAATGATTTTAATGAGGGGATTAATCGCAGGTCCCGCAGTGTCCTTGTAGGGATCACCAACCGTATCACCAGTGATTGCAGCCTTATGTGTCTCCGAGCCTTTGCCGCCATAGTGCCCCTCTTCGATGTACTTTTTTGCGTTATCCCACGCCCCTCCACCTGTACACATTGAGATCGCGACAAATAAGCCCGTGACAATTGTTCCCATCAGCAATCCACCTAAAGCCTCAGGGCCAAGAATCAACCCCACCGCGACAGGTGCCACAACAGGGAGCAACGAAGGGATAATCATCTCCTTGATCGCCGCTGTGGTCAGCATATCGACAGCCTTGTCATATTCTGGCTTAGCCGTTCCCTCCATAATGCCCTTGATATCACGGAACTGCCGACGAACCTCTTCGACAACTGCACCCGCGCAGCGACCGACAGCCTCCATTGCCATAGCACCAAACAGATACGGAATCAATCCACCGATAAACAAACCGATGATCACCCGGTGGTCAGATAAATCAAACGTCACCTTCAGACCGTTTGCCTCAAGCGTATGCGTATAGTCTGCGAACAGTACAAGCGCGGCCAAGCCGGCGGATCCAATGGCATAACCCTTTGTCACGGCCTTCGTCGTGTTACCCACAGCATCTAACGGATCAGTAATATCTCTCACCGACTGAGGCATTCCGGCCATCTCGGCGATACCACCGGCGTTATCGGTAATCGGTCCATAGGCATCGAGTGCCACCACAATGCCAGCCATGGACAGCATGGATGTCGCCGCAATCGCGATGCCATAAATGCCACCCAACCAATAGGCAGAGTAGATCGCCGCGCAAACAAACAAGACGGGCCAGGCCGTCGAACGCATTGAGACACCAAGGCCTGCAATCATGTTCGTTCCATGACCCTGAGTCGATGCTTTTGCGATATGTTTGACCGGCGCATAATCCGTACCGGTGTAATACTCTGTGATCCACACGAGCAAAGCGGTTAAGACCAGGCCCACAACAGTCGCGCCAAACAAGCGAAGTTTTCCTCCAGTTGCAAAACCCACATCAGCCAGTATGTTGTCGGGCAGCATCCAGTTCGTGGCAAAATAAAATGCCACCAGCGAAATCACACCAGCGACCACCAGGCCTTTATAGAGCGCTGGCATCACGTTTTTCATGCCTGGCGTTGCACGAACAAAAGAGCATCCAATGATCGAGGCAATGATGGATATCCCGCCGAGAACCAGGGGATACACGACGGCCTCCGCTGTGGCCACTTTGATCATCAGCGCGCCTAGCACCATGGTTGCGATCAGCGTCACTGCATAGGTTTCAAAAAGATCGGCCGCCATCCCTGCACAGTCACCCACGTTGTCACCCACGTTGTCGGCAATCACAGCAGGATTGCGGGGATCATCCTCGGGGATACCGGCTTCCACCTTTCCCACCAAGTCGGCGCCCACGTCGGCGCCCTTAGTGAAAATCCCGCCACCGAGTCGGGCAAAAATCGAAATCAACGAGGAGCCAAACGCAAGACCAATTAGGGGATGTAGGATCGCCGACATGCTTTGCCCTTTGCCGGTTGCCTGTAAATAAAGATAAAACAAACCGACACCAAGCAGGCCCAGACCTACCACCAACATGCCCGTAATCGCGCCACCTTTAAAAGCGACATTGAGCGCTTCGTTTAATCCTTTTGTGGCCGCCTCTGCAGTGCGCACATTGGCACGCACTGACACATTCATGCCAATAAAGCCACAAGCGCCTGACAACACTGCACCGAGCACAAAGCCGACCGCAGTCAGACTATCAATAAAAACAGCTATCAGAACTGTCAATACAACACCTACGACTGCGATTGTTTTGTATTGCCGGGAAAGATAGGCGCTAGCGCCCTGCTGAATCGCTTCCGCGATTTCAACCATCCGGGCATTGCCCGTTCCCTGCTGGAGGATCCAGGATCGGACATAAAAACCATATAAGACCGCTAGAACTCCACAGCCCAATGCAAAGTAAAGGCCTAATGTGACGTTGCTCATCGAATGAACTCCTCTGTTGGTTTGTCTCTTTATTGTTGATATCGAGCGCCCGCCAAGGCTCGCTCGCGAACCAGGTAGTCATGAAGCAGATAGTCATAATGCAAGACTAGTATCCATCAGAAAAGGCCTGATAGGAACGATTTTGTCTATTTTTGTTAACATCAGGGTATCTACTAATCAACCTTGTTCATATGGAGTCATAATGAGTCTCGACAAAGTCAGCCCGGGTAAAAATATTCCCGAGTCTTTTAACGTAATCATTGAAATCTCAATGAATGCTGACCCGATCAAATACGAGGTGGACAAGGACTCTGGGGAACTATTTGTCGATCGCTTCATGGGTACGTCGATGCACTATCCCTGCAACTACGGCTATATCCCTAAGACCATTGCGGGCGACGGCGACCCGGTCGACGTGTTAGTGATTACTCCCTTTCCCGTCATCCCTGGCGTCGTGGTGCGTTGCCGCGCTCTGGGCTTGCTGAACATGGAAGACGAAGGCGGCGAAGACGCCAAACTATTGGCCGTCCCCGAAGACAAAATCCTCCCGATTTACAGCCACTGGAAACAAGCCTCAGACGTCCATCCGATGCGGCTAAACGCCATTCAGCATTTCTTTGAGCACTATAAAGATCTCGAAAGTGGCAAGTGGGTCAAAGTCCAGGGCTGGGGTGGCGTAGCCGAAGCACATCAGGAAATCCTGAAGGGCATCAAGCGTTATCAAGAAGAAAACAAAGCTTAAAACCTTTCACGAGACTCTCCTTGGCTGGACGGATACGCATCCTGCCAGCCAAGGATCTCGGCAAGCCTGTAAATCACCCACTGGGCTTCAGCCGCGGAAATTCCGATATCCACATCCCCGAGCCCCTGGTGAATCCTCTCCAGCACATCAGCTTCGGTAATGCCAAGTTCCCACAGCTTGTTGGTGGCCTGCTCCGTCAGCAAATTCGCTAAGTCTTCACACAAATCGTAACGTTCATAGATGTGCTCTCGCGTGGCGCTGGGTTTAATGCGACCGGGCTCTACGAACAGCGAGATGAACGATGGCGGAATAATGATCTGATTGCCGTCACTCATCGCTGCGCCGCAACAATGCATATTGCTGTGTCATCTTAAATCCTCGGTTGGCAACTGCTAGTGTTTACACGATACTACGCAGCATATGTGATTTTTTTGGCGCACACCAATGTCCTCTCCAATCAGCCCCTCCCTTGACCTTACTGTTTCACTCCCCGATGACGCCGCGATTCGGGTACTCGCCGATGGCGCAGGGCCTGTTCTTTTGCTCATCAGCGGTTTGGGTGGCACAGCAAATTTCTGGAATCCCTGTATCCCTGCACTTGCAAAACATTTCCGCGTCATCAGGCTCGATCAGCGTGGTATCGCTAAAAGTACACGCGGCACAGCTCCCTGCACAATCGACCAGTTGGCGGATGATTGCCTGGCAATACTTGATCACTGTGGTGTTGATACAGCCATCGTCGTAGGTCATTCGACGGGCGGCTGTATTGCACAAACGATGGCATTACGTGCCCCACAGCGCGTGCGTGCCTGCGTATTAAGCGCGACCTGGGGCAAGCCGAGCCGGCACCGCCAGGAACTCTTTACTATGCGGCGCGAGATGCTCTTAAGTAACCCGGTTGCCTATGCCTGCTCCTCTGTTTTCATGGGGCACGATGCACACTGGCTCAACAATAATTGGGGCGTGCTAGAAAATGCAAAAAAGAATGCACCCGTGAGCCCGGAAGCACAGCGTATTGTCGCCGAACGACTGGACGCGTTGATTGCTTTTGACCGCAGCAATGAAGTGCACAATATCAGCGTTCCTAAGCTCGTCCTCGGTGCCCGAGACGACTTGATCGTGCCGTCATTTCTTCAAGACGAGTTAGCCGCCATGCTCAAGGATGCTGATATCCATATTTTTGAGCACGGCGGCCACTTCTTTCCCGTCACAAGGACTGAGCTGTTTACTTCACAACTACTGACTTGGCTTAGTGCCAAAACTTCATCAGGAGTGGCGTTTTAAAAAGCTCATGAGTAAATCAGAACATTGCTCAGCATAACCGTCACAAATATTGTGACCGGCCGTATCAACGTACTTAAGCTCTGATCCCTTGATACGCTTATGCATCTCCTCGTACGCGTCTGCATGGCCGATCGACTCTTTACCCGCCGCAACAATGAGCGTGGGGCACTTGATTCCCACCAAATCTTCCATAAAGTCGTGGGTGCACATATGCAAAACAAAACGGGCAATGAAAGCCGGATTATTAGAGCCGGCTTGTTCGATAAACCACGAAACAAGCTCAGGATCAGCCTTATCATCAAATCGCTCGTGGATTGTGTCTGACAAAAACTTCTTTAATCCGATTTCTTTGATTTTCGGAATCCACGTTGGCGCATGACTATGTTTTAACCCTGGAGTCGCGCCATATAAAGCCAACGTCTTGACACGAGCAGGATGCTGCAGTGTGAGTTGTTGTGCTACGTATCCGCCAGCCGAGTTTCCAACAATGTGCGCCCGATCGATTTTAAGGTGATCCATCAGCGCTATTGCGTCGTTCACTAAATGCTGCAGCGAGAAATCTTGCTCGGCCCCCGGGATAGTCGATTGTCCGTGCCCGCGCAAGTCCATTCTCACAACGCGATAATGCTGTGCCAACTTCGGAACCCAACTGAACCATCGTTGTGAGTTGCCCATTGCGGCATGCAATAAAAAAACCGTCTCCGGTTCAACCCAGGGCTTCGTGAAATCGTCCACGTAATATGTGAGCTTCAAACCATCCCGTGTAATGTGGTGTTGCATGGATCTTCCTTGATTAATTCACTTTGATGCCAGCGGTCTGAATCACATTGCGCCACTTTTCAATTTCTGTTTCCATCAGCTTGACATGATCAGCAGGGGTACCGCCTTTCGTGTCGTAACCAAGCCCGGTCACCCTAGTTTGAATAGCAGGTTCTGCCAGTACCTTATTCACCGCGGCGCTCAATTGATTGACGATATTTGCGGGAAGACCTGCGGGACCCAAAAGACCCCAGTGACTACTGGCATCAACCCCTTTCAGTCCAGCCTCCGCGAAGGTCGGGACATCAGGCATGGAGGGCTGACGACGATCACCCGTCATCGCGAGCGCACGGAGACGACCCGCTTCAACTGGCTGCTTTGCTGAACTAATCCCGGTGAAGGTCATTGGAACCTGCCCACCCATTACGGCGGCCATCGCCTCTCCCGTGCCCTTAAAGGGGGCATGGCCAATGTTAATGCCAGCGGCCATTTTGAAGAGCTCGCCCGCTAAATGCGTCGACGCCCCATTACCACCGGAACCATAAAACAGTTCACCGGGTTTGGCTTTTGCCAACTGCACGAGCTCAGCCAAGTTTTGTGCGGGTACGGATGGATTCACGACCAGAATGACAGGGCCGACAGCCAAATGGCTAATGGGCGTAAATGCTTTTAAGGTGTCATAGGGTAAGTTGGCTCGTAAGCCGGGATTCACCAGAATAGATGAGTCCACCATGAGCAAGGTATACCCGTCAGCAGGAGCCTGCGCCACGATTTGTGAGCCAATGATGCTTGATGCACCTGGCTTGTTATCCACCACAATCGGCTGACCCAACAGCTCTGATAGCCTGGGCGCGAGTACTCGAGCCAAGATATCGGTGCCGCCACCCGGCGCAAAAGGAATAACCAACCGAATTGGCTTAGTCGGCCAGCTCTGTGCAGTTGCAGCAAAACCAAACAAACCCATGCTGACTGCAAGCAACACCTTACCCAACAGATTTCTATAGCGCATGACGATCCTCAAAAATTAAATATGGTCTAGAACACCAACAAACTACTCTGATCAAAACACATTTAATCTTTGTTGTCATCCTTCAGATTTTCTTTGATAATCAGTTGGCGATATACGCGCTGATTAGAGTCACGCGCTTCGCGACAGCGCATTGCGCTGTGCATCATTATCACCATCGGAGCAAAAAAAGAATGATCAATGCAGCTATTATCGGCATGGGCACCTGGGGACAAAATCTAGTTAAAAGCGTTCAAGGCCTCAGCAATGAAATACACTTTGTCGCTGGTACAACAAGGACACCTGCGAAAGCCCAAGAGTTCGCTTCAAAGCACAACATAAGAATGATCGACAGTTACGAAGCCGTGCTGGCCGATCCCTCCATCGACGCTGTCGTGCTTGCCACACCACACTCCATGCACACAGATCAAATCGTCGCCGCAGCCAAGGCAGGCAAGCATGTGTTTTGTGAAAAACCTCTCGGACTCGATCACGCAAGTACCAAGAGAGCTGCTGACGTGGCGGCCACGCATAACATCGTATTGGGCGTTGGTTATAACTGGCGTTTCCAACCTGCCCTGCAGGAAATAAAGCGCATGCTTGAAGATGGCCGTCTTGGCAAGCTCCTTCACATTGAAGGCAATTTCTGTGGGCCTAGCGCATATCGTTTTCCTCGGGGTCACTGGCGACACGAAGGTGATGAATCACCCGCCGGCGGGATGACCGGTCGAGGTGTACACGTCATTGATGCAATGATGTATCTCGCAGGGCCTATTGATCGAGTCACTGCTCAAAGCTATCGTATCGCGCAAGATTTCGGCTCTGATGACACAACGTCGATGCTGCTGCACTTTAAGGGAGGTTCGACGGGTTACCTAGGCACCGTGATTGCGACTGCCGAAACTTGGCGTATGCAGATCTTTGGCTCGAATGGTTGGGTCGAAGTAGGTGACATCGAACATTTGCACACTTGGGATCTCACTGTTTGCATGATTGATCGAAACAACGTGACAAACAAACAAAAGCCTGTCAAAACAAGCTTTCCAGTCACCAGCACTGAACGAGCCGAACTCGAACACTTCGCGGCCTGCATCAAAGCCAAGCAGCCGCTGGTGACGCCCGATGGTGATGCAGTTAGAAACGCTGCGGTACTAGAGGCCATTATCAAATCGTCCACCACACATTCGACGATTGAACTTTCCTAATCTGACTTAAACTTTGTGGAAGGCTTTCTCCATGCAAAATTCTTATGATATTGCCAGCATTCGCCCAATATTCACGAAGTCATTTAAATACTTGTTTCGCACGGCACTCCTATCTTTAGGCCTTGCGATATCGGCACCCGTGATTGCTCAAACGTCTGCATCCAACCCAGCAGCGTCAAACTACCCCACCAAACCAATCCGTGTCGTCGTACCGTCCCCACCCGGAGGACCACCAGACCTGATCATGCGAATGCTTGCACCCAAATTATCAACGGCACTCGGACAAACAATTATTGTTGAAAATCGTCTTGGTGCGGGCGGAATGGTTGGCACCGCATACGTCTCCAAACTACCTGCTGATGGTTACACCTGGTTATTTACGACTGCTTCCCACACCAATATCCCGCCCTTTAACGACAACGTGACATATGACGTTGTCAAAGACTTCACGCATGTTTCTTTGGTGACGCAAAACTTTGGACAAGTACTGGTCGTGCCCGCGGACTTTCCCGCTAAAAATCTCAAGGAGCTCATCGCACTTGCCAAGAAAGATCCTGGCAAGCTGACCTACGCCCATGCAGGGCTTGGCACGGCAAGTCATATACCCGCTGAAGTGATGAAAACACTTACAGGGACGGATATTTTGCCCGTTCCTTACAAGGGTGTTGCAGAAGCCACTAATGACCTGATGGCAGGGCGTGTCGATATGTTTTTCGTTGGAACACAGATCGCACTTCAGCATGTCAAAAGCGGAAAATTGCGGGCCCTCGCGATTACCGGAACAAAGCGCTGGAAAGGAATGCCTGATGTCCCAACATTACAGGAACAAGGCCTAGCTGGTTATAACGTTGTCAACTGGTTTGGCCTTTGGATGCCTGCTGGCGTCCCAGCTCCAGTCGTCGCGCGCGTTTACGAGGGAATCGGCAAAACGTTGGCGGATCCAGATGTCATGAAACAGTTTGACACGCTTGGGCTAGAAGGTGTGGGTATGAAGCCCGATGAATTTGCGAAGTTTGTCGTCAAAGAAGCGGCCTCCGCTGAGCAAATTGCACGTAACGTTAATGCCGCGGGAGCGAAAAAGTGAGTCAACAACCATTAGAACCCTGGCAGTGGCCAGAACCACATTGGCGAGGCATCGTTAATCGTGTTCGGGCAGGAAAAACGCTTCGCCCAGCGAGTTGGCCAAACGGCGCGCGCTGTGCGGTCGCGCTGTCTTTTGACTCAGATCATGAAACCAATGAGCTAAGAGAAGGCGGCGAATCAATCGGCAAACTTTCACAGGGGCAGTACGGCAATCGTCAAGGCGTCCCGCGAATACTGAAAATTCTTCAACGCTATGACGTCAAAGCGAGTTTCTATGTTCCCGCCGTGACAGCGTTGTTATATCCAGACGAGCAATGTGATCTCGCCGCACAAGGACACGAAATTGGCATCCATGGCTGGATCCACGAACGTAACTCCGTGCTGCCCTATGAGGCTGAAAAGGATCTGATGCTACGCAGTTCGGATGTCCTTGAAAAAATAACAGGCTTCAGGCCCGTTGGTATGCGCACGCCCTCATGGGATTTCAGTCCAAACACGCTGGCACTGACGCGAGATATGGGCTTGATTTACGACTCCTCATTGATGGCGGACGTAGATTGTTATGAGTTGCTTCTTGATGGTGTCAATACAGGTGTGATCGAGTTGCCTGTCGAGTGGATCCGCGATGATGCCGTTTATTTCGGGATGAATCGTTTTTCCGGACTCAGACCCTATACGCCGCCCTCAGATGTATTCGATATTTTCAAGCGGGAGTTTGATGTGGCGTATCAGGAAGGTGGGCTTTTCCAGCTTACGATGCATCCGCATGTGATTGGCTATCGCTCACGCATCTGGATTCTCGAAGAACTCACGCGCTACATGCGAAGTCTGCCCGATGTGTGGTTTGCCACACACGCCGACATCGTCCGCTACGTCAAACAACACGGTTAAATCATGCTTGAAAACTTTTCCAGCTCGCAAACAGTTCGTAAAACTGTCCTCTCGACTAAAAGTGGTGTCGTCGCTGCACAGCACCGACGAGCTGCCGAAGTTGGTGCCGCCGTCCTTGACGCGGGAGGTGATGCTGTCGATGCCGCTATCGCGACCTCCTTTGCAATCGGCGTGGTCGAGCCATGGATGAGCGGACCTGCGGCTGGCGGGACGATGGTGCTGTGGCGCGCTAAAGAAGGCAAAGCCCATGTCATTGATTTTGGTTGTCGCTCGCCTCGAGAGCTCAATCCTGCGGACTATCCACTAAGCGGCGCTGGCAAATCCTCCGATCTCTTTCCATGGCCCGCTGTCATTGAAGACCGCAACGTGATGGGTGCGACCGCAGTGGCCGTACCTGGCGTCGTATCTGGTATGGATCTCGCACATCAACACTTCGGTCGTATGCCTTGGAAAGAACTCGTGACACCAGCAGCCAAGCTTGCAGACGAAGGTTTGCTGGTGGACTGGTACACCACACTTGTGACTGCAGCCAATGCGCGTGTCCTGAGCAAAGACCCTGATACTGCAAAGATGTTTCTCGAGGAGGGTCATTGGCCGATCGCCGGAGAGTGGACCTCTCTGAGTAATCGCCATCTTAATCAAAAAGCTTTCGCACAAACTTTGCTGCAGATCGCCGAGGGCGGAGCCCATGCTTTCTACAAAGGCGACATCGCTGAGCAACTAGCTCGGGATGTACGTGCCAAAGGTGGCAGCCTGAGCGTCCAGGACTTGCACGACTATCAAGCGACGATGGTGGAGCCGCTCACGATCAACTATCGCGGTGGTCGCGTGTATGCCACCCCAGGTTTAACGGGCGGCCCCACGTTTGGCAAGGCATTAGAACTGCTCGCCCTTGAGCGACAGCCAACAAAAGGGCAGCCAGGTTCAGCCACATACACTGGTTTTGCACGCGCACTCGACGCAGCCTTCAAGCTTAGATTGGAAAACATGGGGGATCATGAGTCCCCAAAAGCGCCAGGTTCCACCACACACTTTAGTGTCGTAGACCGTGAAGGCAACATGTGCGCAGTCACACAAACACTGCTGTCGATTTTTGGATCTCGAGTCGTGTCACCCTCGACAGGGATGCTGCTCAATAACGGTATCATGTGGTTCGATCCAGAGCCCGGCAAGCCTAATTCTCTTGCACCGAACAAGCGCTGCCTGGCCAACTACTCGCCCGTCATCGGCGAAGACGCGCAAGGTCGTCGCTTCGCAATTGGTGCCTCGGGTGGTCGTAAAATTCTTGGGGCGGTGATGCAACTCACTTCGTTCATGATTGATCACGGTCTAAGTCTTGAAGAAGCATTCCACACACCCCGCATTGATGTCAGTGGCGGGGGCAAAATCACCGCCGATCAAAAGCTGTCCGGGGAAATCATTGCCGCACTTGAAAAAGAAATGCCCGTGATACAAACACGCCGTAATGTTTATCCGTACTCATTCGCATGTCCCGCAGGTGTCATGCGTGATGGCGACTTGAATATGGGTTGCACAGAGATCATGTCGCCTTATGGCGATGCAATCTCGGGAGGTTAGCCCCGCGCCTTAGGTACGGCCGAGTTGTGCGCTGCAATCCACGGTGGCATGGATGAGTAGCCGATTGTCGTTTTTCTCTTTGGGAAACTCGGTCGAGACGACACGGCAACCCGTCACATTCTCGATTGCCTCTATCTGGCGAGCTTTCTGTTTTTCAAGGTCGGACTCCGATGATCCGCCTTGCTTGCCACCATAAGCTTCCCATTTATCGGTACCAATCGAAATAATACTGATCTCTCGCTGATCTAGTACGACGATTTGCCGCGACGGGTCGCGATGATAGTAAACAGCACTGCCCTGACAGCCGACAAGGACGCTGACAACAGCCACAAGGGCGGCAAGGGTCAATATTTTCATCTATATTCTCAGGGATTAAGCAAACTGCCATGGCAGGCTCTAAGCATAACGCTATTTTTTAAAGGATCTGAACAGAACCACTCGCGCAATCGCTTGCGAGTTGGTATCTTTCAGAAATAGACGACATTCATTCAGACTTATTTTTATAAAAACTTTAGAGGCACACACTTATGTCAAAAGAAGGCGTTCTTCAAATTCCCTCACTAAAGGGCAAAGTTTCCGATGCAGAATGGCAAACGCGCGTCGATTTGGCCGCTTGTTATCGTTTGGTCGAGATGTACGGCATGGCTGACATGATCGCCAACCACATTTCAGCACGCGTGCCTGGCGAAGAAGGCACCTATCTCATTAATGCATATGGCTTGATGTACGAGGAAATCACCGCATCCAGCCTTCTGAAAGTCGATCACCATGGCAACATTATCACCAAGCCAGATTTCGGCACTCTGAATTACGGCATCAACAAAGCCGGTGCAGTGATCCATAGCGCCGTACACCACGCTCGTCCTGAAGTGGGCTGTGTCATTCATACACATAGCTGGGCATCAATGGCCGTCTCCTCTCTCGAGTGTGGCTTGTTGCCCCTGACACAAACAGCGATGCGCTTTTTTAAAATCAGTTATCACGACTATCAAGGCGTTGTCCTTGATGAGGCAGAACAGGAATCACTGTGCAAAGACCTCGGCAACAGTGAAGCCATGATTTTGCGTAATCATGGGGCGCTGACTGTTGGGCGCACCATCGGCGAGGCCTTTAACTGGATGCATCGTCTCGAGTTATCGTGCCGCGCGCAACTCGGCGCCATGGCATGCAACACTCCACTGGCAAAGGTATCGCAAAAAGTATTAGAGGAAACTTGGAATAACTATCAGCCAGGCACCCGTCGTCCATATGGCGTCATGGAATGGCCGGCATTGTTACGTAAGCTCGATCGCACCGATACGTCCTATCGCAACTAATCAGCCGCCACCTTTCATCACTTTCTCCCTGCATCAAAGAGGACACAAAACGTGACCATCAAAAAACTCAATCATCCACCGCGTATTCTCCTCTCAGACAAAACTGAGCAGGAGCTCGCACCCAAAATCTCGGAGATTCTCGGGCCTGATGGTTACGTTCGTGTCACAGCCAAACAAATGCATGAGGGAACTGCCGATGCAGATTTCTGTTTTGTGTCACGAGACATCACAGGTGGGTCGACCAAGCACAAAATCACACCCGAGACACAATACGTTTACGATGCCCTGAGAGGATCAAAGGCGTTGCAGTGGGTGCATATCCATTCAGCAGGGGTAGATCGACAAATTTTCCTCGATCTGATGGCGCGCGGCGTAACAGTCACAAGCTCCTCGGGTGCGAGTGCGGGGGTTGTCGCTCAGACCGCGCTGACTGGACTTCTTGCACTGGCTCGACGCTTTCCTCAACTCGCCGCCGCACAACGGGCGCATGCCTGGGAACCTTTTTTTAAGGTCGGGCTACCCCCTGAACTCGAAGGACAAACAGCCACAATCGTAGGCTGGGGACCGATCGGTCAAAAGCTTGCAGCATGGTTAAAAGCAATCGGCTTAAATATTATCGTCGTACGTCAATCCGCCGCCTCGACCATCCCGGATACACGCGTTATATCGTTCGCCGAGTTCAACAATATCCTGCCAGAAACAGACTGGTTACTGCTCGCGTGCCCACTAACTGCGCAAACAAATAATTTAGTCAGCGCAACAGCCCTCAACCTGATGAAGCATTCTGCGCATATCGTTAATATTTCACGTGGTGCAGTAATCGATGAGCCTGCAATGATTGACGCACTGAAAAATGGTCGCTTGGCGGGTGCATATCTGGATGTGTTTGCTCAGGAACCCCTACCCACGGAGTCACCCCTCTGGGATATGGCAAACGTCATTGCAACACCCCATACAGCGGGATTCTCGGATGCTATTTTGCAACGCATGGCAGAGAAGTTTCTAGAAAATCTCGGGCACTACGCTCGAAATGAAACGTTCATCAACATCGCCCGTCTAGCTTGATTTTATGGAGCACTCATCAGCCGTTCTACCGTGACAGCAATTTTCAATTCATGCTCACCACCACCGCGAATCACCCCTCGCAGTGGTGAAACATCCCCAAAATCACGGCCTTCGGCTAAGCACACATGATCAAGTCCCGCCACCACATTATTCGTTGGATCAAGCTCTAACCAATGCCCCGGTGCCCCAGGGCAATACACGGCCACCCATGCATGAGAGGCATCTGCGCCGCGTAATTTTTCTACGCCCTCAACCGGATGCGTCATGAGATAACCGCTGACATACTTTGCGGCCAAACCGAGTGCTCGCAAACAACCAATATAAATATGTGAAAAATCCTGACAAACACCTGCACGCTTTTTAAACGCGTCGAGAATCGGCGTTTGCACCTCGGTTGCAACCGCCGAGTATTCAAAATCCTGGTGGATGCGTTTTGATAAGTCCATACTTGCTTCGGCAATATTGCGGCCCGGCACAAAGGACGCTTGCGCATAATCACGCAACTCCGCCAGACGTGGAACATAAGGGCTCGGAAAACAAAACTCGCTCGCAGCCAGATAAGGGCGGTCCAACGCATATGCGAGCGATTCAGCGACTAAGCCCCAAGGCGGACTGACCTTAGGATCAAACTTTGTATATCGGTCCTTAAGACGAACCGTGGAAATCGCCCTAACCAGCAACGTTCTATGCGGTGTCGATAATGTGAAAAATGTTCGGTGATTGCCAAACGCATCCAGGCCTTCTGATTGATGATCAGGGGCAGGCACAATACTCACTTCGCTAGATAATGCCTGTTGCCAATCGGACTGAATCGGTCGCAAATACGCAAGATGATGCGCCAACTCAACATCGGTCTGGTATTCATAGCGTGTTTCGTGTTCAACCCGAAGATGCGTCATGATGCAAAATGCCGTTCAATTGCCAACGCAAAAAAGCGTCGACTCATTTCATCTGAAAGCTGAGCACCAAAAACACCGAGTGCCCGCAACGATTCAACCTGTTTTAATACTGACTCCTCATTGGGATCAAAGGCGGGCAACAGCGCCATCAATGAGTCACTGTCTGGCAAATGCTGAATCTCGCTTGCAAGACCCTGCAAAATACAATTAAACGAACGAGGATTTGTTTCATCCGTCACAAGCAAATCCATCAATGCAGTGATGTCTTGCTGTCGCTGATAACGGGTACGGTAAGTGATCGAGCTATCGAACAAGACCAGTAAGGTCTCGAACCCACGAGGCGTATAAACGGCGGCATAAGCAAAAAATGAGGAAATAATTTCGCTGAGACTGATCAGCCTTTCGATTAAACGGCCAGCCGCCAACATATGCCAACCCAGATCGCGCGTCATCCGGTCAGACTGAAAGCCCACTAAGGCGACAAGCTGAACGCTCAAGGCATCAAGCACCTCAATCGTGTCAATGGCGGTGCGCGCAGGCGATCGCGCCAGCATCTGACGCATCGTATGGGCAATCTCTGCATGCTCAGCGGGCAAGCGGTCGCGTACCGACTTTAAGGCCTGCTCAAGCGCATCGATATTAGCCATGAGTCCACCACCTTCTTTCTTGCTCAAACCACTCGTCAGCGCACGACCAAACAAGGCGGCGGACTGTGTCAAGCTTGGCGTGTCTTCTGATATCAGCCCATGAGCCTGACAGAGCGAACCCATTGCATCATTCAGCACAGGTAAGCTGTCTTGCTGGTTTGTACTCACCAGCACCAACGCCTCTTTGGCTAAACGCACCATCGACTCACAGCGCTCTGTGTATCGTCCGAGCCAGAATAAATTCTCGGCGGACCGACTTGACACCAATTGCTGCGATGCTGTCCATCGAGGTATTTTTTCACGGTTCGGCAGCATTGAATAGGTATCGACCGACTGATCTGTGATAACCCACGTATCCAAGGTGCTGCCACCGCTTTGTATCGACACGATATGTGGATCAAGGGTTGCGATCCGTGTCATTCCTCCGGGCAGAAGCTGCCACTCTCCATTGCCCGAAGCCACCGCATACACGCGCAACATCGCCGTGCGTGGCGTGATTCGATCGGTCTGCCAGGTTGGCGCCTGAGAAAATGGCAAGTAACTTTGTGTCGTGTACAAGTCAGGTTGCTGATCAATCCGCTCACGCCACTTCTTCCTTTCTTCCGAGCTCAATACACTGGCGATCGCCGGTTGAAAATTAGTGCGCGGCGTTGTGGCATATGTCGGCTTGATGACCTGCGTGTGCAAATCTGGCGCGATGTCTTTCCATGCTGCGATCTCACCACACCACCAGGTGTTCAGAGATGGCATCTTGAGTGACTCACCCAAAAGATATTCCGAAATAGCAGGTAAAAATCCTTGGACGGCCGGGGATTCAAGAAAGCCAGTTCCCAGTGCATTCGCCATCACAACGTTACCGGCACGCACCGCTTGCAAGAGTCCGGGCACACCCAGACTCGAATCCGCCCTGAGCTCCAGGGGATCACAAAAATCATCATCAAGGCGACGTAACAATCCGTGAATCGGCTGCAACCCATGTAACGTTTTCAAATAAAGCTTTTCATTACGAACCGTTAAATCCGCCCCTTCGACAAGCGGAAGTCCGAGATAGCGCGCCAGATAAGCATGTTCAAAATACGTTTCACTATAAGGTCCGGGCGTCAACAACGCGAACCTCGGCGACCCTTGTGCGATTTGTGCAGCCGCTGTCTTCATCGAATCAAGCAGTCGCTTGTAACTTGAAGCGATATGCTGGACACGCATTTCTCGATATGCCTCAGGAAACAGTCGCGAAATAATCAGGCGATTTTCTAATACGTAACCTAATCCTGACGGTGACTGTGTCCGTTGCCCAATCACCCACCACCGACCATTTGGCCCGCGCGCAATATCAAATGCAACAACATGCAAGTAAGTGCCGCCTGGCGGCTGTACACCTTGCATCGCGCGAAGATATCCCGGATGTCCCAATACAAGCGCACTCGGTAAATAACCTCCCCGTATCAGTAACTGTTGGCCGTACACATCTTGCACAATCGCATTGAGAAGCTTTGCGCGTTGTTCCAGACTGCTTGCAATCGTTCGCCACTCTGCCGGCTCAATGAGCAACGGTAAGGGATTTAATGACCAAGGTCTGGTCTGGTCCTGGTTGTCTGCATAAACGTTGTAGGTGATGCCATTCTGTTGAATCAAACGAGCAATGGTTTCGCTACTTGAAGGCAAGTCGGCAATACCCGACTCACCAAGATAACTAAAAAAAGTCTTCCAGGGCGGACGCAATACTCCTGCACCCTGACGTAACTCATCGTAATGACCTGGGGCAGTTTGAGCGGTGAGACGGCTCACCTGTCTATACGTACGCTCAAGCGCATCCTTGGCGGACAAGTCAACGCTATGTTTTGATGAGAGATCTGACGACATGAGTTTTCAACACTGAATCACGGGTGACGCCGCAAGTCGAGTGTATAGGGAAACTCTGATTCCGTGGGTTGCGCCGTCAGGGAAATTGAACCAGGCGTGTGATCAAGCCGTGAAAACCTGGCAAGCCTGCGACTCTCGGCCTCAAAGGCATTCACAGGCAAAGTATCGTAATTTCGACCACCCGGATGGACGACGTGATAACGACATCCCCCCATTGACCTCGACAGCCAGTTATCCACCACATCAAATGTCAGCGGAGCATGCACCCCTATTGTCGGATGCAAGCCTGAGGGTGGACGCCAGGCACGATAGCGCACACCCATCACATACTCGCCTTCAGTGCCGGTGGGTTGCATTTTCGGCACAACACCATTGATTGCAATAGAAAAGCGATTATCCACAAAACCTGAAACTTTTAACTCAAGCCGCTCAAGGGATGCGTCCACAAAACGCACGGTGCCACCACCTGAATTCTGCTCGCCCATCACATGCCAAGGCTCAAGCGCGGTACGCAAGCTCAGGCGCATTTCGCGGATATCTGTTTCACCGATCAAGGGAAATCTAAACTCAGCATGCGGCGCGAACCATTTCATATCGAAAACAAAACCTGCTGCTTCAAGCTCGGCCAACACATCCTCAAAGTCCATCATGATGAATGTGGGCAACATGAATCGATCGTGCAATTGTGTGCCCCAGCGTGTCAACCGTGTCTGACTTGCGGGCCGGTAGGGCATTTTCCAAAACCATGCCACCAACGCACGGATCAACAGTTGCTGCACAAGACTCATGCGTGCATGCGGCGGCATTTCAAACCCTCGTAACTCCAGCAAACCCAAACGTCCCGTGGGCCCATCAGGCGAATAAAGCTTATCAATACTAAACTCAGCCCGGTGCGTGTTACCTGTCACATCAATCAGAATATTGCGTAAAGCGCGATCAATCATCCAGGGAGGGCATTCTCCCTGACCCGACATCTGACGATCAATTTCCTGCAACGCAATTTCAAGCTCATACACCTGATCATTACGGGCTTCATCCACGCGTGGCGCCTGGCTTGTCGGCCCGACAAACAGTCCAGAAAAAAGATAAGACATGGACGGATGGTTATGCCAAAACGTCAGCAAGCTCGCCAACACATCGGGGCGACGCAAAAATGGACTATCGGCTGGCGTGGCCGCCCCCATGACAAAATGATTACCGCCTCCGGTACCCGTATGTCTACCATCCATCATGAATTTTTCTGTACTTAGCCGAGTTTGATGGGCGGCTTCATATAAAAACTCCGTGTGCTGCACCAATTCAGACCAATTTTTGGCTGGATGGATATTGACCTCAAGCACGCCCGGGTCAGGGGTGATTTGAAGC
>JAURZO010000138.1 GCA_030653405.1 Zwartia sp. | reverse complement strand
ACACCACAATCATCGACGGTCATGGCGATGCCAAGTCGATCGAAGCACGCGTCAAGCAGATCCGTGTTCAGATCGAAGAAGCAACGTCCGACTACGATCGTGAAAAACTGCAAGAGCGCGTGGCCAAGTTGGCCGGCGGTGTTGCTGTGATTCGCGTCGGTGCATCGACTGAAGTGGAAATGAAAGAAAAGAAGGCACGTGTCGAAGACGCACTGCACGCAACGCGCGCAGCCGTCGAAGAAGGCATCGTTCCTGGCGGTGGCGTTGCGTTGATTCGTACGCGTGCTGTGGTCGCTTTGGTCAAGGGTGACAATGCTGATCAAGACGCAGGTATCAAGCTTGTCTTGCGTGCCATCGAAGAGCCATTGCGTACCATCGTTGCAAACGCTGGCAATGAGCCAAGCGTTGTAGTCAACAACGTTGCGAACGGCACAGGTAACTACGGCTTTAACGCCGCCACCGGCGAGTACGGTGACCTGGTCGAGCAAGGCGTTCTGGATCCAACTAAAGTCACACGTACAGCGCTGCAAAACGCAGCTTCGGTCGCCAGCTTGTTGCTGACAACAGAAGTCGCAGTTTGCGAACTTGCTGAAGACAAGCCAGCAGGCGGCGGTATGCCTGGTGGTGACATGGGCGGCATGGGTGGTATGGGCGGTATGGGCTTCTAAGCTCAAACTTGCTGACCCCGGACTTGCTCCGGGGTATACCAAAAAAAGACCCTCGGAGAAATCCGGGGGTTTTTCGTTTTATGCTTGCGATCCTGAGTTTGTTGAATTTTGCGCAGCATGTCGTGGATGACTAGCATGACGGCGGGCTCGCTCCCGAGTATGCTTCGGAGAATAAAATTTAAGGAGAGTGGGGATGAGTGAAAGCGGGCAAGTGCAAACAGTCTGGACAGAGCCTGAGCTGACCGCGTTGGCGATACGTGCTTTTGAAGGCCTGGGATTGACACAGCCGGATGCGGCCGACGTTGTCCGAGTATTGGTGATGGCAGACTTGTTTGGCTTGAGCACACATGGACTTTCGCGTGTCGAGTCTTATGGTGAGCGCTTGATCGTGAAAGGTATTAATCCCCGACCACATATTCGCGTCGAATCTCCTGCGCCAGCTCTGAGGCTGGTGGACGGCGATAATGGCGTCGGTCCTCTGGTGGGTATGCATGCGTTGCGTGCGGCGATGGAGGCGGCAGGACAGTACGGCATCGGGATGGCCTTTGCGCGTGGCAGTAATCACTTTGGTCCAATCTCACCTTATTCGTTGATCGCTGCAGAGCAAGGTTTCGCCAGCGTGATTGGCAGTAACGCTACGACAACAATCGCACCGTGGGGGGGAAGTGACGCACGCCTCGGGAATAGTCCCTTGGGCTTTGGCGTCCCCAATCCTGGCGGCCAACCGTTTCTGCTGGACATGGCAATGAGTGTGGTCGCGCGCGCCAAAATCCGTAACGCCCTCAAGCGGGGTGAATCAATCCCTGATACCTGGGCGACCGATGACAAAGGACGTGCCACGACTAATCCCAAAGCCGCGTTGGATGGTTTTTTGCAGCCGATTGGTGGGCACAAAGGATACGGTTTGGCACTGCTCGTGGACCTCTTTGCAGGGCTCTTGTCGAATGCTGCCTACCTCACGCATGTGAAGTCTTGGGTGGATGCGCCGGATGAACCACAAAACCTGGGTCATTTTTTTATATTGATTAATACCAAGGTGTTGGGCTCTCCACAGTGGTTAACTGAACGCATGATGGATTTCGCCTCTATTTTGCATGACAGTCCTCCAGCAGTAGAAGGTCAATCAGTCATCGTGCCTGGTGAGATCGAGCTCAACAGAATGGCGCAGCAACGAAGTCAAGGGATTAAGTTAGATGCCGAGGTGGTCAAGCTCTTGCAACAACACGCAGCGTCAAGGAGTGGTTTGTGAACGAATGGACATGGCTGTGGATTCCCGCCACGATCTTTGCAGCCGCCGCTCAGGCGGGTCGTAACGCAATTCAGCGCAGTTTGACTGAGCAGCTTGGCACGCTAGGGGCGACACAAGTCCGTTTCCTTTATGGCTTTCCATTTGCCGTGCTTTTCACTGCCATTGCCTTAGTCATGACCGGCTCCGTGATGCCCCAGATGGATTGGAGTTTCGTATTGTTTGTGGCTGTGGGTGCACTTTCTCAAATTGCCGCGACGGCATTAATGCTGGCTGCCATGCGGCAAAGGGCATTCGTTGTAGTGACAGCCTGGACGAAAACCGAACCAGTACAGGTCGCGCTATTTGGTCTTGTCGTATTGGGTGACCAAATATCGATTCTCGCAATGGTTGCGATTATCATCGCGACGGTTGGCGTCACGATCATGGCACGCAAGCCCGTAGCGGCCAATGCTGAGGAATCCTCTTGGCAGCCTGTAGCATTGGGTTTGTTAGCTGGCGCCTTTTTCGCGATTGCAGCCGTTGCATTCCGGGGTGGCATCCTCGCCTTGGGAGAGGCACATTTTTGGGTGCGAGCATCTTGGACGCTGACTTGCGGATTGGGTTTGCAAACCATCCTGCTTGCCGCGTGGATGATGATTTTTCACTACGACGTCTGGATTAAATGCCTCAAGGCTTGGCGCATTTCAATTTGGGGCGGCCTATTGGGAGCTTCTGCCTCTCAGGGTTGGTTCCTTGGTTTTGCATTGACTGCAGCTGCAAACGTGCGAACGCTGGGACTGGTGGAGGTTTTATTTGCCCAGCTGCTTTCATGGCGAGTGTTTCTCAGCAAAAGTACACGTCAGGAAACGATGGGTATCGTGTTGATTGTGGTTGGTGTCGCGTTTCTGTTGCTTTCTACAAGTTAGTTGCGAAGAATGGCGGGTGATGAAAAGTAAAAAAGGGCTCTTGGATGAGCCCTTTTATTTTCAAAACTGTTTTCGATTCGTACTTCGATTCATAAGATCTTGTAACAACAATCCCTCTGTAAATTATTGCAACAGGGGCAAGCGTTTAGCTGCTGTGTCAGCAGCGGGTGTCCCTTTGTAGTCTTTAACAATACGCTGCAAAGTGGTTTTCGCACCGGGACGATTATTCAACTCGAGTTGGCTACTTGCGACCATCAAGAGTGCGTCTGCGGCACGCGGTTCAGTCGGATATTTTTGAACCATCGCTTGTAAAGTCGTAATAGCGCCTTTGTAGTCCTTCATTGCAAAGCGGCTACTACCAAGATAAAACTGTGCAGTTGGCGCCAGTTTGCTATCAGGGTAGAGCGTCAAAAACGCTGTGAGATTTTGAATGGTTTCTTTGTATTGGGCTTTACGAAAAGTCTCCATCGACTGATCAAAAGCGGATTGTTCTCTTGGGTCTTGCGCACGCGGGTCAGCACTACGTGCTCCTCCGGGCGTACTGGCAGGGCGTCCAAGTTGCTCAATATCACCACGCAAACGGACAATTTCCTGTCCAAGTGCTTCGATTTGATCCGAGAGCTGAATGCGCGCACGCTGGTTGGCCTCAGTCAGGGTTTTGATTTGCTGACGAAGCTCAATAATGGCTTTGCGAGCGTCATCATCGGCAAATGCCAGTGCTGGCTGAGTCAGTGAAATGCCGCCAATGAGCACGAGGCATGTGCTGGCCAAACGCCAGGAAATAGACTTGTTACGCATACAAAAAATCCTCCAATAAGCAACAAAGCGGCCGTTGGCCGCCTTGTTTCAGACCAAACCTAGCTGACTAGCTTAACGCTTGTAGTTAAAGTCTGCACGACGGTTTTCAGCATAATCCGCTTCCGAATCGCCAAGCGCTTTTGGCTTTTCTTTACCGAAACTAATGGTTTCAACTTGCGTGTCTGGCACACCTTGCAAGGTCAACTGGCGACGCACTGCTTCTGCACGACGTTGGCCAAGTGCTAAGTTGTACTCTGAGCCACCACGTGCGTCAGTATTCCCTTCAATGACCACACGCTGCTGGGGTGTGCTCAAAAGATACTTGCCGTGAGTGTCGACTAGGCCGCGGTATTGATCACCAACGGTATAGCTGTTGAAATCAAAATAAACCGAGCGCTGCTTAGCAAGGATGCTGTTGGGGTTAAACGGATCAAGAACGCCAGAGCCATCCGCTCCGCCACCTTTACCGGCCTGATCATCCAATGAAACAGAGCTACAAGCCGCCAGACCGGCGGCAAGCGCTGCAATGGTCACAACTTTAGCAATACGCGATCTCATGATATTTACCTTGGTAAGAAACTTGAATAACTACAATTTGAAAAATGGTTAATGCTTTTTAAAACAGATCAATCAATCAGCTTAATCGGTAAGCACTACTTGCTTGTGAAGGGACCCCACACAGGCTCTCGTACTTCACCATTCAGCACAGATAGCGTTTGACGCACACGCCCATCGCTTGATACACCTGCCAATACGCTGCGACCACCTTGTATCGCGGCATAAAGAATCTGCATCCCATTTGGTGCAAAACTTGGAGACTGATCATCACGTCCTTGGGTCAGCAGCGTTTCACCGCCACTTGCCAAGTCAAGTGATGCAACTCTAAAAGAGCCATCACGACGCGACACCATCAACAAGGTTTTACCATCCGGAGAAACCCTTGGTGAGATATTGTAACTGCCGTTGAAGGTAATGCGCCGCGGTTCGCCACCGTCCAGGCCAACTTGGTAAATTTGCGGGCTACCGCTGCGATCACTGGTAAAGTAAATTGTGCGGCCATCTGGGCTGAAAACAGGCTCGGTATCGATCAGTGGAGAGCGGGTCACACGGCGTAAATTACTGCCATCACGCGCACCAACCGTATAGATCTGCGACAAACCATCTCGTGTCAGCACCACGGCCAGGGTTCCGCCATCTGGAGACCAGGAGGGGGCGGAGTTGTTTCCTTTGTAGTTCGCGACCGGAAAGCGCTTGCTGGTGGCCAGTTCGTGAACATAAACGACAGGTTTGCCGGTCTCAAAGCTCACATAAGCCAGGCGCGATCCATCGGGAGACCATGCCGGAGAGATAATCGGTTCGCCTGAGCGTAAAGCAACCTGTGGATTTTGGCCATCAGCATCCGCAATCTGCAGTTCGAATGTTTTGCCACGTTTGAGCACATAGGCGATGCGCGTGGAGAAAACACCGCGAATACCCGTAATCTTTTCGTAAATCCGATCGGCAACCTGATGCGCCATGCGACGTAATTCTTTTTCCGTGCCGACGATCGTGATTTCATCGAGCGTGCCGCGCTTAACGGTATCACCCAACTTGTATTTGATCTCGTAACGACCATCACCGCTGCGCGTGACGGTGCCGTAAGCAAGAAAATCAGCGCCGCGCGTGCGCCACTCATCGTAAGCAATCGGTGTTGTGTAGCCGAGCGTGGCGCCTGTAGTCGTAATCAGGCGGAATTGACCCGAACGCGTCAGGTCGGCACGAATAATTTCAGAAATCTGCGCACCAGCACTATCTCCGCTGAAGTCGGCGATCGCAACGGGGTACTGCTGGGCACCCGTGCCAGAAATATCCACACGCAGCTGTGCTTGGGCGCTGAGGCCAAAAGACAGCATCGCAAACAACATGAGCGCTTTAAGCCATGAGGTTAATAAACTGGACATCGATGAATGGGATGTGCGGTTCATATATAGCAGGTCACTCTTCATTTTTGCGGGACTCCTATCAATCGTACATATTGTAGTTGACGTTGATGTAGCCTGGATACTTGCCTGATGGCGGGGCCGGGAAGGGCGAGCAGCGACGGATACCTGTTTCAACAGCTCGGTCGAAGTTCGGGTTACCCGAGCTGCGTGTCAACTTGACGGCCGCAATGGTTCCGTCAGGTCTGAGATCGACACGATACTCCGCGCTTGGATTAGCGTTACTGCGAGGCGGTACAGGGAATGAAACGCCAGGCTGCACACAAGCACGGATTTTGGCTCCGTAGCCATCATCTCTGCCTCCGCCGCCAGCCTGATTGCGATCAGCCGTGCCACCGGGCAGGCCTGCAGCCCCGAGGGCATCTTTGCGGAATGCGTCCCTGAGTGCCTGGTCAGCGGCCGCCTTCTTGGCTGCATCAGCTTTTGCCTTTTTGTCCGCCTCGGCTTTTGCCTTCTTGTCGGCTTCAGCCTTCTTCTCAGCCTCAGCCTTTGCCTTGGCTTCTGCCGCTTCCTTGACTTTTTTAGCTTCTTCTTCCTTCAGTTTCTTCTCGGCTGCGGCCTTTTTTGCAGCTTCTTGCTTTTTCAGCACTTCCGCTTTTTTGGCCTCTTCCTCTTTTTCTTGCTTCTCTTGTTTTTCGCGTTCTAAACGTTCCGCATCCTTACGCTGCTGCTCAAGGCGATCGCGTTCTTGCTTTTCAGCCTTTTCACGCTCTTGCTTGATGCGCTGCTGTTCCTTAGCCGCATCTTCTTTGGCTTTCTTTTCGGCAGCCTCTTTCTCTAGTTGCGCGCGCTCAAGCTCTGCGCGTTTCTTGCGCTCCTCTTCCAGGGCAATCTCTGGGTCAACCTCTGGCTTTGGCTCCGGCGCAGCCTTTGCTACCGGCGGTGGCGGAGGAGGTGGTGGTGGCGGAGGCGGCGGTGGAGGTGGCGGCGGAGGCTCTGGTGTTGGCTCGGGCTCTGATTTAGGCGCAGGTTCAGGTTTGTTTTCGGAGGGAGGAGGACTGACTGGCGTTGTGCCGTCCATCCAAAGCTCCACTTGCAGTGGTCCTTCCTTGTTTGTCTTCCAGTTCAGGCCGACGACAAGAAAGAGTACCAACACAGCATGGGCGAGCATCGCCAAACCCAACGCGCGCCAATCAGGCGCTTGTTTTGGGGGGAGGCTAGGTCCGCGAGGTGTTGAATCGTGTGGCTTCATGGGTAGGGCAGCAAACGCATAGCGAATGCGGGTGCGACCTCTTTATTTCTTGGGTGGTGTGTTTCTGTTTGGTGCGCCCTTGGGCGATGCATTGGGTGCAGGAGCGGC
This sequence comes from Zwartia sp., assembly GCA_030653405.1. Classification (GTDB taxonomy): domain Bacteria; phylum Pseudomonadota; class Gammaproteobacteria; order Burkholderiales; family Burkholderiaceae_B; genus Zwartia. The sequence goes on along the minus strand of JAURZO010000138.1, from coordinate 7,411 downwards.
TTCACTTTTTTGGTCTACGAGCAAGCCGAGTTTGGTGACTCCGTTTTTACGCAAATCATCCATGACTTTCATGACTGACTCATAGGGGACTTTGCCGTCAGCGGCGATGACGACAGGCTGATCAGGCTTTAATTCAGCAAGAATCGTTTGCGCGAGAGCGCTGCGTTCAACAGGAATATTTGTCGCCCCCGCTTCGCGTTTGCGCCAGGAAATTTTGCCATCTTCGGTGATTTGTACTTCTATAGGTGTTGCGGGCACATTAGCGGCCTGTCCAACGGAAGGCAACTCAACAACACCTGGTGTAATCAGCGGTGCCGTCACCATGAAAATGATTAGCAAAACGAGCATGACATCGATGTAGGGCACGACGTTAATTTCGTTTTTCAGGCGTCTAGCTGGGCGCCCGGAACTGGAGCGGACCGATGACATCAGCGTACCTGCCGTTGCAGAATATTTAAAAATTCATCGACAAACGTCTCAAAACGGATCGACAGACGGTCAATGTCGTGTGTGTAACGGTTGTAAGCCACAACGGCCGGGATCGCGGCGAACAGGCCGATTGCGGTCGCGATCAACGCTTCGGCGATGCCAGGCGCGACTGAAGCGAGTGTTGCTTGCTGGACATTGGCCAGACCGACGAAAGCGTGCATGATGCCCCAGACTGTGCCAAGCAATCCAATGTAGGGGCTCACGGAGCCCGCTGAGGCCAGAAAATTGAGGTGAGACTCGAGTTCATCGACTTCGCGCTGGAACGCTGCACGCATCGCGCGACGCGCACCGTCCATCGTTGCATTGACATCACCAATCGTGCCGCTGCGTCGAGCTTTCAGGAATTCTGTCATGCCAGAGTCGAAAATCCGAGCAAGCGCACCTTGTTCTGCCCTGCGTGTCGATATGGATTGGTGCAGGAGAGCCAGATCACCGCCCGACCAAAAATCATCCTCAAAGCGTCTGGTTTGAACCAAAGTCTTTTTAATGGTGGAGCGTTTGGCAAAAATAAACGTCCAAGAAACGATTGAAATGCCAATCAGTAACAGCATGATGAACTGTACTGGCAGGCTGGCGTTCAACACCAGCGAGAGCATTGACATGTCGGAGGTGGTTTGCATCACTTATTCCTGAGTAATTGCGGCTAATTTAGTACGTACGGATTCGGGTATTGCAGCGACACGCATGTTAACTGTTTCTACGCAGCATACTTGGATGTTGCTTTGGGTGATCAGTTCCCCATTGCGCTTAATAGACTGCGCAAAGTGTAACGAAGCGCGGCCCATTCTGGTAACTTCGCTTTCAATCTGCAACAAATCATCGAGCCTGGCCGGCAAAATGTAGCGCACATCGACTCGCACGACCATAAAGGCGCGTTGTTCCTGAGTCGCGACCTCTGATTGGTTGACACCCAGCGAACGCAGCCATTCTGTCCGGCCACGCTCCATGAACTTAAGGTAGTTGGCGTAAAAAACTACGCCACCCATGTCCGTGTCCTCGTAATAGACGCGCACATCCATGCAGTGCTTTAATTCCGGACGAACGACAGGCATATTTTCCTATTGCGATTTGTAAGAGAAAGTACGTAAAAATTTAAATACGGTACGCGGCACACGGCACACGGCACAAGCCATCAGCCGTTGAGCACGCGTGCTCCGTGCCGCATATGGATACATTCTCCAGACTTCAAGCCAATTCGAGTAGTGCAAGCGTTTGTGTCACGCAGTCGGCAATGACCACCTTGGCAGCTTCGTTTTGCTTGCGACCGAGTAGCTCGACGATGCCGTCATTGAGTCCGCGCTCGCCAACCGTAATGCGTACCGGTGGTCCAATGAGCTCCCATTCGGCAAACATAATGCCAGGACGTTGATCACGATCATCCAGGATGACATCAACCCCGCGAGCCTTGAGCTCAGCGTAGAGCGCCTCGCTCGTTTGGCGAACGGCTTCACTTTTGCCCCAGCCTACCGCACAGATCGCGACCTCGAACGGGGCAATCGCACGTGGCCAGACGATGCCTTTTGCATCGTGATTCTGTTCAATCGCGGCGCCAACGATCCTGGTGACCCCAATGCCGTAGCAACCCATTTCCATCAGCGCGGGTTTACCATTTTCATCGAGGAAGGTCGCTTTTAACGCTTCAGAGTATTTGGTGCCCAGATAGAAAACGTGACCGACCTCAATGCCGCGTTGAATAGCAAGCTTCCCTAAGCCATCAGGTGCCAGGTCACCCTCGACAACATTACGCAAATCCGACACCAGCATGGGCTCGGGTAAGTCACGACCCCAGTTGACGCCCGTCAAATGCGCATCTTCTTGGTTTGCGCCGCAGACGAAATCATGCATATTGGCGACTGTGAGGTCAGCAATCACCTTCACGGGCAGTTTTGTCCCGATAGGCCCCAAATACCCTGGCTTGCAGCCAAAGTGTTCAACAATCTCGGCTTCGGAGGCAAAGCGAAAACCTTTATCTAAGCCAGTAATCTTGCCGACTTTGATTTCGTTGAGTTCGTGATCACCACGCAGAAGCAGCAACCAGATTTGTACAGGCTGATCTTTCGGCTCAGTTGCAAGCACGATTGATTTAACCGTTTGACTCAGAGGGATATTTAAAAAGTCTGCAACGAGTTCGCATTTTGTTGCGCCAGGCGTTGCAACCGACGTCAACGCTGATCCTGCCGCCGCGCGCTTCGCAATCAAGCTTGGCGCGGGTGCCAACTCAATATTGGCGGCATAGTTTGAGTTTGGATCGTAGACGATCAGATCTTCGCCAATGTCAGCGATAACTTGAAATTCGTGGCTTTGCGAGCCGCCGATCGAGCCTGTATCCGCTGCGACTGCGCGAAACGTCAAACCCAACCGAGAAAAAATGCGCATATACGCATCAAACATAACCTGATAGCTTTTTTGCGCGCCAGCGACATCACGATCAAAAGAATACGCATCTTTCATCGTGAATTCTCGTCCACGCATAACGCCAAAGCGGGGGCGCCGTTCATCTCTGAACTTCGTCTGAATGTGATAAAAATTGACGGGGAGGTGACGCCAGCTCTGAATTTCGTTACGAGCGATGTCCGTAATCACCTCTTCTGAGGTCGGTTGAAGGATAAAGTCCCGGCCATGGCGGTCTTTCATGCGCAGGAGTTCTGGCCCGTATTGCTCCCAGCGACCGGATTCCATCCATAGCTCGGCAGGCTGAACGACAGGCATTAAAAGCTCCAGGGCGCCAGCCGCGTCCATCTCTTGCCGAATGATATTTTCAACCTTACGAATCACCCGCAAACCAAGTGGCATGTAGTTGTATATGCCTCCTGCAAGCTTACGGATCATGCCTGAACGCATCATCAACTGATGGCTTGCGATCTCGGCGTCATTAGGGGCTTCTTTTAAAGTACTGATGTGATAGGCGGATGCGCGCATGGTTTGCCAAAAAATTTATTAGGGCAAATTGCCCAACAGGTACGTATAATTAAATGCAATTGTATTGAATTCGCTGGGAGTGGCCATGCTTGATCGCGAAGGCTACCGTCCCAATGTTGGGATCATCCTCGTTAATCATAAAAATGAGGTCTTTTGGGGTAAGCGTATCAGGGAACATGCTTGGCAGTTCCCTCAGGGTGGTATTAAGCACGGCGAAAGCCCTGTTCAAGCCATGTTTCGCGAACTTCATGAAGAGGTCGGCCTAAAGCCCGATCATGTTCGCATTTTGGGACGCACAAGAGAGTGGTTGCGCTACGACGTGCCTGATACCTTTATTAGGCGCGAGTCGCGTGGGCATTACAGAGGGCAAAAGCAGATTTGGTTTTTGCTGCGTATGCTTGGGCGCGACACGGACGTACGACTCAGAGCCACGCAACATCCAGAGTTTGATGCGTGGCGCTGGAGTCATTATTGGGTTTCGCTCGAGTCAGTGATTGACTTTAAGCGTGACGTGTACACGCGGGCGCTCAACGAGCTTTCTCCGCTAATTTTCAAGCGTGGTCAGGAGTCTCGGTTTGGCACCATTGCGGCCGTCGGCGCCTTGGAGGCAGAGGGCAGTGTCGTTTCGGCGGATCAGGTACGGGTGCTGTAGAAATACGTATTTTGAGCTCCTCCAACGTCGTCTTGGCGCTTTTAGCTGGCCGCTCTGAGTTTGATTGCTTGAGACTTCAGCCGCACAAGAATGAATGTTAGATAAAAAAAGACGCTTAAGTTAACTTAAGCGTCTTTTTTCTAGTCTCTGAGTAAATGCGCTGAGTCCAACCCATTTACCCTCTTAATTCAAGCTTTTTACTTCAGCCGTTTGATCAAGCTAGAGGTATCCCAGCGTGAGCCACCCATTTTTTGGACATCGGCATAAAACTGATCGACTAGCGCTGTGACCGGGACACGTGCACCGTTGCGGCGGGCCTCGTCCAGCACCAGACTCAAATCCTTGCGCATCCAGTCGACGGCAAAGCCAAATTCGAACTGATCGTCCACCATGGTTGTGCCACGGTTTTCCATCTGCCAGCTTTGTGCTGCACCTTTACTGATCACATCAAGGACCTGCTTCATGTCCAGACCGGCAGCCTGACCAAAGGCGATACCCTCGGATAAGCCTTGAACGACTCCCGCGATACAAATCTGGTTGACCATCTTGGCAAGCTGACCCGCACCAACAGGACCCACGAGCGTGACGGCGCGAGCCATCACTGCGATGACATCACGTACGTGAGCGAAGTCAGTCGCATCGCCTCCGCACATGACCGTCAGCATGCCGTTGACAGCGCCTGCTTGACCGCCAGACACGGGCGCATCGATAAATTTGATCGATTTGCCTTGCGCGACGCCATGCAACTCACGCGCAACTGAGGCGGATGCCGTTGTGTGATCTACATAGGTCGCACCAGCATGCATACCGGCAAAAGCACCGTCATCACCCAGCACAACACTACGCAAATCATCGTCGTTTCCTACGCAGGAAAAAACGATCTCGGCACCGCTCGCTGCTTCACGAGGCGTGGCACACGCACGGCCGCCAAACTCTTTTACCCAGGCTTGCGCCTTTTGAGCATTGCGGTTGTAGACCGTGACATGATGACCTGCTGTCGCTAAATGCCCTGCCATCGGCAGACCCATCACCCCAAGGCCGATAAAAGCGACCTTTCGGGGGGCTGAGACTTCGTAGGTTTTGCTGTTGATAGAGGCCACAGGTTAGGTTTCCTCGAAAATCTCGCGCTTCTTTTTGAGGGAAGGCAGAGAAATGATGATAACCAACAGTGCTGCGACACCCAGCAGTGAAGCTGACAGTGGGCGCTCAAGGAAGGTCATGAAGTTACCACGTGACAGGAGCAGGGCACGACGGAAGTTTTCTTCCATCAAAGGTCCTAGCACCAAGCCTAGCAGCAGCGGTGCGCCTTCGCACTTTAGCTTAGACCAGAGATAACCCACGATGCCGAACAACGCTGTAATGATAATGTCAAAGACGTTGTAGTTCAGTGAGTACACCCCGATCGTGCAGAACAGCAAGATCGCGGGGTATAGGACGCGGTATGGCACAGTGAGGAGTTTGATCCAGATGCCGATCAGCGGCAGATTCAAAATCACCAGCATCAAGTTACCAATCCACATCGAGGCAATCAAGCCCCAGAACAATTCTGGGTGGCTCGTCATCACCTGTGGACCAGGCTGGATGTTGTGAATCGTCATTGCACCAACCATCAGTGCCATCACGGCGTTACCTGGTATACCCAGGGTCAGCAGAGGGATGAACGATGTCTGCGCGCCAGCGTTGTTGGCTGACTCAGGACCTGCCAGACCAGCTGGGTGACCTTTACCGAAACGCTCTGGATTTTTGGAGAGTTTCTTTTCGATTGTGTAAGAAGCAAATGATGACAGCACTGCTCCGCCGCCAGGCAAAATACCTAATACAGAACCAACGGCCGTGCCACGAATCACTGCAGGCCAAGACTCTTTGAATTCCTGCTTGTTTGGGTAAAGCGAGCCAATTTTCGAGTCCACCTCGACGCGATTTTCTTTTTGTTCAAGGTTGGTCATGATCTCGGTAAAACCGAACACGCCCATTGCCACAATCGCAAAGCCCACACCGTCTTGCAGTTCGGGGATGCCAAAGTCAAAACGCGCAACGCCAGAGTTGACGTCCGTGCCGACCATACCCAGCAGCAGACCAAGCAAGATCATAGCGATTGCTTTCATGAGTGAACCCGATGCCAACACCACGGCACCGACCAGACCCAACACCATCAAAGAAAAATACTCTGCAGGACCAAATTTGAACGCCAACTCAGCGAGCGGAGGTGCAAACGCAGCAATCAGCAGTGTGGCCACGCTACCGGCAAAGAACGAACCCAGCGCAGCAATTGCCAGTGCCGCGCCCGCTCGACCATTTTTGGCCATGGCGTGTCCATCGAGCACCGTCACCACCGCAGAGGTTTCTCCGGGCAGGTTCACCAAAATCGCCGTGGTGGATCCACCATACTGGGTACCGTAATAAATACCTGCCAGCATGATCAGACCTGCGATCGGAGGCAGCACATACGTAATGGGTAACAGCATTGCAATGGTCGGTACAGGACCGAGACCAGGCAAAACACCTACTAGAGTACCTAACAAACAGCCTAAAAATGCATAGGAAAGGTTTTCAGGCGTAAACGCCACACCGAAACCAATCATCAAATTATTGAGTAAGTCCATGAATCAGTGCTCCTTAGTTCATGCCGAGAAAGGCGGGCCAAATCGGGAACACCAACTTGAGACCAACAATGAAAGCCAAATAACACAGGATGGCCAAGAAGATCGCATTGGCAATGGTGACTTTCCAAGTGAATTCGTGGCTGGCTAAAGCACTGATAATGACCAAGACAAGCATTGAAACGATCAGGCCGGCTGGTTGCAAGATAAAGGCGAACACAACAACGGAAGCAGTGATGATTGCAACAATTTTGAAATCAAATTTGTCGACTTCAGTTGAGGTGGCCTTTTTGCTCAAAGAGCCCAATAGAATCAAAGCCCCAAGAATCGCCATGATGATGCCGAGCCAAAAAGGAAAATACCCTGGACCCATTCGCGCTGCGGTTCCCATTGAATATTCAGTGGACTTCCAGGCGAACGCTAGGCCGATGACGATGAACATCACCCCCGACCAGAAGTTCTGTTTATTTCTAAGCTGCATGGTGACGAGCTCCTTGACTGCGCTGCTGATAATTGTTGTGTTGAAACGAAGGACACGCGCCGCGTGCCCCATAAACTAAATGACCTCTTGGCAGGTGTTCGTATCAAGAGGTCATCACGGACTGCATGGTAATGGAGAGTACGGCCAAAGCAAACTCAAAAGCGTGAAATTATTGATGGGGTTTTCCCTAAAAAAAGGGTTAAACCTAAGGTGTAAGGCGTCAAAACCACAAGGCGGTTTCCGTTTCGACTAATATTTGTTAGATTTTTG
>JAURZO010000136.1 GCA_030653405.1 Zwartia sp. | reverse complement strand
ACTTCACAGTGTGAGGGAACCGTGTTGGTGACGGTGCCGCCGGTGATGGTGCCGACGCTGACGGTGATGCCGCGGTTGTAATCCGTCATCGCTTCGAGCGCGAGGATCTGATGAGCCATCTCACGGATTGCGCTGCGCCCTTTCTCGTGCGCCATGCCGGCGTGAGAGGGGCGTCCCGTGATGACAAGCTTGAGCATCCCCGTACCTTTACGGCCTGTGACGCAACGTCCGCCATTTGGGCGGGCGGGCTCAGGAACAAGCGTGTAGACGGCGCGTTTGGCGAACGCTTCGATATGTTCACGTGAGGCGTGACTACCGACTTCCTCGTCGGGTACAAGGAGGAAATCCACAGGCATCGGTGTGGAGCCCGGTTGTGAAAACTCACCGAGGGCGGTAAGTGCGAGAAACGTGCCACCCTTCATATCAAAGCTGCCAGGGCCGTAGAGCTTGTCGTCTTCGATGCGGCAAGGGTTGGTTTGAAGTGTGCCATGTGGATGCACGGTATCAAAATGTGCAAGCAACAATAAGCCGGGACGGTCATCACCCTCGGCGCGGTTTGTCGCGTGAATCATTGGAAGCTTGTTGGGACCAATTTCGCTGAGCTTGACTGTCAGTCCGGCATCTTTTGCTTTGGCCGCGACAAGATGCGCCATCCGGTGCAGCGCTACGGGATCGTTGGACGGGGACTCACACTCGATCCAGGTACGAATACCTTCGGCGAGGGTTTGCGCTTGGGCCGTGATCGCGGGACGGCTGAGCCCTGGGGTGGTGGCGGTGTTCATGGTGTGCTTGACAGTAAAAGATGCGTTACTTGAAAGATACTCGATTTCGTATGTTACGAATGGCATCTGGCAGTTCGCCGGCCGTCAAACCGATCGGTCCGATTCCCTGTGCAACGAGTGTATCGGCGGCGCTGCCGTGCAGCCAGACCGCGGCAGGGATGGCTTGTTCAGGAGGGATGCCTTGTGCCAGCAGGCTGCCGAGCAATCCGCTCAGTACTCCGCCTGTGCAGCCTGTGGCCATCCCCACGTTTCCGGTTGTATTTTATTGCCACTTTCCGTTTGGCGAGCAAACGATGGTGTTGGCTCCCTTCAGGACGATCCAGGCCTTGTATTGCTTTGCAAGAGTTTGTGCGGCGCCCGGCCGGTCGCTCTGGATGCTATTGGTATCGGTTTGAAGCAGTCGGGCAGCTTCTGTCGGATGCGGCGTCATGACGACGAGTCCGCGCCCCCACGTCGAGGAGATATCCCCATAGGCCAGCGCGTTTAAGGCATCCGCATCCAGAACGAGCGGGCGTTCGGCTCTTGTCGTGATGAGGCGGCGCAGTGCGATGAGTGCGTGTGGTGTTCGACCCAGGCCGCATCCTGCGACCCATGCATCCATGGTAGTGACAACATCGAGCAATGTTGCCGCCTCATGCAGCATGAGTTCTGGATTGAGGCTGTCGTAGGGGATTGGCAGGGGTGTTTGTGTGATGGCGACGTAGGTCTTGCCGACCCCACTTTTTAGCGCAGCACGTCCCGCTAAAATGACAGCGCCAGTCATACCGCTTGATCCACCCAGAATCGCTACGGCGCCAAAACTTCCTTTGTGTCCCAGAGGATCACGGGCATCAAATATCCGTGGAAATTGCTCCACGTTGATGTCACTTCCGCTTGAAATCTGAGGTGTCATGTCGAGGGGTTCGTTTGGGCTTAAACCTAGAGAGTGGGCGCTGCCCAGTGGCGATATGACGGGCGCGATGAATATGACTATTATGCAACAGCTATAGAGTGCTCCAATCAGACTCAGTAAACAGACTTCAGGAAATCACATGAAAGTAATTCAGACAGTTGGTGTCGCCGGCGCCGGTGCAATGGGGCGCGGTATTGCACAAATCGCAGCGCAAGCAGGGCTTCGGGTGAAGCTTTTCGACACGAACCCCGCGGCGCTCGCTTCGGCACGTGAGTCGCTTGCGGCCACTTGGACAATGTTGGCGAACAAAGGCAAGTTGACTGCAGAGCAGGCAGAGCAAGCCTTGGCCAATCTACACTTGGTCGAGGTGCTGAGTGGTCTTGCCGACTGTGATCTGGTGATCGAGGCGATTGTCGAGCGGCTCGAGATTAAACAGCCATTTTTTCGAGAGTTAGAGTCGGTGGTTTCACCTTCTTGCATCTTGGTTTCAAACACTTCCTCGCTCTCGATTACGGCCATCGCTGCGGTCTGCCAGCACCCAGAGCGCGTTGCCGGCTATCACTTTTTCAACCCAGTACCTTTGATGAAGGTGGTTGAGGTGATCGATGGTTTGCGAAGTGATCCGAAGGTCGGTGATGCGTTGATGGCATTGTCAATTCGTATGGGTCACACGCCTGTCCGGGCCAAAGACATGCCTGGCTTTATTGTGAATCATGCTGGCCGCGGGATGAATACAGAAGGTTTGCGTGTGGTCCAGGAAAATGTGACGAGTTTTGCGACAGTCGACGCCATTATGCGTGAGCAGGCTGGCTTCAAGATGGGGCCGTTTGAGCTGATGGATTTGACAGGGCTTGATGTGTCTCACGCGGTGATGGAGTCGATTTACCATCAGTTCTATGAGGAGCCGCGTTTCAAGCCCTCACCCATTGGGACTGTACGCGTTGCAGGTGGCTTGTTTGGCCGCAAGACTCAGGGTGGTTTTTACAATTATGTTGATGGCCAGAAGCAAGTGGTGATCGAGTCGCCTGCGCCTGCTCTGGACGCGAATGCCAAAGTTTGGGTGAGCCCAGCACACGCGCAGGGATCTCAACGTGCCATTGCATTGCTCAAGACACTTGGGATCGCGGTCCAGTCTGGTGCGAAGCCCGATGCTGATAGTCTGATTGTCGTGACGCCTTACGGAGAGGATGTCTCGACGGTGGTGGCTCGGCAACAGCTGGACGCTGCGCGGACGGTCGGGCTCGATACGCTGCATGACTTTGAACAAGCGCGCCGCCGTACGCTGATGGTTTCACCTGCAACGCATTCCTCTTGGAGAGAGCGGGCGCACGCCATTTTTGGTTCTGATAATGTCCGTGTGAGCGTTGTCGAGGATTCTGCTGGCTTTGTCGCGCAGCGTATTGTCGCCATGATAGTGAATGTGGCGTGCGATATCGCTCAGCAAAATATCGCAACACCAAAAGACATCGACTTGGCAGTCAACCTTGGTCTGGGCTATCCAAAAGGTCCGCTAGGTTTGGGTGATGCGCTAGGTGCGCAATATATTTTAGAGATCTTGCGCAACATGGAAAGCGTGACGGGTGATCCACGCTATCGCCCCAGCTTATGGTTGCAGCGGCGCGTTCAACTTGGGATGTCTTTGTTGAATTAATGCGACAAGACTTGCACTCGAAAGAGTGTGTCCCTATTTGGTACGTGTAAAAAAACGCCCTCGAAAGAGGGCGTTTTGATTTGGACGCGGTGGAGGCTTAAGTTATGTCTTAAGTTAAGGCATAGATCAAGGTCTTAAATTAAGGCAGAGATCAATACTTAAGCTGAAATTTATTTGGCTGCGTCCACCATGTATTGTGTGGCTGCGCGCAAGTCTGCGTCGCTGGCACTGGCTGCGCCGCCCTTGGCAGGCATGATACCTTTGCCCTTAATGACGGAGGCTACCATCGCATCCATTCCGGTGGCAATGCGGGGCGCCCAGGCTGCTTTGTCTGCAAACTTAGGTGCACCAGCAACGCCGGCAACGTGGCAAGCCGCACAGGCTTGCTTGTAAAGCTTTTCGCCGACGTCATTGGTTGCGGCAGCCGGCGCGGCAGCAGGTGCAGCTGCAGCAACAGGAGCGGCCACCACAGCGGGTGCTGCGGCAACTGCCATTGGTGCTGGAGCAGGTGCAGCAGCGGCGGGAGTCGCGGCTTCGGCAGGTTTGGGTTCTGCGGGTTCGGCAAATTTGCCACCGGCGCTATTGGCCATATAGACCACGGCACGGGCGATTTCAAAATCATCCAGAGCAGGATTGCCGCCTTTTGCGGGCATTGCGCCTTTGCCTTTTACTACACTCGCGATCATTGCCTGAAGGCCGGTAGCGTTAGGGGCAGACCAAGCAGCCGCGTCGGCAAACTTGGGTGCGCCTGCAGCGCCCGCGTCATGGCAGCCTGCACAGACCGCCTTGTAGACCTGCTCGCCTGTTTTAAATACCTTGGGGCCGCTTGCATCAACAAGCTCAAGCTTAGCCACAGGCATAATGCGTTTTTGCGTCGCTTCGGGTCCGAGTGTATCGGAGCCGGCACCAACCTGATCACCTGTGGTGACGAGTTTGACTAACAAAATAATGACGATGATCGGGACAATAAAGGACAGCACGATCGTAACGATCAGCTGCTTTGGTGTCTTAATCGGGGACTGATGCTCTTCGTGTGGCTGCGTATTGCTCATGACCAAATCCTGCGAGTCTTCGACTGGTGACCGAAGCGATAGAAGCCTGAAAGTGCTTCTGTCGCGATGACAGCCAGACATAGTAGTTTGACGGTTTTCTTACAAACCCGACGATTATAGCGGCATCGGGCGTACTAGGTGGCAAAGAAAGAAGGTAATTCAAATAAGACGAAAAGGGGGATGCGTATCTACCGCTATAATTCACCCTCTGGCGCCCGTAGTTCAATGGATAGAATAAGAGTTTCCGAAGCTCTCGATACAGGTTCGATTCCTGTCGGGCGCGCCACAATCTGAGCGGTCTGCCTCAGATTGCAGGGCTCTAGCTCCTTAGCTTGGCTTTTTTAGCGCCTCGTGAAAGCGCGCCACGTACTCGTCAAAACTTTCCTGATCATTTGCCTCGATTGCCTGCTGCTCCAGCAAGGATTGTGTCGCCTGAGCTTGCGTGGTCGCAAGCTCGGCGGGACTTAACCCCTGCTTTTTGAGGGCTAAAGCATGGGCTGCGCTTTGCTCGAGGGCGAATTCGTGAAACGAAATCTTGCGTGTGTTGAGCTGTTCAAGCAGCTTGGCCGAGGGCGTTTTAGATGAATCAGACACTTTTTCACGTTGAGCCGATACCGCTGCGCGGTAGTTGTTTTCGCCAAGCGTCGCGTCCAGAACCTCTGCACACTGGGCAATATCATCCAAAAGTTGATCAGCCCAATGCTGGAGTGTGATGTTTTGACCGAGCCGCGAGAGCGTTAACCCTGGCAGACGTCCCTGCTTCACGACCGTCGAAAAGTTGGTCGCGCTCTCAGAGCACCAGCCGCTGTCTGTAAAGGGAGGACTCTCCTGGAGTGCGCAAAACAGCAGGAAGGCATCTACAAAGCGAGCCGTTTGAGCAGAAATGCCGGTTGGCTCCGCCGGATCGATGTCCAAGCAGCGGACTTCGATGTACTGAATGCCACGTTCGGCCAGAGCGGTAATGGGTCTTTCACAAGGTCCCGTGGTGCGTTTGGGACGAATGCTCGAATAAAACTCATTCTCGATTTGCAGTACGTTGGTGTTGAGCTGTATCCACTCGCCGTTGCGGTGCGTGCCGATTGCTTGATAGTCTGGCCAAGGTGTTGTCACCGCGTCATACAGACGCTCTAAAAAGGTTTTAAGATCGTTGTAACAAAGCTTGAGTCCCGACTGTGCCTTGTTCTGATAGCCCAGATCGCTCATTCGAAGGCTCGTTGCATAGGGCAGATACATTGTTTGCTCGTCTAGGGCAACTAAATCGCCTGTTTTGCCCCGCAGGAACTCCTTAGAGAGGGCGGGAGAGGCACCGAACAGGTACATCAATAACCAACTGTAGCGGGTGAAGTTACGGATCAAGGAGATGTAGCCTGCCGAGCGACGGTCCTGGGCAGTGGGCTGGGGCAGATCAAGTCGCTCCCAGAAGGCCTCATCAAAGGAAAAGTTATAGTGCAGTCCTGCGATGCATTGCATCGTGCGTCCGTAACGTTCGGCTAGGCCGCGACGATAGACGTGCTTGATCATGCCCGTGTTAGAGGTGCCGTACCATCCAATCGGGATTTCGTTGTCCGCCGGCAAATGGGCGGGCATTGAGTGATTCCACATTAATTCGTCAGTCAGGGTCGTCGCAACGACGCGATGCACTTCATTGAGCTCACCCATGAGGTTGTCGACATTGGCATGCGTGCCGGTAATGAGTTCGAGTAGTGCTTCGGAATAATCAGTCGTGATGCGGGGATGCGTCAGCGCCGAGCCGAGTGCCGCCGGGTGCGGCCGCTTGGATAGATACCCGGCTGTATCGACGCGCAAGCCCTCCTTTTCGATGCCGCGCAGCGACTTCCCAAGTACATCGGGATGAGATTGAAGTTTGGCAAGACGATGAGTCAATATGGACACGGGAAAACCTATAGCAGAAGCGAATCCAGGCATTTTAAGGGAATCGCGGCCGCACTCGGCTGTTACAAAATAAAATGTGAATATGTATGGGGCAGGCAATCGCAATTTTTAGCGAGTTGCCCTCCTGAAGTTTCACGATTCGAGGCTCTTTGTGCGTAAATTCTTCTTTTTTTGTTTGTTAGGGTTGACGGCTGTATTGCTCGGCGCATGCACGCCAGAATACAACTGGCGAGAATGGACGGTCGCGGATGAGCGGGCTGTCATCATGTTTCCTTCCCGCACACAAACTGAGCAGCGTCCGATCGATGTTGAGGGCCTGCCTTCTAAGTTTTCCCTGACCTCCTCGGCTGTCGGACCCTCTGTATTTTCAGTTGGGTTTATTCCTTTGCCTGAAAAGCTCACAGAGGCTCAACAGACAGCACTGGTTAAAAAAATGGTTTCTGCACTTGCTGCGCGTGCAGGTGCCCAAGCCCCGGAGGCTGCATTCGAGGGGAAAGTGTTTAGTCTGGAAACAATGGTTGCGGGTAAACCCTCGCTCCTGATGGCTCGGGTCGTGGTGCATCGAGGCATGTTGATTCAGGTGGTCGTTTCAGGGCCGAAACAATCACTTTCAAATGAAAATGCAGTCGAGTTCGTACGTTCGTTGACGCTTAGGTGAGGATTACCGGTCAGTAAACCGTATCTGAGCGCTTGAGCGACGCCCGCCTGCCGACCAAATACCTGCAGCTTGCGGCAACCGTTCAACAGGTGAAAGTTGACGGTTCGCTCGGAGAGTCCAATGATCACGCCGATTTCCCAACTCGTCTTGCCTGTGGCGACCCACTCCAGGCATTCCAACTCTCTCTTGGAAAGGCGTGGCTTTGTCATGAGAAGAGACCTCCGGTGAATCCAAATAAGAATGTATGAGTTTGCGTGGATCTTTCTCTAATTAGAATGCGCAGAATCCCTGTAATAGGGCATTGATTTGTAAGTAACTGTTTTGAGTTTGCAGCAGGTTGTTACAGACCTTCCCCAAAAGTTGATTTCGATGGCACGTTACTGTTCGGATAAGCGCTATTTTTTGACAATCTCGGTGACCTGCCAATTTAGTGCGACGATGTTAAACTTTCGGAACAGTTGGCGCCGATTTGCTCGATCCGCTTGCGGGCGCCTCATAAATCCCGCTAAAGAAGGTCCGTATGCCTAATTCGTCCATTCATCAGGACGTGTGTCCTCCAGTACAAGACGCTATTTCTTCAGTCGTCGCGCCACAAACAGCCCAGGCGGAGTCTGTGTCCGCTGAGACCCCAGCGACTCAGCCGGGATCGGTTGGTGTTGTCCAGACGCAGTTTTTACATTTCGACGAGCCTTTGCCGCTCCTAAGCGGTCAGTCTTTATCGTCCTACGATTTGGCGATCGAGACATATGGCACGCTTAATGCCGAGGCGAATAATGCCGTTCTGATCTGTCATGCGCTCAATGCTTCGCATCATGTCGCAGGGATTTCCGCTGAAAATCCAGAGGACATTGGCTGGTGGGACAACATGGTGGGTCCGGGCAAACCTGTCGATACCAACGTGTTTTTTGTTATTGGTGTCAATAATCTGGGTTCGTGTTTTGGATCGACGGGTCCCGCGAGCATTCGACCAGAAACCGGTAAACCATGGGGCGCAGCCTTCCCAGTCCTGACTGTTGAGGATTGGGTGTTGGCACAGGCGCGTGTCGCAGACCGCCTCGGTATCAGGCGTTTTGCGGCTGTCATGGGCGGCTCGCTCGGCGGGATGCAACCCATGAGCTGGGCCATTACGATTCCTGTGCGT
>JAURZO010000133.1 GCA_030653405.1 Zwartia sp. | reverse complement strand
AACCCCTGCCCTTGACACAGGAGCAACTGACTATTTCAGGCCATGCCATTGAAGCGAGGATTTACGCCGAGAACACGCAAAAAGGATTTCTTCCTTCGGTGGGACGGTTGGCACATTTTTATCTACCTCATCATGCCGCGTTTGAGAATGCCGTCGTGCGTGTCGATGGTGGTGTACGAATTGGCGATGCGATTTCCCCCTATTACGATCCGATGATTGCTAAGTTGATTGTTTGGGGCGCAGATCGAGAGCATGCGCGCGCGCGTATGTTGCAAGCGTTGAAGCAAACCGAGGTGGTTGGTGTTCATACGAATATCGAATTTTTATCAAGACTGATGCAAGATGAGTCTTTTGCCACGGCTGATTTGGATACGGGGTTGATACAGCGCAGACGCGAGACTTTGTTGCCGGAAGTTGCATCACAACCCTTGCATGTCTTAGCATTTGCGGTCGCTGCAGTGATGTCACAGGATGCGGGGTGTCAATCAAAAACTTCTGCAATCACAGACCCTTGGTCGGTTCAAGACGGATGGAGAATAAATGGTCGATGGCGTCGAGACTTTTCGTTTCTGGATGGCGAGGCACTTCGAGAAGTTGCAGTGGTCCGTGAGGGATCTGAGCAGTTTTTCGTGGCAGAAGGACAGAACATGCCGCTTCGCTGGACAAGTGAGCGATCGTCTACAGGGGCGCTGACGCTGAGAGTGGTGTTGGCAAACGTGCAGCAACAGGTAAGAGCCTATATTGAAGGTGAGCGGGTAGATGTGTTCGTTGATGGAACTCATGCTGTATTGGGCCTAAAAAACCTACTCCATGAGACTGCTCAGGATGCCGTGCATGAACAAGGTGGTCTGACCGCTCCCATGCCAGGGAAAATTATCGCTGTGCATGTCGCTGTTGGACAACGGGTGAAACAGGGCGACTCACTGCTGGTGATGGAGGCGATGAAAATGGAGCACGCTGTGAATGCTCCGGTGGATGGTTGCGTGAAAGAGGTTTTGTTCGCAGTCGGTGAACAGGTTCAGGAGGGCGTCGCGCTCATCCGTTTGGCGTGATGTTTCACTTTTTACATTGGCGAAAAGTCATGCTCGTGCCACAATGCCATGATGGTTGGCACGCTGACAATGATCGGGCACGCGCACCAGCCCCACCTAATTTATTGTTTGATTATCTAATCTGGGAGCATTTTCATGTTTTTGAAATCGTGGATTAAAACTTTAAGCGCGTTAGCGCTCATCGCCGCAGTAGGTGCACCTGTGCAGGCGCAACAGTTTTTTCGTATTGGAACAGGTGGTACCGCCGGTACGTACTATCCCGTTGGTGGCATGATCGCTAACTTGGTGACTCAACCAGGCAAGCTGATTGCCTCGGCTGTTGCGAGTAACGGATCGGTTGCAAACGTAAACGGCATCGTCGGAGGATCTCTTGAGTCCGGCTTTAGTCAGTCAGATGTTGCGTTTTGGGCGTTTAGCGGTACTGGTACTTTTGAGGGGAAAGCGAAGGCTGCAGATCTGCGTTTGATTGCCACGCTTTATCCGGAGAGTATTCATTTGGTCGTACGCAAGGGCTCTGGCATTAAGTCTGTGGCTGATCTTCGGGGTAAGCGTGTCTCAATGGATGAGCCTGGTTCTGGCACGCTGGTGGATGTCCGTTTGATCATGGGTGCCTACGGCATGACGGATAAGGATGTGAAAGCCGAGTATATGAAGCCTAATCAGGCGGGCGATAAGATGAAAGACGGTGGGCTTGACGCTTTCTTTATCGTGGCGGGTGCGCCTGTTGCCGCAGTGGCTGAATTAGTGTCGAGTGGCGCGGGTGTCGAGCTTGTCTCTATTGTTGGTCCTGAAATCGACAAATTGCGTTCCACTCAGAGATTTTTCACCCCGGATGTGATCCCGGCAGGTACTTATCAAGGTGTGGGTGAAGTGAAAACCATCGCTGTGAATGCTCAATGGATCACCTCTGCAAAACAGCCTGAAGCTGTTGTGTATGAGATCGTAAAAGCCGTGTATTCCGATGCTGCCCAGAAGGCCCTTGCCGCGGGACACTCGAAGGGTAAGCTGATTACTTTAAGCAATGCCGTCATGGGTGCTGGTATTCCTTTTCATCCTGGTGCTGAAAAGTTTTACAAAGAAAAGGGTTTGTTGAAATAAGAGCTTTTTATGCAAATCGATGAAGCCAAAACCCAAGCCCTGACAGAAAAATTTGATCCTGAAATTCGGTTCAGGCCGCTTGCAGCCGGAGCGACCTGGATTGTTTCGATTCTGTTGGTATCACTTTCAATTTTTCACTACTACACAGCGGGTTTTGGTTTGTTGCGTGAGTCCACGCATCGAGGCGTGCATCTGGCTTTTGTGCTTAGCCTGATTTTTTTGGTGTTTGGTTTTAATAAGCGAGCTTACCAACGCGAACCTAAATCAACGTGGTTTTCGCCGGGCGGCGTGCCACTGTTTGATTGGCTGATCGCCTTGTTGTTGGCGCTATCGGTTTTATACATCCCTTATATTTTTGAAGAGCTGGCTTTTAAAGTTGGCAATCCTGACACCATTGACGTGGTGATGGGAACGATACTGTTAGTGGGTCTTCTTGAGGGTACGCGCCGCGCGATGGGTTGGCCCTTGCCCATCATCGCGATCGTCTTCATGGTTTATGCGATGTTTGGCCAAGAGTTCCCTGGCTTGCTGAAGCACGCTGGCAACAGTTGGTCGCAAATCGTCAATCACTTGTACCTCACAAGTCAGGGTGTCTACGGCGTTGCGATTGGCGTCGTGGCAACGTATGTTTTTCACTTTGTGTTGTTTGGCGTGTTGGCGACCAGGATTGGTCTTGGTCAATTATTTCTTGATGTCGCTTCTGCGATTGCTGGTCGTTATTCGGGCGGCCCCGCCAAGGTGTCCGTGTTTGGGTCGGCGATGTTTGGCATGTTGTCAGGCTCGTCAATTGCGAACGCAGTGACGGTTGGATCACTGACGATTCCAGCGATGATTCGGGTGGGTTATCCCAGACATTTTGCTGCAGGTGTTGAAGCGGCTTCGAGTACAGGCGGTCAAATAACGCCTCCGATCATGGGTGCGGCTGCCTTCCTGATGATTGAGTTTTTAAATATTCCTTATCGGGATATCGCTTTAGCGGCGACTTTCCCGGCCTTTCTTTATTTCTTTGGCATGTTCATGCAGGTGCACTTTGAA
Source organism: Zwartia sp. (assembly GCA_030653405.1). GTDB lineage: Bacteria > Pseudomonadota > Gammaproteobacteria > Burkholderiales > Burkholderiaceae_B > Zwartia. The sequence continues at coordinate 2,517 of JAURZO010000133.1, read as the reverse complement.
GCTAAGCGGCAAAATTTGCGCGGCTTGACTGAAGAAGAAATGCCCAAACTTAAAGAATCATTTCGTAAGCGCTGGCCGACACTGATCCCATTGGTGGTATTGATCGGGGTGTTAGTAAGTGGTCGCACACCCTACCTTGCCGCATTCGCAGGCATCACGGCATGCATAGTGGTGGGATTGTTAAACCCTGCGCAGCGATTGCGGTGGAAAGATTTATACGATGCTTTTGAGACGGGCGCTAAATATGCGCTTGCGGTGGGAGCTGCCGCGGGTACGGTGGGAATCGTCATCGGTGTGGTGACGCTGACCGGTGTCGGCTTTAAGGTGTCATTTATTGTGATTGCGGCCTCGCAGGCAATCGCAGGCGCGGCAGCAGCCGTTTTGCCCGACTTTTTGGTCAATATCCAGACGTTAACTTTAGTGGCAGCGCTTGTGATGACGGGGCTGGTCTGCATTCTGATGGGTTGTGGGATCCCTACAACTGCCAATTACATCATCATGGTGACTATAGCGGCGCCAACGTTGGTTCAGCTAGGCGTGCAGCCACTCGCGGCGCATATGTTTGTATTTTATTTTGGGATTTTGGCGGACTTGACACCGCCTGTGGCATTGGCAGCCTATGCCGCAGCTGGGATGGCGGGGAGTGATCCCTTTAAAACGGGTAATACGGCCTTTAGGCTCGGGATTAGTAAGTTGCTAGTACCTTTCATTTTCATTTTTTCACCTTCTTTGTTGTTGGTGCTTAATGGGTTCACTTGGAGTGAATTTTTCATCACATTTGTTGGTGCTTCAGTAGGACTGATATTGTTGTCAGCTTCTTTTTCCGCCTACTTTCTGACGAATATGAAATCGTGGGAGCGTTGGATTTTCGCAATGGCTGCGTTGCTGTTTATTGCGCCGGGTTGGGAGAGTGGTTTGGCGGGACTCCTTCTTGCGTTGCCTGCCGTGGTGACACAGTTTCTTCGTCGTTCTGCTCCGGCTGCAATGACGCCTGCATAATTACTTTGCTGGTATTAGAGATAGCGTTTGTTGTTTTTGTTTTTTAAGGGTAAAGTTATTTCACATGAGGGGTCTGACAGACCCCGGTTAAAACAGGAGCCGTAGCTGCTATGTTCGATATCCTGGTTTACCTGTTTGAGAACTATTACACCCCTGAGGCCTGTCCGTCGGCGGATGTCTTGGCTAAACGCCTAGCAGCCGCCGGGTTTGAGCACACTGATATCGATGAGGCGCTTGGTTGGCTCGTCGGTCTGGCCGAAACCACGGAGCAGTGTGTGGGACTGGCTCAGACGCCCGAAAGCGGCTTTCGGATTTATGCCGAAAACGAGCAACAACACCTCGGTGCCACAGCCATTGGGTTTATAACTTTTCTTGAAACGACTGAAGCCCTGTCTCCCGCTTTGCGTGAAATCGTGATTGATCGCGCGATGGCGACGACCGACGGCCCTGTTTCTTTGCAAAAAATCAAGATCATTGCCTTGATGGTGCTCTGGAGCCAAGAGTCCGAGGTGGATCATTTGATACTAGAAGAGTTGCTGCGCGACGACGGCGACCGTTTGTTGCACTAAGTTGGTGCGTGTGTCGACGCCTTATGTCGGCCGGTTTGCGCCGAGTCCAAGCGGTCCCCTTCATGCGGGCTCAGCGGTTGCTGCCTTGGCAAGTTATCTCGATGCTCGCGCACACGGCGGTATTTGGCGCGTGAGGATGGAGGATCTGGATACTCCTAGGAACGTGTCTGGGGCGGACAGTGTCATCTTGAAACAACTCGCAACACTTGGTATGCATTGGGATGGTGAGGTTATTTATCAATCTCAGCGATTGTCGGCCTATCAGGATGCCTTTGACCGGCTTTTGTCTTTAAATGTTGTTTATCCATGCGGTTGTACGCGTCGTGAAATTGCCGATTCGGTGCTGCGTACTCAAGGCCACCCTCCAGAAGGTGAGCGTCCATACCCGGGGACTTGCCGTGCGGGGCTCTCAAAAGGGCGCCAGGCGCTTTCTTGGCGCTTGCATGTACCTGAGGGACAGATTGCCTTTGAGGATCGCTGGCTCGGTTCTATGGCTCAGGATGTCTCGCGCGTGGTGGGAGATTTTGTATTGAGAAGGGCGGATGGCATCTGGGCTTACCAATTAGCGGTTGTGGTCGATGATGCGGCACAGGGTGTGACGCAGGTCATAAGAGGTGAAGACTTGCTTAGTAGCACCGCGCGTCAGCGATTACTTGGCTCTTTGTTGGGTTTTCCTGCAGTGGGGTACTTGCATGTGCCTCTCGTCACAGACGAGACGGGTCAGAAACTGTCAAAACAAAACGGTGCTCAGGCACTGAACTTGTCAGATCCTTTGGCTGTGTTGCAGCGCGCTTGGTGCTCGCTGGGATTTGCCCCATTGCCCGTAAAAGACCAAGAGGCGTTTTGGGCCGCGGCAATCCCCGTTTGGGTGCAAGGCCTGAGTCGTGCTAACTTGCACGGCATTAATCTCCACTCTTATGATCCGCGCTAGACTGAACTGAATATTCTG
>JAURZO010000127.1 GCA_030653405.1 Zwartia sp. | reverse complement strand
ACGAAGTATCACTTCGATCACGCCCAACCAGGCCACCAGAGTGAAGAAACCTATGCCAGATTCTAAAGAGTACGCACCCCCCACCCTTTGGACTTGGGAGCAACCCAACGGCGGCGCTTTTGCGAGCATTAATCGGCCGATCGCCGGGGCGACGCACGACAAAGAATTACCAGTTGGCAAGCACCCATTGCAACTTTATTCGTTGGGCACACCCAATGGCGTCAAGGTCACGATCATGCTCGAGGAGTTGTTGGCGCTGGGGCACGTAGGCGCTGAATATGATGCTTGGCTCATCAATATCCGTGACGGCGACCAGTTCGGCTCGGGTTTCGTCGCTGTCAACCCAAACTCAAAAATTCCAGCGCTGTTTGACCGCAGTGGCGAGCAACCGGTGCGCGTGTTTGAATCCGGCGCGATCTTGCTCTACCTGTCGGATAAATTTCAGGCTTTTCTGCCCAAAGCGGGTGCCGCCCGCACCGAGGCTTTGAACTGGCTGTTCTGGCAAATGGGTAGTGCGCCGTATTTGGGCGGCGGGTTTGGTCATTTCTACGCTTACGCGCCAGCTAAGTTTCAGTACGCCATTGATCGTTTCACGATGGAAACCAAGCGCCAGCTTGACGTCCTTGATCGTCGCCTGGCCATCAGTGAATACTTGGGTGGCGATCAATATACGATCGCCGATATTGCGGTGTTTCCATGGTACGGCGGGTTGGTGAAAGGTTGGTTGTATGGGGCGGCCGAGTTTTTGAGCGTGCAAGACTACAGGCATGTTCAACGCTGGGCCGAGACTGTTTACAGTCGGCCCGCCGTTAAACGCGGGCGCATGGTCAACCGTATGCATGGCGAGCCTTCAGAACAACTGCGTGAACGCCACGACGCCAGCGACTTTGACACTAAAACGCAAGACAAGATTCAACCTGCAAGCTAGCTCTCATTATTTTGTCGGCTAGTTTCGCCGCCGTTGGCGGTCTCATCTACTTGCATGCAGTGCGCGCTTAATCCATGAGTTGGCGAGCTCAGGTTCTAGGCTATTTGTTTTGCCATTTGTTTAATCACGACATGCAAAATCGTTCTGAGGCATCTTGTCTCTCCCGCCATCGATGCTGGCACGTGCGGTTGGCGGCTGAGTAGTTTGGAATTTTCCTCTTCGTATTCGGCGTAAAGTATTTCAGCTGCTTGGACGATACGACTTCGAAGGTTTTCAATGAGTCGTTGTGCGGTTGCCGTGGCAAGACCCAAGGCTAAGCCAGCCTCAAGTAACAATGAGCGGTCGATTTCACCAAAGCGTCTGACGCCCATGATGGGCCATGCCAAGGGTGTTTGTTCTGGCCAGCCTGTTTGGTCAAATGCAATCGATTCATAGGCGGCGATGCTGAGCAGGTCATAAAAAGGAGCGAGCTGAACGCCTTGGGCAGAGACCATAAAACTTAGGTTTTTAAGGTGTGCATCGGTGTTGCCAACCAGCACGTTAAAGACGAGCCATTCAAATAAGCGAGTACGAGCAATAGCTGGGCTGCGGCAAGCATTTGCCAACGCTGCCAAATTTTCGATCTTGCCTTGGCTATATTTAAAGCTTCTGTCGAGCCCGAGTAATTGACACGCATCGATCACGTGCGTGCGGTGCCAACCATGCTGATCTGAAAACCGATCAAAACGATCGATGAGATAAACCGGCGAAGGAACGTAGCGACGGTGAACGTTTGGAACGTTTAGCCCTAGTCGCTTGGCCAAGCACATGACAAACCACTCATTAATCACAGAATGGGGATAATCCTCATCGGGGTGATCGGGTTTAAGAATATGTGTGGAAGGCGTTGCACCGACAGGTTCAAATAAAGCACCACCTTGCAAGACGACAGCGAGTTTATGTTGAGCACCCGCGAGTGACATACGTTTTGTCGCAGCATGGGTGAGCGGTGCTTTCGGTAATAGTCGAATTCTCTCCTCGAGTGAAGCATCTGATAAAGGCTTTAAAGGCTCTGCAGTCTGAGGTTCGGCATCTGTCGGCAACAAAATCAAAGAGCCCGCGGACTCGGCGCCGTACCAAGCTAAAAGACCAAAAGCGTCCGCAGCATCCAGTTTCGCATCAACTGCCAGTAACGTGCGCTGTCCTTCTTCGGGGAGCAGGTTGTCAAAATACCATTGCACAGGCCGCTGACTTGCACCGTCGAGTAACTGGCTCGTGGAAAGGGGAAGGTGAGGGCTGAGCGCGAAACCATGAGGATGGTCGAGCCAAGCTTTGGAGTATGTAAAGCTCCAGAGCCCATCCACCTCTTGCAAGGTGCCTACTTGGGTATCATTTATTGAGGCGCTTAGAGATCTGGCACTCATATCTCATCCTTCGCCTTGGCAAAGGAGGACAAATAAGCTTCAGCGCTTTCTGGTACATCGACAATGACTCTGATGCCGAGTCCGTTGAGCACTTGAAAGAGCTTTCCCCATTGGACAGACTCGCTTCCGCGCTCTACTTTGCCAAGAAAGTTTTCACTGACGCCGATACTGCCCGCAGCGTCGTCTTGGCGAATTTTTTGAGCTTTGCGGCTGTCGCGCACGATCTTGCCAATTAACGCCGCATTATCGATCGCTATTTTCACAATAAATCCTCATGATTGTAAGGATTTTGAGGTATGTTGACGAGAATGTCAATGAATCCTCATGATTGTGAGGATTTTAGAGTGCAAAGTGATTGTTCTGCCTAAATCCTCACGATTGTGAGGATTTTTCATCGGAACCTTTCGAAATTGAGTGTTGCCTACTAAGGCGTCTTGAAAGGCTCTAATCAGAATACATGTAGATGGGGTACTATTTTTTTGAAACCATGATGTGTTGGAGGATGGTCTTCTCGCAGCGTAAGTCTGGGGACAATGCGCCTTATTTTTTATCAAGCTAAAAGGGATATCAATATGAAAAAAAACCTCTTTGCAACGCTACGCACCGTTGGCTTAAGCAGCCTCACCGCGATGGCTTTGCTCCCTCATTCGGTTGCGCAAGCGCAAGCCTCTAACTACCCAAACAAACCCATCACGATTGTGGCGCCGTTTGCAGCAGGTACGCTCACGGACATTTTGACGCGTACCGTTGCTAATAAACTCGCAATCGCCTTGGGTCAACCGGTGATCGCAGAAAACAAGACCGGCGCAGACGGCAACATTGGCGCAGCCTTCGTCGCCTCGGCACCACCAGACGGCTATACCCTGTTAGTGGGTGCAACAAGCATCGGTTCGATCAACGTATTGCTGCACAAAAATATTAAATACGATCCGCAGCGTGATTTTGTCGGCATCACGAACCTCATTAGCGTGCCCAACGTATTGGTCGTGGGATCGCATGTGCCTGCCAAGAACCTCAAAGAGCTTCTGGCACTCCAAAAGCAGAAAAGTTTTAACTATGGCTCTAGTGGTGCGGGCGGTAGTATGCATCTGTCCGGTGAGATCTATAAAAAAATGGCCGGTGTAGAGATGGTACATATCCCCTACAAAGGCACAACGCCTGTGATCAATGACATTATTGGCGGTCGCGTTGAAATGATGTTCTGTAATCTGCCGGTTTGCTTGTCCTTGATCCAGTCAGGCAAATTAACGGCTCTTGGTGTCACGTCCGCCACCCGCTCACCGCTCTTGCCAGACGTGCCAACGATTGCCGAGGCAGGCCTGCCAGGCTTTGATGTCAGCGGCTGGTTCGGTTTGTTTGCTCCGAAAGGCACACCTCCAGACATTGTCGCCAAACTCAACGCCGAAACCGTCAAAATCTTGAACGATCCTCAGTTTAAACAAGAGTTCTTGAACAGAGGCGCCATCACGATCGGCGGCTCGTCAGAGGCCTTTACAAAATATGCAGCGGACGAGCGCGTTCGCTGGGCCAAGATCATTGAAGAGGCGAAGATCACGCTGGAGTGACGAATCTCTTGAGCACCATCTCCCTGATCGTTTGATCAAAACAAAGGTAGAACTCCGACTCGGCTGTAAAAAAGCCGAGATCAATCAGTCCGTTATTGTGTTCATTTCCTTCGGCAGTTCGGAATGCCAATCAAAGTTATATATCCTTAATTCAAGCTTGGATTGGGTGGGCAATATAAAAGGAGCAGGTGCGTGACATTGAAAGATTTAGACGCCAATTTGATGGGTCAACCATTAGGATTTAATTCTGCACTGAATGAGTTGCTGAGCGTGAGAAAACTCGGCGAGCCAAGTGAGCCGATTGAAATCTCAGGCAAGGATCCGTTTTACAAGACCCCTTTCAAGGTCGGTGAGTCGGTAGCAGCCGCGTTGACGATGGTCGGAATCGCAGCAAATGATCTGTGGGCGTTGCGCCACGGTGCTAGACAAAAATTGTCTTTAGATGTGGGCCAAGCCGCCGCTTCTTTACGCACGGTGGATTACACGCGTAAGCAAAATGCCGATGGGCAATATGCTGCAGTGCCATCCTCGGACATGATGGCAAAAATGCTGACGACGACGCAACCCTGGCCGACAAAGGATGGCAGATGGTTTCTGCCGCATCTGAACTTGCCAAGTTTGACGCCCAAGGTGTTAGGTGTCTTGCAGTGCGAGCATTCGGTTGAGGGGGTTTCTTCAAGTGTAGGTCAATGGGATGGTGAGGCGCTCGAACAGGCGATCGCAGAGGCCAATGCGTGTGGAGGTTTGATTCGCACACCTGCTGAGTGGTTGGCGCATCCTCAAGGGCAATATTTGAACGCGATCCCTGTGATTGAAATCCGTCGGGTCAGAGACGGAGCGCCCAAACCCTTATCTAGTGCCACGCGGCCGCTTGAAGGTGTTCGGACGTTGGACTTGACGCGGATTCTTGCGGGGCCGATCGCGGGCAGGACGCTGGCTGAGCATGGTGCGGATGTCTTGATGGTGACCGCGCCGTATTTACCGCAGGTGGCTGAGCACGTGCGGGATACCAGCCATGGCAAACGCAGCTGTTTTCTTGACTTTGAGATTCCAGAACAGGCCGCGATATTTCGCGATCTGGTCGCGACGGCGGATGTGGTGATCGATGGCTATCGTCCCGGAGCCTTGACGAAAAAAGGGTTTGGACGCGAGCAATTGTTTGATCTCTGTCCAGGTTTGATTCATTTGTCGGTGAGTTGCTTTGGCAGTGGCGGGCCTTTCAAAGATCGAGCCGGTTGGGAACAGATCGCGCAAGCGGTCACCGGTGTCTGTCATACCTATGGAGAAGCAATTGGGGCGGGTCAGCCCAAGCTGGTATTTGCACCCATGTGTGATTATTTGACTGGCTATTTGGGAGCGCTCGGTGTCATGCTCGCGTTGGCACGCAGAGCTAAAGAGGGCGGCAGCTACGAGGTCAATGTTTCGCTTTGTCAGTCCGCAATGTTTATTCAGCGCCAGGGTTTGCTTGAGGGCTTTGAGGCCGCACCCGGTTCTTTGACAGATGCTGAAGTTGAAAAGCTGTATGTCAACACGGATACCGCGGATCACGGTCGGATGCGGACGTTGGGACCAGTGTTAAAGATGTCCGAGACGGCACCAAGATGGGCGAGGCCAACACCCGATTTTGGAAAGGATGCGCCTGTTTGGCTCTCTACATAGATCAAATTTAAATGCTCGTATTCGTCGTGTATCCGTCGTGTATGCGTCATCAATTTATTAAATTAAATTCAATGAAATTATTTGGAATACAACATGAAACGCAGAGACTTTAATCATTACCTCGCGGCACTTGGTGCCTTGAGTGCAACAGGTATCGCGCGGGCAGACACCAACTACCCTAGAAAACCCGTCAACATCATCGTGCCTTATTCGGCGGGCGGAGGCACAGATATTGTGGCGCGTATCGTGGCGCAGCATTTGACTGAGCGCGTAAAACAGCCAGTGATTGTAGAAAATCGCGTCGGCGGTGGCGGCACGATTGGGTGGAATGCTGTGGCCCGGGCCAATCCTGATGGATATACGTTGTTGACGGCGGAGACTTCTTTTTCTATCGCTGCTGGTTTGGTCAAGGATCTGCAGTTTGATCCAAAGAAAAGTTTCTCAATGATCACCATCGCAGCCTCCGTGCCGCATGTGCTGGTGGTCAATGCCGACTTGCCCGTCAAGACGTTTGAAGAGTTTGTCGCGCTGGTCAAGAAAAATCCTAACAAGATGTTTTATGGCTCGGGCGGTGTCGGGACGAACACGCATTTGGGCGGTGAGTTGTTGAAAAGTCTTACGGGCATCAATATGACCCATGTGCCCTATAAAGGGGCTAGCGCTGTGTTGGCAGACCTTTTGGGCGGTCAGGTTCAGGCGTTGGTTTCTTCGATGCCAACAGTCCTGCCGTCGATCAAGTCAGGTCGACTGCGCGCGCTGCTCGTGACGGATACTCAGCGCTCGTCATCGTTGCCCGATGTGCCTTCGGCAGTCGATGTGGGTCTACCTGGCATGGCGATGCGTTTTTGGATTGGCTTTGCCGCACCTGCCGGTACGTCAAACGATATTTTGAATCAGCTGAACAAGGAAATTGTGGCGGTGGTGAAGTCCCCAGCTGCGATAGAGCAGCTGGGTAAGCAAGGTCTGGATGCCATTGGAAGCAGTCGCGAAGAAGCACAAAAAATGGTACTGGAAGAAATGGCCCGCTGGGAAAAGCTGATCAAGGAAGCGGGCATTACGACTTAAGTGCCATTTGTAGATCAGGAATAATTGGTTCGTCTATTCTTGATGCCGACGATCAAAATTCCAAACTGATTCAAAACCCATCAGTTTGGTGAGGTCTGCAAAGTCTGCAAGCTTAGTATCTCCGTTTTTAGAAGATCCGTGCGCTTTGAACTGTTGATAAACATCCGTCATAGCCTGCAAGGACGCGAGTAAGGCTGTGACAGGGAAAATGGCAAGTTTGAAGCCAAGTGACTCCAGTTCTTCTTTTGAAAGAATTGGAGTTTTCCCTTTTTCGAGCATGTTTGCCACCAGAGGCAAATCAAATCTTTCACCGATCATGCGCATTTCTTCGAGCGACTCTGGTGACTCAACAAATAGCATGTCAGCACCGGCATTTGCATAAGCGTCAGCCCGTCGTAGTGCTTCATCTAATCCTAATGTCGTGCGTGCATCCGTACGCGCGATGATGAGGAAGTCTTTACTTTGACGAGCTTCGGTAGCAACTTTGATTTTTTGCGCCATATCCTTGATTGCAATGACGCGCCTTCCCGGCGTATGACCACATTTTTTTGGAAACTCTTGGTCTTCAAGCTGAATGGCCGCTGCGCCTGCAGACTCATAGCCCCTAACTGTATGGTGGACGTTTAATAATCCGCCATAACCCGTATCACCGTCGGCAATGAGAGGTGTTGTCGCCATGCCGGCCATGGCGGTCACTCTGTTATGCATGTCCGTATAGGTTGCCAGACCTGCGTCAGGCAAACCTAAATAGGAAGCAACGGTACCAAAGCCAGTCATATATAGGGCATCAAATCCAAACTGATCGGCGAGTCTCAAGGACACCATCTCGTAAACGCCAGGAGCTGTAATCAGCCCAGGCTGGGCAAGACGTTCCCTTAGTGAGTGTTTCATGATTGTTTTATCCGATTGATTTAGTTTGCCTTGATACCAGCCTCTTTGATGACTTTGCCGTAGCGTTCGTAGTCGGCTTTGACTTCAGCTGCAAACTTTTCTGGTGTCCAAGGTGTTGGAGTGATGCCCATTTTTTCAAGTCTGGTAATCACGTCAGGTGTGCTCAGTACAGCATTGAGTTCTTTATTAAGATAGGTCACAACAGCTTTGGGTGTCTTTGCAGGTGCGAACATGGCAACCCAACCACTTACGACAAAATCAGGTACTCCGCTTTCAATGAAGGTAGGGACGTCCGGAAGTGAAGGCGCACGCTTTTCGCTAGAAACCGCAACAGCTTTGATGCGACCTGCTTGGATGTGAGGATAGGCGCCTGCCACTGCAGTAAAGACAAGCGGAATATTGCCACCCTGAACATCAATCATGGCTTGACCACCACCTTTATAAGGCACATGGACAAGTTTGGCGCCAGTCTTTTGATTCAATAGTTCGATGCCGACGTGTTGCGGACTGCCTATTCCGGAGGATCCAAAGGTTACAGATTTGCCAGGTTGCTTGGAGAGTGCAATGATTTCTTTAAGCGTCTGCGCCTCAAACTTTGGATACGATACGAGGATCAAGACAGTTTCACCGATTTTTCCGATGGGGGTGAAGTCCTTGATGGGATCAAAGGGCATACTGGCGGCGATATGGGGGTTGACCACCATCGTGCCATCAAAACCGTATACCAGCGTGTAGCCGTCTGGTTCAGAGTTTGCGACGAGTGCCGAACCAATATTGCCAGTAGCACCAGGTTTGTTCTCTACGATCACTTGCTGTCCGATGCGCTTGGATAATTGGTCAGCGATCAGGCGACCGCTCGTGTCTGTTACGCCACCCGGAGTAAACGGCACAATGAGTCGAATAGGTTTGTTAGGGAAGTTGCCTTGAGCATACGAGGGGCTCGCAGCAACGAGCATTGTTAATCCGACTGCGAGTGATACGTTCTTTACTGTTTTCTTGATGAGCGCGTTTAGCATTGATGTCTCCTAGTGGTTGTCGCATTGATTGCGAACTTTTAAAAATGTGC
>JAURZO010000116.1 GCA_030653405.1 Zwartia sp. | reverse complement strand
TTTTCGGTCACGACGTGCGTCATGTGCTTCACCAAGGTGCAATTTAATAGATCTTTATTTTACCTAAAGCGGTGTTCTGTGTTCGGGATACCCCTAAGGTGCGAGGTGGCTGTGCTAATGTTCAAAAAAATTGCTAAAAATAGCCCATGATCATCAAATCCCTGCTCGACACTGACCTCTATAAGTTCACGATGATGCAGGTCGTACTGCATCATTTTCCAGCGGCTCAGGTCGAATATCGTTATAAGTGCCGCACGGCCGGGGTCAACTTGCGCCCTTATCTCGACGAAATTCGCGCTGAGATTCATAGCTTGTGCCAATTGCGGTTTACCGAGGAAGAGCTGGCCTACTTGGGTGAGCTGAGGTTTATTAAAAGTGATTTCATTGATTTCCTGGGCTTGTTTCACTTGCCCGAAAAATGTATTTCGGTGACTGAGGGGGCGTTGCCTGGCGAGCTCGATATCCAAGTCAAGGGCTCCTGGCTTCACACGATTTTGTTTGAAATCCCTGTCCTGGCGATTGTGAATGAAGTGTATTTTCGACACACCTGCAAAAATCCAGATTGGGAGGAGGGGCGTAAAAGGCTTCAGACCAAGATGAAGCTGGTGCTCGAGGCGACCGATCTGGATGATTTTCGAGTGGCCGAGTATGGCACCCGACGCCGATTTTCTCGCGAGTGGCACGAGGAAGTCGTGGTCACGATGAAGGCCCAGATGGGTAAGCATTTCGCCGGAACCAGTAATGTCTGGTTCGCGATGCGGCACGGCGTGCTGCCGTTGGGAACGATGGCGCATGAATACCTGCAGGCTTGTCAGGCGCTCGGCCCCAGATTGCGTGACTCACAGGTCTTCGCTCTGGATACATGGGCAAAAGAATACCGGGGTGACCTAGGAATCGCACTGTCTGATGTCTATGGCGTCGCCGCATTTTTGCGGGATTTTGATATGTATTTTTGTAAATTGTTTGATGGCGCGCGTCATGATTCAGGTGACCCCTTTGATTGGGGCGAACGCATGATCGCACACTACAAAGCGAATCGTGTCGACCCTCGTACAAAGACTCTGATTTTTTCGGATGCGTTAACATTCCCTCGGGCTATCGAACTGACGCGGCGTTTTGCGGGACGCTGTAAAACAGCCTTTGGTATCGGCACAAATCTGACCAATGATCTAGGCCATGAACCCTTGCAAATTGTGATGAAAATGGTTCGCTGCAATGGCCAACCTGTTGCAAAGGTATCTGATGCCCCTGAAAAAACGATGTGTGACGACAAAGCGTATTTGGCTTATTTGCGACAAGTGTTTGAACTGCCGCCGGCCTAATCTGTCGAATATCCGGAAGTCTGTCATGCTAATGATTTCCCCGTTTTCAATTACTTTTATTTTGTAATTTTTTCATTTTTCATTTTTCATTTTTATTTCTCCTCCCTTTTTTTAAAATTTAAGGAAATGCAATGAGCAACATTACGCGTGTGAACGTTGGAAAGCGCTTGTCGGACATGGCCGTTTACAACGGCGTTGCCTACTTGGCCGGACAGGTTGCAGACGACACGACACAAGACGTGACAGGGCAGACTGCGCAAGTATTGGCTGCAATCGACAAGTTACTCGCCGAAGCAGGTACGGATAAAACCCGCATTTTGATGGCGCAGGTTTTTGTAGCAAACATCGTTGAATACGATGGCATGAACAAGGCTTGGGAAGCTTGGGTTCCTGCTGGCAACGCACCTCCGCGCGCCACGATCGAAGCCCGCTTGGCTGGCCCCGACTACAAGGTTGAAATTGTGGTGACTGCCGCTGTTTAAACGCGTACGCATTCATTGATTCTTGGTTAGAAATCTTGGTGTCGCCCACTCTGATTCTTGATCTGAACGCCCTGACCGTCGACATGACAGAAGACGATCAGGCTTTGTTGCGCCGTGCGGCACAGTGGGCAACCGAGGCACTTGGCGAGCAATGCACGCCCTCCGGTGAAAGGCTGATTGATCATGCCTTTGGATCAGCCAGTATCCTGGCCGGGATGCAGGCCGATCCCGCCACGCGCACGGCCGCATTGCTTGTTGCCTCGTCTGAGGTTTTGCAACCAGACCTGTTGCAGGGACGTCATGCCGATCCCATCAAAGAAGAGTTCGGGCAAGAGATCGGTCGCTTGGTTCAGGGCGCCCGCGAACTGTTGCGCTTGAGTGGTATCGCAAGTGGAGCCAGCGACGGCTTTGACGATGCGCCGATGCAAAAGGAGATGTTGCGCAAGATGCTGTTGGCGATGGCGGCTGATCTGCGTATTGTGTTGCTTAGGCTCGCTTCCCGACTGCAAACATTGCGTTGGCACGCGAGTGCCAAGGTGCCTTGCAAGCCAGCGCTTGCGAGAGAAACACTGGATCTGTATACGCCGCTTGCCAATCGTTTAGGGATCTGGCAGCTGAAGTGGGAAATGGAGGATCTGGCTTTTCGTTTTACCGATCCTGTTCGGTACAAGGAAATCGCGGGACTCCTTGAGGAAAAACGTGCCGAGCGTGAGCTCTTCATTGCTGAAACAGTGGAGCAGCTCACTGGCGCTTTAAAGCGTATGGGCATCGCCGCCGATGTCACTGGTCGTCCAAAACACCTATACAGCATCCATAACAAGATGCGTCAGAAAAATCTGGAATTCAGCGAACTGTTCGATGTGCGTGCGATGCGGATTATCGTGCAGACTGAGCGTGACTGTTACAGCGCACTCGGACTGGTACATGAGCTATGGGCGCCGATGGTGGACGAGTTCGACGATTACATTTCGCGACCTAAGTCCAATGGCTATCGCTCGTTACATACAGTCGTGGCAGATGCGAGTGGCCGACCTTTCGAGGTCCAGATTCGCACCCGCGCCATGCATGAGTTTGCCGAGTTCGGCATGGCGGCGCATTGGCGCTATAAAGAAGGGCCGCGTCCGGGTGCTCCTGCGGCTGATGCCACCTCGGCATCAGGTCAGTACGATCGGCAATTGGCGTGGATGCGCCAATTGCTCGCCTGGAATACCGATGCCGCGAGTCGTCCGGGTGGCGGCACTGGGACGGCCGCAGCCTCGACACTCGACTCAGGCACGGTGACCGGTCGCAAACCCCCGACGCGCATCTCGCGTCCACCTGAAGAGCGCATTTATGTGCTGTCACCCCAGGCGCGTGTGGTGGAGCTGCCAGCAGGTGCGACCCCCGTGGACTTTGCCTATCATTTGCACACTGATCTTGGGCACCGTTGTCGGGGGGCACGCATCGATGGTCACATGGTCCCGTTGCAAACAAAATTACACACGGGGCAGACAGTCGAGATTGTCACGACGAAATCAGGCGGCCCGTCACGCGACTGGCTCAATCTGCAGCTTGGTTTTTTGGCCAGCCCACGGGCGCGTGCCAAAGTGCGTGCTTGGTTCAATGCGATCGAGCTTCAGCAGCGCATGACGCAGGGACAGGCACTGGTTGAGAAAGAGCTGCAGCGCCTTGGTAAAACGGCAGTCAATCTTGAGCAGTTGGCGCAGCAACTTGGTTTTTCGCATGCGGATGATTTGTATGTGGCCGCGGCCAAAGAAGAGTTCAGCCTGCGCCAAATCGATTCGGCCTTCCAGCCAGTCGCGACCCAAACAGAGCTCAGTGCCGAGTCTCTTGTGTCGAATGCAGCGCGCACCGAGCGGACAGGAAATAGTAGTAAAAGTGGCGTGCTGGTCGTGGGGGTCGATTCCTTATTGACTCAGCTTGCCAGATGTTGCCGACCTGCGCCACCTGATGCCATTTCAGGCTTTGTCACGCGAGGGCGGGGGGTTTCGATTCACCGCGCGGATTGCTCAAGTTTTCTCGCACTTCAAACCAAACAGCCTGAACGGGTGATCGATGTGGCTTGGGGCGAAGCGCCAGCTCAATCGATCTATCCCGTGGATTTGCATGTTCAGGCGCAGGATCGTGCCGGTCTTCTGCGAGATCTCTCCGAGGTGTTCGCACGCTTGCGATTGAATGTGGTGGGTGTCAACACACATAGCAAAGCTTCCATGGCCTACATGTCCTTCACTGTCGAAATTCACGATGGCGGTGAGTTGCAGCGCGTTTTGGTTGCATTAAGAGATGTCGCCGGTGTGTTGCTTGCTGAACGGCGCTCGCCTGGCACTTAGTGTTCTGGATGGCTTTTGAGGGATTAGCTGCGGCTTTTCGAGCGGCAGACTGTTAAAATCACCGCTTTAGTGGAAGTTTTATCGATTGCGTCACACGCTTGGCATATTGTTGCCGGTGTAGCTCGGTCTGATCAGGAGATCCGGTCTTGAAACCCTATGACTTTCCCGATGCCAAAGGGCATTTTGGTCCTTACGGTGGTGTATTCGCTGCAGAAACTCTCATGCAGGCGATCGAAGAGTTGCGCTTGTCTTATGACAAGTATCGCAACGATCCTGAGTTTTTGGCCGAGTTCGAATACGAACTCAAGCATTTCGTTGGGCGGCCAACCCCCGTCTACCACGCGCGTCGGTGGTCAGAAGAGCTCGGTGGCGCGCAGATCTGGTTCAAGCGCGAAGACTTGAATCACACAGGTGCACACAAAATCAACAACAGCCTGGGTCAGGCTTTGTTGGCGCGCCGCATGGGTAAACGACGCATCATTGCAGAAACTGGCGCGGGTCAGCACGGTGTGGCGACTGCGACAGTGTGCGCGCGTTACGGCATGGAATGCGTGGTCTACATGGGAAGCGAGGACGTCAAGCGCCAGTCGCCTAACGTTTTCCGTATGAAACTGCTCGGCGCGACAGTGGTGCCAGTTGAGTCGGGTTCTAAAACACTCAAAGACGCACTGAACGAAGCGATGCGCGACTGGGTGACCAACGTCGATGATACTTTTTACATTATCGGGACCGTAGCTGGTCCGCATCCCTACCCGATGATGGTGCGTAACTTTCACTCCGTGATTGGCAAAGAATCGATCGAACAAATGCCTCTGTATGCTGGACGTCAGCCTGACTACGTCTTGGCGTGTGTCGGTGGCGGTTCGAATGCAATGGGCATTTTTCACCCCTACATTCCCTTTGAAAACACCAAGCTGGTCGGCGTTGAAGCCGCAGGCGAGGGTGTTGATACTGGCAAGCATTCCGCCTCGCTGACAGCGGGTCGTGTGGGTGTTTTGCATGGCAACCGGACCTATGTGCTCCAGGACGAAAACGGGCAGGTCGCCGAGACGCATTCCGTTTCAGCAGGACTTGATTATCCGGGTGTCGGTCCTGAGCATGCATGGCTCAAAGACAGTGGCCGAGCTTCTTATGTGAGCGTGACGGATGACGAAGCGCTCGCAAGCTTTCATCATTGCTGCCAAATCGAAGGCATTATTCCCGCACTCGAGACTTCCCACGCGCTGGCCTATGCAGCCAAACTTGCCCCGACCCTATCAAAGGATCAGGTGATTTTGGTGAATCTGTCCGGACGGGGCGATAAAGACATCAACACGGTCGCGCAACGCGCGGGCATCGTGCTCTAAAGATTTAAAGGCTTTCATATTTATATGGCTCAACACACTGACCGCATCGCAGCAGCGTTTGATCGCGCAGCCCAACAGCAACGCGCTGCGCTGATCCCATACATCGCAGCTGGTAATCCCCTTCCCGAGACGACGGTGCCGCTGATGCATGCATTGGTCAAAGCGGGTGCCGACGTGATCGAACTTGGTATTCCTTTTTCAGATCCGATGGCCGATGGTCCTGTGATTCAGCGCGCGGCTGAGCATGCGATCGCACAGGGGATTGGACTGAGGCATGTTTTGGCCATGGTTGCCGATTTTCGCAAGCAGGATCAGGTCACGCCCATCGTGTTGATGGGCTACGCCAATCCTATTGAAAATATCGGACAGCAAGCCTTTGCGGAACAGGCGGCCCTCGCGGGTGTGGACGGGTTATTGACTGTGGACTATCCGCCCGAGGAAATTGATGACTTTGTGGGTCTGCTCAACAAGCACCATATTGCACCGATTTTTTTGCTCGCACCGACTTCAACTGAAGAGCGTATTCGTGCCGTTGGCAAAATCGCCCGTGGTTATGTGTACTACGTGTCTCTAAATGGTGTGACAGGTGCAGGTCACCTCGATACTGCCGATGTCGCAACGCGACTCAAGGGCATTCGTAAGCATGTTGCGCTGCCTGTTGGTGTCGGGTTTGGCATCAGCGATGCAAAAAGCGCCCAAAGCATCAGTCTCGTGGCCGATGCCGTGGTGATCGGCAGCAAGCTGATCGATACGATGACCAAGGCAGCCGCCGGATTGCCTTATGCGGAGCAGTCACAGGCGGCCATTGATGCGGGTGCAAGTTGGTTGGCGGGTATTCGCCAGGCGATTGATGTCGCACGCGCACCAAGTGCTGATGCAACCGTTGCTGGAGGTCACCGATGAGTTGGCTCGGCAAGCTGCTGCCCCCCCGAATCAATAAGACTCAGACACAGGACACTTCAACCAAGCGCGTCCCCGAAGGTTTGTGGGTCAAGTGCCCCTCATGTGAATCGGTGCTCTACAACGAAGACCTCGCTGCAAACTTAAACGTTTGCCCAAAATGTGATCATCATATGCGTCTCGGTTCTCGTGCGCGCATCGAGTCCCTGCTCGACATCGAGGGACGCGTCGAGATTGGTTCTAATACGCGTTCGATGGATCCTCTTAAGTTCAAAGATTCTCGCAAGTATCCCGAGCGTGTTCAAGAAGCCGTTCGTCAAACAGGTGAAACGGATGCGATCGTCGTGGTGAGCGGTGCGATTCGAAGCGTCCCTTGTGTTTTGGCCTGCTTTGAATTCGAGTTTATGGGCGGCTCGATGGGTTCGGTAGTGGGCGAGCGATTTGTCCAGGGAGTTCAGACCGCGATCAAGAACAAGGTGCCTTTCATTTGCGTGGCAGCCTCTGGTGGCGCGCGCATGCAGGAAAGTTTGTTTTCCTTGATGCAAATGGCAAAGACCAATGCGATGCTCACGCAACTCGCCGGCGCTAAACTGCCTTTCATCAGCGTGCTGACGGACCCAACCATGGGTGGTGTCTCCGCAAGCTTTGCTTTTATGGGTGATGTCGTGATTGGCGAACCCAAAGCGCTGATTGGTTTCGCCGGACCTCGAGTGATCGAGCAGACCGTGCGTGAAAAGCTCCCAGAGGGTTTTCAGCGATCCGAGTTTTTACAGCAAAAGGGCGCCATCGATATGGTCCTGGATCGTCGTCAGCTGCGCGAAGAAATCGCGCGTCTCATGGCAATCATGACGAATCAGCCGATGGATAGCGTCGCTGCAGCCTGATTGTATTGCTTGGGATGTTCCTGATTGGTGCCTCCCTTAGCGATACGACTCTTTTAGTCAATATTGATTTTAAGAGTGCAAAATTCTGAGCAATATTTCTCCAACTTTACAGAGTGAACTTGTTTAACCGACTCAGTTAGATTCATTTCAGGAGAGCTAGGGTCCAGATGACTTGGTTTTCGATTTCTCGCTGAGAAGAATCTTTAGTGCTTGTAAGTTTAATTCTCTATTTAGACATGCAGTGTACGGGTCGGCATTCCGTAGCGTCTTATTCCAATAAGCATCAGCCATATTGCAAAAATAATCAGCAATAACGCTCCAGGTACCGCAACCCATGTCCTTAAACTGCTTGCTGGACGCTCGCTGATATTGCTGCCGATATAAAGAAGTCCATCATCATCAGTGAATTTGCTCATTTGAACGGATTGGATTCTCTTTACGCTAGATGATACTGTCTGGAGTTGCGTCAATATTTCTTTTGCATAGGCATCAAGTTGCACTGTCGCCTTTTGCTCCTTGGCTGCTGTGTTAGAAATACCACTAATGCGTCTCGATAAGCGTGAAATTTCCATCTCCAGAGTTGTGGCTTTAATTTCAGCATTGACGCGCTTGAGTGTGAGTTCTTGGCGAAACTCGGCGTCCTTGTTTTGACTGCCTAGATTTATGAGCCGTTGAACAGCATCTCCCTGAAGTTGCAAGGCATTCGATTGCCCGTTTCTTGAGTCGTTATTAGGAAAACCGGAAATTTCTTTTTGTTCCTTGAGTACGTCATAGTCGCTGAGCGATTTTCGATAGATGCTTGCTTGAGCAAGCCACTCATTTTGGCGAACTTTCAGCTCTTTCAGTTGAATCTCTGCAGACAGCTTCTCAATCTCGTTTGGTCGAAAATTGACTTGGGCGTAATTATCAAAATCTAGAATCCAATATCGGTTGATTTCATTCAGTTTTTTCTTTAGATCCTCTACAGTTCGTCCTGACTGCGGGTCACGCAATGTTCTGCCGCCTGGAAAACCTTCTATTGTGGTTAGTGTTTGTTCAAGATTATCGACTGATTTATAGAAGTAGTCCACGATCTGAAATGGTGTGTAGCGTTTGAAATTCCCTTCGTTGACATTTTCGGACTCTACGTTTGGTATGGATACTACACCCAGTTTATTAATTGATTGATGTGACCATACACGAGGGATGTCCGC